>NC_015578.1:3122974-3435272 GCF_000214375.1 Treponema primitia ZAS-2 | reverse complement strand
CCGTTATCGGAAGCAGCAGGCAGAAAGGAATCCCAAAGCTGAAACATTTTTCCAAAAACTCATCTTTCAATGAGTACGGCGGATTGGTGACAATGCATTTGGTTCCTTTTGGCGGTTTCCGCTGTTGCAGGAAATCAACGCCCGGTAGCCCGGTAGCTACCACGGTATGCCCTATCTTCCTGAACTGTTTTGTAATATTGGATGATCCATCAGGATCGCAGGGCTCCCAAATCACGCGCTTGCTACTGAACCATAAAAGGTGTTCCTGCAACACATCTATAGCCCCCATAGGCGTAAGGTAATCCTCGGCTACATCTTCCTGCCGGGTGAAATCAACCATCGCTTGTTTCATCGTATGTTCCTTCTTATTGTGAGATTAATCGTGTAAACTTTAAGCAATGCGCATCCCTTCCGCAAAGGCGCAGAAGGGATGGATAGGCTATGCAGCAAGCTCCAGGATAATTTCCTGGGCTTGGGTCATTACATCATCGCCGTCCAGAAACCGCGCCATTTTTGTATCCGCATACGTCGCTGTTTTGCGTCTCGGCTCGGCATTGCTGCGGTAATCCGCGATTGCCTGGTATGCCCCCCATGCCGTCCCCCGGAAGTTTTGCAGGTCATCCTTCTGCTTGAAAAGCGTCTTGATAAGCTCCTTTACTTCAAGGTTTGATTTAACCTGGCGGGTGGACATCTGTTTGGAAGCGGGGAAAAGTTTGTCCAGCACTTTTGTGATGTTGACCTTCTTTCCGGCGAGCATGGACGCAAATACTTCAAGATCGTGGAAGTATTTGGATGCCACGCCCATGGTCCGCAGGGCTTCATCCTTGCGCTGTTCCATGTTTGTCAAATGCCGGATTGATATTTTCCGTTTTGCGGTATGGAGCGCTGCCGTCAGGGTATTGTTACAGACTACCCTGATACCGGTCAGGAAGACTTGCAGGGACGCTGTGCCGTCATGGGCATTGGACAGGCAAAGATAGGGCTGGTAGTCGTCACCCACTATCCGGCCTTTCGGCATATTCACCAGCATGAAAACCCTCCGGCCATTCCAAAGGCTCCCGGCAGTTTCATAGGTGCATTTTGCCTTGTTTGTCCCTATCAATTCATCTGCAAAGGCAAACACATCTTGGTTTTGGGCAACACAGTACCGGTCGGTCACAATGCCAAGGACTTCTTTTGTGTCATTCCTGACATTTGCCACAAAACCCGGTATTGCCTCAGCCCAGTTACCAGCAGCAAATACCGGAATCTGGTCAACCTTCCAGGTAAGTTTTGCCGCTTTTATAGCTTCGCCCGAAGTGAGTACGCCGTCCAGCACTGTCCCAATTTCATGCCAGGGTACAACGCCTTTGCCGCTGAACATCCAATCGTTCTCCATAATTCCATGTGCCATAATTAAGCACCTCCAAAATTGAAATGGACCGCCTTTATCGGGCGGCCTTTGTGTGATATTTCCAGACAGCAACGCTGCCGTTAAAAAGAAGGTAAAGGCGCTGAGGATCATAGATTTATGTTCCCTCAACAAAATCTTTCAAAGACAGTTTTAGAATTTCATCACCTTCCAGCAGACAGCCATTCTCCCGAAAACTGAAGTACCCGGATTTTCCAATGATAAGATGATCTAAAATGTGGATTCCCATAATTTGTCCTGCGGCTATGAGCCTATTAGTCATAACCTTGTCCCCGCAGGACGGCTTTAAGCTGCCCGAAGGGTGATTGTGGCAAAGAATCACCGCCGAGGCTAAGTCTTGGGTAGCCGGGTAGAATACTTCCCGTGGATGTATGATTGCCCTGTTGATAGTTCCAGTACTCACAATACGGACTGATAATGGTTCATGGGCAGTATTAAGTGTCACTACAATAAACTGCTCTTTTTTTGCCTGGGCGTATCGTTTCACAAGCTTGTACATATCGTCGGGGTTTTTAATTATGGTGGTGTATGTCACTTTCCGTTCAGAGACGATTTCATAGAGCATAGAGATTCCTCCTGTAAATGAATAAGGCCACCCCATACGGAGCGGCCCGGATAACTTATAAGTTATTCTAAGTAGTAATATATAGGCGAAGGAGAGGTTTGATACGATTTAAATAGTATTACTACTATTTTTATTCATTTTATATTGCTTAATTTAAACATCTCTTTCATCTCGATTTATAACATAATCATTTTTAACGGTTGTTAAAAAATCCAAATGCCAATTATATTTGGCAACAATTTCATGATCTGGTTCTTTTTCAATGATATTTTTAACCCATTCTTGTTGTCGGGCATAATAGTCGATAGAATTATCTAGCAACATCGGAGATCCCGCCAGATAATTTAGAAAATATCTATGATCCATATTATCTTTCATTATAATATCAAGATAACGAACAAAAATATTAAAATACTTATCATTTTTCTTAAGTTCTGTTTCATAATCTAATAGCATTTTTGCCAAATCATCATCAAATATCAAGCGAGGCATTTTTGCTTTTTGTTCCAATTCATATACATTATTTATCGCTGGACCAAACATAATATTTTTTGTTTCATCAAAATACAAATTTCCCATTGCGATACCCCCTCTACAGAGAAATTTATTGGAAACAAAATTACGCATCAACATTGAAATTTCATCCAAACTATGATAAAGATATTTTACAAACATTTTATCATCACTATACTCATCTTTCATTTTAAATATAATATATGCACAATCCGAAAATGATGTAACATATTTTTCACCACAGTCAAAATTTGCTAATGTTTCTAGATCATATAAAGACCCATGAAAAATATTATTAATTTTTAATGATCCGTCAAAATCATCTATTCTCTTTTTAGACCCCAGAATATCAATAAAGTAAACAATGCCTTTTGAATATCCCATTATTCAATCCTATATAGCTCTGAGTATTCTTACTTTTTTTCGTCTGCCATAGTCATTTTACACTTCTTAATTGATATTTGCACTTATTACCTAACGAATATTTTTTAATGTATCATATATTTCTTTTGGCGAATACTGATAGCAATCCGTCCATATACTCTTAATAACTTCTTTTTTAAGATAATCTCCTTTATATTGCGAAATATTAGGATTCAAAAAATCATATTTTCTATAACTCTCGCCTTCTGCTTCATGGCCTTGACATTTGCAAAATACATTTGTGATACTTAACGTCCAATTGTTGAATGTTAAATATGTTACCTTTTCACCAGAAATCATTTCAATATCAGTCAATACTTTATTGATGATTTTTTGAGCAGATATTTCATCTAAATTATTCATTGTTTCCGCATATGAAGAAAATGTCAAATCAAAATGCAAAGGTTCCCTTTTACCAATTTTTATAAACCACAACCCCATTAGCAAAGGATCCAGAATGTAATTTTCAATTGCATATCTTTTCCCATTACCTAATATTAACAATTTGCTGTTATCCGCTTGCTCTCTTTTGGCATCACCGTCAATTATTCCATAAATATTAGGATTATCTTTGCATCTGTTTAAAATGAACTTCACATTCTCGCAATTTGCCCCATTTTCCTTTTTTCCTTTTGTTGGGAGAAATACAAGATTTAGACTATTCAAATTTTTGCAGAAAATGTGCGATATTTTATCAAAAGAAGATGCATCATATTCACTTTCTACAAAAATCTGCCGAGTTTGGTTCATTGACACTTCCAAAAAAGGAATATCTTTTGTCAATATTTCAATAGCTTCTTGTATGGTACTTTGCTTTGGTATTGATATACCACGTTCTTTTTCATAAATATTTTCATTATCTGCTGCCACAATAGTAGTCGGTGAATGACTACTAATTATTACAGGTATACCGCTGTCGACTATATCTCGCTTTAATATTTCAATCATTTTTTTTGACATTGAAGGATGAAGGCCGGCATCCGGTTCATCAATCAACAACAAATCTATTTTTTCAAAGTCTCTGCCTGAATTATATTTAGCCATTGCCAATGACATTAAGACTTGTTCACCGGTTGAGAGTTTTGAAGGACTAATCTCAATGCCAGTACTAATATCTTTTAATTTTAAGTGAAACACAAAATCAGTTTCATATTGCTCTGGCTTTGTTACCATGTAAGGCAATTCTAACACTGATAAAACAGTATTAATACTGTCCCAAGGCGCCTTTCCATATTTTTGGACAAACTCTCTATCAGATAAATAAAAATTTTTAGAATACCTTTTTTCAGTAGCTTCTATCTTTTTTAATTTATTAACAATTTCCATTCGATGGTAATATGAAAATATCCCTGTGATATTTGCTATAAACAAATCATTATTATTTTCTAATAAGGTTACATCAAAATTTTCTGATATATAATCAATATTTAATTTGCGAAAGTTACCGCCTGATGATAAAATTGCTTTCTCGAATAAAGTTGTTAAGTTGTTAATTTTATTTTGAGAGTAACCAAAGTTCATACAAAGATTTCCCACTGTTTCGTTAATAATATCAATCGGTTCTGGATTATTCGGATGGTTTACTAACGCTTGATCATATGAATTTTTTATATTTTCGAATACATTATGAATTTCAGATGAATTGTAAACTTCATTGATATCAGCACGTAACGCAGCAAATTTGATGTATTTTATTTTCTGGCATATTTTACCGTCATTTGCATTTACAATAGTACAATTTTGATTATTTATTGCTTCTATTAAATGGGTCTTCCCTGTCCCATTCTTTCCAGTTAATATTGTAAAATATGGCAATTTAAATTCGCATTTTTTTATTTGTGAATCTGGTACATCTTGGTTAATCTTAATTGAAATTTTATCTGCCACTAAAATACCCTATGTGAATCATATTATATCATCAAACCTTATGAATGCAAGTAACCACACGTCCTTCAATCCGCAGATTTTCCAGTTCTTCCCCTACTATTTGTCGGGGGGGATAGGCTTGGTTGGCGCTGATGAGGGAGACTGACCGGGGCAGCTCGTCAAAGGACACCCGTTTGACCAGTAGGGCGGTGTCCAGGGACAGGACATAGATGCCGTTGCCTTCGGTCTGGCCGGGGTGAAAAATAACCGCATCGCCATTGTAGATGTGTTCGCCTATCATGGAATCCCCGGCGACATAGACGGCCTGCAAGTTTTCCGGGCGGTAGGGGCTGACAAGGGATCGGGGGAGCTTGAGGGTCTCCTCCTCGGCATAGTCTTCTATCTCCCGGCCCCGTCCGGCGGCGGCTTCCTGGCGAAGCAGCCGTATAGCGACTTTTTCGGTCTCAAAGGGGGAGCCTTCCCCCAGAAGGAACCAGTTTAGGTTGACGTTATATATCGAGGACAATTTGTCCAGAATTTCACGGGAAGCGTGGTAAATGCCTTTTGAGAGGGAATACCCCCGCTCTTTTGATACCCCCAGGCTCCGGGCAAACTCCAATTTTGATAAACCGGAGCGTTTTTGAAGAAAATTATAGCGTTCTTCCTCGGTTTCCATTGACAGCCTCTATTGCCCTGATCTACAGTTAAAATCCGGTGATTATTTTAATCACCATGAGTGAATTTTATAGGCAATTAGCCGATTTGTAAAGAGGGTTTGTAGGATTGTATGGCAAAAATTGTGGTGGGAACCTGCGGGTTTTATTATACCGACTGGCTGGGGCCGGTGTACCCTCTGGGAACCAAAAAAGAGGACTATCTATCCCTGTATGCGAAGCGGTTTAACACGGTCGAGCTGGACTATACCTACTATTCCATGCCCAAGGCGGCAAATTTGGCAAAAATGCTGGTTGACGGGGGGCCGGGCTTGGGCTTTTCCGCAAAGGCGCACCAGAGCCTGACCCATAAAATTGACCCCAATAACTGGAAGGCTGAGGCGGAGACATACCGGGAAGCCATAGAACCGGTCCTGCAAGCCGGGAGGCTGGAAGCGGTTTTATTCCAGTTTCCCTATTCGTTCCATTATACAACTGAGAATCGGCGCTATTTGCGGGATGTGCTTTCTTGTTTTCAGGGGGTTCCCCTTGCGGTGGAATTCCGGGTGGCGGACTGGTATACCGCGAGGATGATCGAGGGTATGCGAAAACAGGGGGCGGCGCTGGTGGCGCTGGATATGCCGGATTTGGCGAAGCTGCCCCCGGCTCTGGATGTGGTTACGGCGCCCTTTGCGTATATCCGGCTCCATGGGCGGAATGCCGGGGCATGGTGGGGGTCCGATGAGGTGGCCCGGTATGACTACCTGTACAACGAGCGGGAGCTTGAAGCCTGGCTTGACCGGATACGGCGGATCGAAGTGCAGGCGGATAGGATTTTGGTGTACTTTAACAACCATGCGCGGGGGCAGGCGGTACAGAACGCACAAACGCTGTTAGAGATTTTGAAACGGGCGGGATTGGGCGAAATATCGGGCTGAACATGGGGAACATAAACCGGGCGGTTTGCCATCTTAATATTATCGGGTTCCGGGCGGCGGTGGCGGCTCAAAAGGACGGGGCGCTCCGGGGGCGGCCTTTTGTTGTTGCCGGGGCTACGGGGGGGCGGGCTTTGGTGCTTGACCTTTCGCCTGAGGCTCTGCGGGAGGGGATTAGCCCCGGTATGGCGTTGGCGGTTGCGGAACGGCTGGTGAGGGATTTGCCGGTGTTGGCGCCTGACCCTGCTTCGTATGCGGCTATGAATAGGGAACTGGAAAAGATTGCTTCGGTGTATGCGCCGATTTATGAGAATGACCAATTTGGCAATTTGTATTTGGACCTGACCGGGACGGCCCGGCTGTTCGGGCCTGCGGCGGATTGTGCGAGCCGGATTCTGCGGGAGATGCTGGAACGGGTTGGCATCCGCCCTGCGGCGGCGGTGGCGGGTAATAAGCTGGTTGGCAAGATTGCGACCCGGACTATTCGGCCTATGGGGCTTATCCAGATTCAGGCCGGGGGGGAACCGGATTTTTTGATCCACCAGGATTTGTGTTTGCTTCCCGGTATGGGGCCGTCCCTTTTGCGGACTGCGGCGGTTACGGGGCTGCGGGAGATTGGGGAGCTGGCTTGCCTTTCTGACGGGGAGGCGATTGCCCTTTTCGGGAAGCATGGGCGGCGGCTCAGGGACACGGCGCGGGGTATTGATGATAGCCCGGTGGTGGCGGCTTTCCTGGGGGAACGGCGGATAGAAAAACATTTGGAGCTTGCGGAGGATACCCTGGATTTTGATGTTATCCGGGGTGGCCTTATGCTTCTGGCGGAAACGGGGGGCATTGAAATGCGGGGGCAGAAATGGGGGGCTGGGGCGGTGGCTCTGGGCATTGTGTACGCTGATGGGGTCCGGGTGGAGGGGCAGGAAAAACTCAGGCGGCTTTGTGTTACGGATAGGGATATTGCGGGGGCGGCGGAACGGGTGTACCTGAAAGCGGTGGTGCGGCGGCTGAGGGTTCGGAGTATTACGCTGACCCTGGGGGATCTGCGGCCTTTGGGGTGGTCGCCTGATTTGTTCGAGATAGCGGAAGATACAAAACAGCGGAAATTGCAGGAAGCGGCGGATAAGGTACGGAATAAATATGGGCTGGCTATGCTAACTACTGGGACGGTGTTGGTAGCTTCCCGGAGGGGGCCTGCGCTGGCTTTGCCGGTGGGTTCAAATGCTTGAACGCCTGGGGCTTTGTTCGGCTTACTCTTTGCTCTATGGGGTGCGGAGGCCGGAGGATTTGATACAAGCGGTCAAGGCTCTGGGTATTGATACTA
This sequence comes from Treponema primitia ZAS-2, assembly GCF_000214375.1. NCBI lineage: Bacteria > Pseudomonadati > Spirochaetota > Spirochaetia > Treponematales > Treponemataceae > Treponema > Treponema primitia. The sequence goes on along the minus strand of NC_015578.1, from coordinate 3,427,588 downwards.
TTAGTTTTACTGACCGGGATAATCTGTACGGGCTTCCGGTTATTCTGGAAAAGTCTAAGGAAATGGGAGTGCGCCCTATTATCGGCGCTTGCCTGACTGTACCTGATAAGGGGCTGGTGTATTGCTTTGTCCGGGATCGGCGGGGGTATTCCCGGCTCTGCGAACTGCTGACCATGAGAAACCGGGATACGGAAAATTACAAGCCCGTATCATTGCTGCGGCAAAATTCTGCCGGGCTTATTCTGGCTTCATCTGATGAAATTATTTTGGAAGCTTTGGCGGGCCGGGCTAACGCTTTGTATGGGGCAATAACGCCTGATTCCCTTGGGGCCATTGGCCCCAGCCGCAGGCTTGGTATACCCCTGGCCTTTCTGGATACTGCACTGTTTTTGGAAAAAGAGGATTACCCGGTTCACCGGGCTTTACGGGCTATTGGCCTGGGTAAAACGGTGGGTAATTTGGGCGAAGGGGACGCGGTAAAAAAAGACAGCCATTTGCTCCTTTCTGATGCGGCCCTGGAGGGGCGCCTGCGGTCATGGCCTGAGGCAGTGAAGGGGACGAAGGAGATTAGTGCTGCTTGTGTTTACCATGAACTATTTGAAGATTGGATTTTTCCCGGATACGCAACGGAACTATCGCCTGGGGAGGAATTGTATAGCCGGGTACTGGAAGGGGCGGCGGCCCGGTATGGGGAACTGGGGGACGCTGAGCTGGGGCGGATTGAGTATGAATTGGGAATTATCAACAGCAAGGGGTTTGCGCCCTATTTCCTCGTGATGGATGATATTGTCCGCATGGCTTCCCGGACCTGTGGTCGGGGATCGGGGGCGGCGTCTATTGTGTCCTATTCCCTGGGGATTACCAATGTTGATCCCCTGGCGCACAAGCTGTATTTTGAGCGGTTTCTGAATCCGGCGCGGCCTGACCCGCCTGATATTGATGTGGACTTTGCCTGGGATGAACGGGACGATCTGATTAAGCGGGTGATAGAGCGGTTTGGCCCTGAACACTGCGCACGGGTGGCAAACCATAATATGTTCAGGCCCCGGTCGGCGTTTCGTGAAGCGGCAAAGGCCTATGGGTTTGGGGATGCTGAGATTTCGCAAATTGAAAAACAGTTGTTTCACTTTGGGGATAAATCGGGTGTGAGTGATCCGCTCTGGTTGGAAATTCTTGACATTGCGAAAAAAATTGAAGGGCTGCCCCGTGGGCTGTCTATGCACTGCGGGGGGCTGGTGATTACGCCTGAGCGGATAGATAAATATGTGCCGATTGAAAGTTCTCTGGATGGATACCCCCTTTTAAGCTGGGAAAAGGACGGGACCGAAAGCGCGGGGTTTGTGAAGATTGATTTGCTGGGGAATAGGTCTTTGGCGGTTATCCGGGATGCCTTGGCAAATCTGGGGGAACAGGGCATTGCCATTGACCGGGATACATGGCGGCCTGTTGAGGATGGGGCTACTGTTGCGGCTCTGGCACGGGGGGATTCCATGGGGGTGTTTTATATCGAGTCCCCGGCTATGCGGCAGTTGCAGAAAAAGACCGGGGCTGGGGATTTTTCCCATATTGTAATCCATTCGTCTATTATCCGGCCTGCGGCGAATAAGTTTATTAACGAATATGTCAGGCGGCTCAAGGGCGGGGAATGGGCGCCCCTTCATCCACGGCTGGCGTATATCCTGGATGAGACCTACGGGATTCTGTGTTATCAGGAAGATGTGAGTAAAACTGCGGTTGCCCTGGCGGGGTTTGACGAAGTTGAGGCGGATAAACTGCGGAAGGTTATTGCCAAGAAAGCGGGGGTTAAGCTGGCTGTTTATGAAAAGCAGTTTTTTGAAGGGTGCAGGAAGAACGGTGTTGCTGATGAGGTGATACAAAAGATTTGGGAAATGATGCTGTCTTTTGACGGGTATAGTTTTTGTAAGCCCCATTCGGCTTCCTATGCTATGGTGTCGTTTCAGTCGGCGTATCTGCGGGTTCACCATCCGGGTGAGTTTATGGCGGCGGTGCTGAGTAACCAAGGTGGTTATTATAGGCCCCATGCGTATATTGCCGAGTGCCGGAGGATGGGGCTGGCTGTGGAGGGGCCTGATGTGAATGCCAGCCGCTGGCGGTACTACGGCATGGGGAAGCGGGTTGTTGTGGGGCTGATGGCGGTTAAGGGGCTGTCTGCTTCCGGGGGGGCGGCGATTGTTGCTGAGCGGGAAAAGGGCGGGGAGTTCCGGTCGCTGTCAGATTTCCTGCGGCGGGTACGGCTGGGGCGGGATGATGTGATCGCGCTCTGCCCTGCGGGGGTGTTTGACGGCATTGCCGGGGGCTTGCCCAGGGCGTTGCAGGCGCGGGAATTGTTGAAGGCACATACCGGGGCGAGCCGTAAGGGGCAGGATGAATTATTTGCTGCGGAGGTTACCCCGGTTTACCGGACTGGCGGGGGGGCTGTACTGGCTACGGCTCCGGTGAAGCAGAAAACGGGTGATGAGGAGTTATGGGAGGAATACCGGGCGCTGGGGTTTCTGCGGGGGCTGCATCCGCTGGCGCTGTGGAAGGATAAGATTAGAGGATTGCGGCGGGTTAAGGGGCGGTATGTTGGGGAATATATTGGGCAGTCTGTGTGCCTTCTGGGGTGGCCTGTTACCCAGAAGGAGGTCTGGACTAAGGACGGGCTTACTATGAGCTTTCTGACCTTTGAGGATGAGACGGCGCTGTATGAGACGGTGATTTTTCCTGGGGTGTATGAGCGGTATGGGCGGCTGCTGTTTGACCAGGCGCCGCTGCTGGTGTATGGAAGGGTGTGTGAGGATAACGGGGCGGTTTCGGTGGAGGTGGGGCGGGTGGTGGGGGTATAGTTGTATGGATTGTATTACAAGGCTTTACCAAACACTGATAATAATTTCATATATTTCATCTTTATAAATAAATAACCAAAATTTTTTTTGTCCAAGCACCTTTTTTAGGCCGATGAAAAAAAGTATACTAGGTGTAGAATATAACTTTGGCGATTTAAACAAGGAGTAAAATATGCCAGCAACGCCGATTGGGAGTGATGATTTACTGTATAAATATTATTCAAATTCTCAGCATGCCTTTGATAATATAGGTAAAAATGAACTCTGTTTGAATGATGTGAGCTATTTCAATGACCCCTTCGAGGGCTTTGGAAAATATGTACCAGGCGTTGCGGTTCCCGCTACCATACATGGTAGGCCCACGCCGCCGCCCTTTATACGCCATAGCGAACTGATGTCTGAAATCAACCATAACTATAGGATAGGTTGTTTTACCGAAACCTATGACAATCCCCTTATGTGGTCCCATTACACCAATTCCCATCAAGGTTTTTGTGTTGCCTACAAGAAAAGTGAAATCGAAGCAAGCATTTCGTTTTTAGAACAAGTTGCTTATGCGACTGCCATGCCAGTCGTATCTGGCGTTACCGATACGGATGTAAAGACTGTGTTGCTCACAAAATCAAGCCATTGGGACTACGAGAAGGAATGGCGTGCTGTCCTTAAAATAACCCCGGAGGAAATTGATAGGAAAGAGTTTGATGAGCTTGAGCGCCTTGATTATGAAGCGAGGCAGAAAAGCGGCATAGGTATTCCGTATTACTTCTGGCTGAGGTCTTTGCGTTTTTATAAAGCTCCAAAACGCTGTTTTATTCATTGCAAACCTGTTAAATTTTATTTCGGCTTGAGAATGTTAACCATAAATTGGATGCACCTGATGGATATTGTTCCCGGTATTGAATATTTTAATATGCGCCAGAAATTGGATTCCTATGATATTGAGCCCATCCCACAGTCTCCCGGTTGGGGCAGTACGGGAGCAACGCCTGGAAAAGCGCCAGGGACCGTTTAGGGAAGGTACCTAGCGCTTTTCCGGAACTAATTCACTGATTTGCGCATGTATCGCCGTCAAGAATCAGCTGGTTTCCGGAAAGCGTATAGGGAACTGTTTCTTTCTTGCCAATGGTTTCAGGTATTACTAATTCAGTAATTGTTATTGTTTTATTTGTAAAGGTAAATGAGGCTTTTGCCATTACGATTCCAATCCAATTGATTGCCATAACATTTCCCTAAAAAACTAGGCTGGTGTTTTCATCTTCGATTCCCTTCAAACTTGGTAGGGGTAGTTAAGCCGCGCTTGGGAGAGCTACTAGTCCCGGTATCACAAGCTATAAGAGAAAAAATTGCCACTAATTGTTATTCCATGTCTGGCAGATATCTGAATTTCCTTCATCATCATCATTGAGGATATATACCAAAAATAGGCATTTTAGCCTGTATAGGATATATATAGACCGATGATGATGATGACAGAAGTTTTTATTGGGACAAGCCTTTTGGTAGCCCAATTTGTTGAAGAAACTTATCTTTTGCAATTCCTTTGAGTACTACTGGGGCATTCGCATCTCCGGGTAGGCTCGGCCATTCCATCGCATTATCTTGCCTTTTCTTTATCAAACACGACCCAGAGTCTGTTTGTTGCAATACCTGAATTGTTTTATGCCATCTATCGATAAAGGCGAACAAGTCGCCTCCCTTTGGGTTTTTATCAAAATCCTCAATCACCATCCTTGACAGCGCGGGGACTCCGCAATGAACATTAACTGGTTTTGGCCTGATAATCAGGTCTGGTTCTGCTTGGACTCTCAGCAAAGATGGCTTTTTCTCAACTTGCGCTGGATCAGGTGCAGGTTGTTTGATGGTTTCTTTTTTGGCTTTTGGCGTTACAGGCTTTGGCGACGAAATGGTCTTTTCCTTTGGCTGAGCTGGTACGTCTTTAAGCACATCTGCTACCGCAGAGACTGATTTCTGCAATTCATGTTGGTTATTTATAACTTTCTCTTTAGTTTTCATAACATTACTCCTCTTTAATTACATTGGTCATTTTACAGGATTGAAGATATTGTTTTATATCTTCCTCTGTAAATCGCCATTGTTTTCCGACTTTTAATGCCGGTAGTGTTCCTTCTTCCGCAAACTTATATACGGTCGATAGTGATAGTTGCAATTTTTCAGCAACATCCGTAATGGTCAAAGTTGTATCCAAATTTTCTCCTCATTCAATTACTAATTACTTAGACTATATCTATAATAATGTTCGTACATAAAAGTGAATCATACTAGCAAGCAGCTATCGTAACATAAGAATAGAAACTAATAATAGCCAACAACAAAATTGAAAATAGGAGTAAGATTATGGTTTTTATAAACGGCGAGCAGGTTCTAGAGGGGATTGATAAAATAACGGTCATCATGCATCCATGTCTTGATGATTGCTATGATGCAAGTAAATTCTTTATGTCAAACAGAAAAATTTCAATCAGAAGAATCAGAAATAGATTTAATAACTTCACCTATATTGATATACAGGCAGAAGAATTATTCCATTCACCAAACATATTGCAAAACGTAGCTCATGCCCTTTACAGTCGAATAAAAAAGGGAGGGATTATTATAAACAGAAATGCCTATATCGAAACATGGGACAAATATATTTCACAAGACAAAGATTTTGAGATAACAGAGGACTTCATCTTTAGGAATATACGTCAATTTATAATCGGCATTAGTGAAGTTGAGTTTTTCTTCGATATGTCATTAGAATCAATATCATTATCTAATAATGCAATCGTATTTGATGTAGGAACCGGAAGTGGCAAACGAACTTACTTGGATTTTCGAAAAACAAATAAGGATACAAGGGTATTAAAACAGTATTTCAATACGATATATTCGCCCGATTTCACTCCTCATTTTCGCAAATCATCGATTGATTACTACAATACAGCAGAAAAAGATAAGGCTTATAATCAAACTAAACACAGCCTAATCGACAGCAGCCCTTACCAAGGCAGAATCGAGTTTCGTCTCACACGGGGCAATTCAAAATACTTGGCCATTGATAATATTGATGGCACTTACAAGGAAATTATCCAAAGGTTCACACCTCTTTTAAGCATACTTTATTACAAGTACTTCTTAAATGTCGTTCTCGTTGATACGAATGCCAGTACTCATCCGGTTTTTAGTTCTATCTACAACGGAGCTAAGGAAGAAAAGCTAAGGTATACCGGAAAGGACTTGTTGAAATTCAAAAACGATGGTAGTACACGTATAAGTTATAATCAAATCGTTTCAAGTTATGGATATCTCATTTCGTTACTTGATAATGATGACACGATTATCAAACACCACAGCATGCAAGATGCTCGCAGCACTCACAATACACTCGGTTCTCGACTCTCCCGCATCAAACATGATATAGATGTGATGAACAATGATGACAGTAGTGAAAATAACAAAATGGTACCAAAAGCCAACCATAGTAATGTGAATTTTACCACATTTATCGATACAGATTGTTATAATAACAAGTTAGCACCTATCACCACCGACGCTATTCTTGATTGTCATTGATAAATAAGAACATATACTATACTAAGAGGTCGCCATTGAGAGAATATTCTATGGGATTTTGAATGCTTTTCTTATTCATCAAAAATGGTCTAGGAGTATTGCGTTCTCTACATGAGCTGCCTAGAGCAGGAAATCATCGGTAACTGCGGTTTCATATTAAGTATGCATAAAAAATAGGTATCCCAAATGTTTCCCTTCCTTTCGATTTATCATAATCTTATCCGTATTTTACTTAGTGCGGAAAGGTGGGCTATCTTTATATACGTAGGCCGTGATGATTCCAAGATAAAGGTGGAAATGTCTGAAAATACGAACAAGATTCCAGTGATATGCAGCAAATGACATCCGTAATTAGAAGACCTTATTTAAATTGACGAAAATCGTCACTTTTAGACTCAAAAAGTGACGATTTTTGAATAATTTTACAATCCTGTATATTTTTTTATAAAAAAGCTACCCTTTCGAGTAGCCCTTGACGCTATTATACAACCTTACAATGTCGTCTGGAATACTTTTATTCTTCTATTTTGGTCCATATACCAGTAGAATTGTCGAACATCAACCCATCTGGACCGTATTCAATGGGGCCAAAATCAGCATAAGGTCCGGGCTTGGTAACATGATATTCAGGCTCTGGATTTGATTGCAGGGGCTCAAAAACCTCTGCAACAAGTGACTTCTGATGAGGCGGAATGGATGCAGCCGAAGAGAGCAATGAATTCTGCGGGCAGTTGGTGAGAGAATCTTGCCTGCATAACTGGGCATAAAACATAGCTTCTAAATATTGATTGAAAATAATGATCGAGCTATTGTCCTTGATACTGTTGTTTTGCAGTAGAGATTCAACCATGTTTTGAGGCTTCTCAGTGGCAAGTTCCTGGATATCCTTTTGTACTTCAGCAATTTTTTCAGTGACCTTTGCATCGCTTTTCTCCGCTTGGTCCACAGTCTCCATCTTCCCTTTCGCATCCGCGAGAGTTTCCAGTACGTTCTGGCGGGCTATAAAATCAAGGCCATCCCGCTTAGCTTCCAGATAGTCTCCCCAATAATTCTTTTCGCATTTGATTTCTAGCAATTGAAATACAGCACCTCTGTTACGATGAGGTATAAAGGAACCATGAAGTGTCGTCATTTTACGATTGAATATAATCTCTGATGGAATAGGAATGGTCGTTTCTTTCAGAATCGGGATATCTGCACCATGCGGCCTTAAATATAACCTCACCCATTCTTGGAATAAGCGATATGCAACTATTGCAGGAGTGCTAATTGCCTGATTTCGAATACAGGCATTCTCATAGAAAGCTTTCACAGGATCTTTGTAGTATTGAACCCATTGTTGGACAAGTTTCATGCTCTCTGGCCGTAGTATTTCCTTATCAAAGTCTTCCGCACTTAGATGAAGAAGATACGAAAATATGGAATCTTTATGGGTCTTGAGGTCTTCAATTACTCCATCAATGACGTAACTGGGTACGTCTGTATTCTTTCGAAATAGGATAAAATACGCCCGTTCATTGAATGCGGCGTCCGCATCGTACTCAGGGAAGCCATTACCTTCATCCAATATCTTCACTTGTAGTGAAAAAACACAGTCCTTGTACTTTATCAGAGAATTCCCTGTTATTCTCTTAATTTGCGTAGTGTCAATATTCTTTGCCCGTTTAGTGGCATTGGACTCGGTATGCATCAGTACCTTGTGATATTGTAAAGCGAAAAGTTCTTTGTTTGACGTATCAGAATCAGTACCATAAAAAACTTTATCAGTTAAAATACCCGCATAGGTTCCTAAAAGATTATATAAAAAGTTTCCTATCGCAGTTTTTCCAGAATTCTTTTCGCCAATGAGCCGAACGAATTCCTTTCTATGGTTTCTGTCATAAACCAATCGGGCAAAAAACTTTATGACCCAGTCAACCATTCCGTCAGAGGAATCATACAGAACCAGTTTTAAATAGTTTTGAAGAACTATCTTTCCATCGTTGAAATTCGAAGTGTAATTTGCCCCCATTCGCTGGATGAGGTTGTTTTTTTCATATTCGGTAATTGGCTTGAGCCACCGAAGTGATTCTTTGTCAGTGTCTTGGCCGTCTTTGATTATCCGGGCTAATTCGATCATATCGAGACACTGCCCTTCTTTAGTGACAATTAGGTGATCTGCGTCCTTATTTATTTCCTCAGGGCCTAGGCACAGATTAAGTTTGATTCTCTTGAGATACTCTTTTTGTTCAGCAGTATTAGTAATTCCGTTTGCGTAGAGAAATTCAAAAACATCGTTACTAAAAGCTTGGTATTTCACCAGACCCTTTGACGTATGTTTATAGGCGCAGGCATCTAAAAATTGCCTCTGATTTGTTGGGCCCATTATAATATGAACTTGCCCGGTACTACAAATCGATTCCTGAATTTTTTTTACAATTCCCATGTCCATCGGAACCTCCTTATTATTTTAGAAACATTATCCAGATAATATCCCTGGATACTGATTTTTAACAAACTGTGTATTCTTTTATACGGAATCTATTTCCAGATGTATACAGATACCCTACTGTGTTCATGCAGTTGCCCCAACTGGAATGGTTGGTCCTGTTTTATTGGCTTTTTTCTCAATTTCTTCCAGAAGAGAGGCTGGGTATAAAATTCTGCGCCCTATCTTAACATAGCACCGGTAGGGCCATACCTGATTGCGAATTCCTCTATCAATAGTGGCCACCGATACTCCAAGTACCTCAGCTAATTCTTTTCGTGACAAGAATAGTTTAACCATTTTTTCCTTTTTGTAACTGGCTAAATAGAACGATTTATGATTGAAGAGTCGGAAGTTAAGAAAGACGGTATTTTTTAATGCCTCTTTTCACTTACTCTTTACTCCACCAAACATAACCAAATAATTTAATATGGATTCCCATACATAGAAGAAGTGTGGTCTATAAAAACCAATTGGTACCTTCTACTACTGTGTCTTGCTGGTTCTTTGTAAACCCTTTTGACATTTAAATTACTCAAGCTTTGGTTTTGGGTTAGATTTTTTCGCATTACCTACCCATAACCACTACGCTTAATATAGCAAAAAATAAGTGAATGATCGCTAAGTCATCCTCGCATCCTTGTTCTAAAATGGCCACGCCTTACTAATGAAGGATGGCTGGCTTATCGCCATATTCAATTACAAAATATCTAAACTCTTAATAATAGTCAAGTAGAAATATTATATTTATTACATTTTTTCCTCTTTTATTCCGTACTTGCCTATAAGCCGCCGTATCCCTGCTATCATCATTTTAGCTGAGGCTTCATGATTAAATGTAAGATTGATAACAAGTCCATCGTCCGATACCAATATTCTAATGCTTGGATCTAATTCTGGTGATAAAGCCTCAGTTTGGTTATTTGGGATATCAAAAAGAAAATCCTGTTTAAGATACTTGGCTTTTTTCCTCATTTCAGCACGAGTGATATTCCCTTTTTGACGTTGGTCAAGTAAATCAAATCGTGCTTGCCCATCAAGCATCCCCTTGGTTTCAGAAATGTTCTGAATACTACCGCCGGCGGTAGTTAGATGCTCTTTAAGCTTTTCGTTACTCTGTATTTCATTGATAGCGGTAAACAAATTTTCAATATAATGCAATTTCTTCCCCATCATCTCTGCGATGTGTTTATGAGAAACCCCCTGTTCCCTAAGCGAAGAGAGCGCATTGTAAAGGTCAATCTGACTCAAATCCTCTCTCTGGACATTCTCGACCAGCTGGATAACGGCGATATTTTCCGCATTGGAGATAATGCATCGGATACTATGAAACCGTTCTCGTTCAGTTTCATATAGTTTCTGACAAGCTAAAAACCTCCGGTGTCCGGTTTTTACTATATATTGGTCCCCATCAGCATAGACCGTTATCGGCTGCAATAGACCATGCTGCCGTATACTTTCGGCAAGTTCCTCAATTCCTGTGTAGTCCTGCCGGACATTCGCTTTTATCCGAATATCCCCAATCGGAATATCCTTGACCATAACATTTGCCGAGTGACTGTCCTGAGTTCCGGTTCGTGCCTTTATATTTTTTAAAGCGCTAATTGATGCCATTATATCCCCTCCGGCACAATGATGCCTAAAACGCTGTAAATAAGACTTTTGATTTCCTCATAACTTTTGCGGGTTTCGGCCTTGGAATCAATCTGATAATTCCGTCTGTTAATGTATTTCTTAAACACACTACTCCGCGAGATATAATTATTATTGATAAAATGGCTAAACACTTCATCCGCAAAAAAGAGATTAGTAATCTGATGGCGATATGTATTTTGGTTGTCGTTCATGGGTTTTTCAAACTGGTTAAAAATGATATGGATTTCCAGTTTATCCAATTCCAAATCAGCCAGTTTCTCAAACTGATATTTCAGGGCTTGATAGCTGAACATATCCTGATGAACCGGAATCAGGAGAACATCACTTGCAGTAAGGACATTACCGATAATGTTATCATAGGTTGGCGCGGTGTCAATTATGACATAATCGTATTCAAGTCCCTGCATGGAACGTTTCAGCTTTTTCAGGCTGTCGGTACTGCGGAACTCATTGAGCCGAACATCACCGTGGATTAAGTCGATATTCCCACTCGTCTTTATGGCGTTATCCTGAATCCTGCCTCCAAAAAAGACATTAAAAATATTCTGTTCCTTTACTATTTCGTAGGGGACCCCTTCGTCAAAGAAAAAAGATGCTGAACTGTTACTGGCATCGGCATCGATCACAAGACACTTATACCCCGCATTGACCAATGCGCTTGCAAAGATGACTGACAGAGTGCTTTTCCCTGTCCCCCCTTTCGTTGAGTTTATGGCGATGGTTTTCATTTTCACCCCACTGCCTTTTCCAGTTTTTCTTTTGCGCTGGTAAAGTCCAATACCTGTTCAGCATGACTATAGTAGTTCATCATAGTAGCATCTTTGTGACCTGCAAGAGCTTGGATCTCTAAATCGGTGATACCAGCAAGACGCCCCAAGGTAACGAAGGTATGGCGTAACCCATGAAAGGTAAGATTACGTTGTTTCTGCTCATTAACGTAGCCATCAGGAGCCTTCTCTTTTCTCCGCCATTCTCCAGGGATACCAATAGCGGTCAGTTCCCGTTCCAGAGCATACCGGAAGAAATTATTACTGAGAGGGATACGTTCATCAGTAGGGCGTATAAAAACGAAAGAAGACGTTTCCGGTTCTCCAATTATAGTCTTGATGCTCTCAATGAGAGATTGGACAGATTGTGGTATGGGGATGGTCCTCAGACTGCCGCATTTTGGTCCCTTCAATCCATCGCTATCCTGATAGTTATGGCACAGATGGATAAGTCCGTCCTTAAGATCCCCCCACAGTAGTCCCCGGACTTCACCTCGCCGCATACCGCAGAGAAGCCCCAGGAGAATAGCTAGACGCGAATAGAGATCTTGTATCGGTGTACTCAGGAGCTTTTTTACCTCTACTATAGAGAGGATGCCCTTCTCCTTCCTTTGTTCTGTAGCCTCATGTACTTTCTTAAAGGGATCATTTTCTATTTCTTCCCGTTCGATGGCATAGCGGACGGCAACCCGCATGGATTGAAGGACCGAATTGATACGCCGACCGGATAGTCCTTTTTCGCTCATCCAGAGCATCCAATCCCGGATTTTTCCAGCGGTAAGTTCATGTAATGTGATCCCCAGGAATCCGGGAAATACCTCCAAATGGCGGCGAACATCGTCATGATTCATTCTTATATAATAGGAAGAGAGCGGACGTTTCTTGACCAGGGCACATTCCCGAACATACCGGCTTTCAGGGGTCCAAAAATCCCGGAGGTAATCTATAAAAGATCTTTCGCTAGTATTAAAGCATATCCTCGGCAGCATAACTTTGGCCGCTTCCTCGGCTTCCCGATGCCGCTCCCGCTTCCCTTCAACGAGTATCCCAGTAGAACGGCTGTGGGCATACTTTTTGAGTGATTCGTCCCAGAAACGGACGTACCAAAAAATACCGGATTTTAAGGATTTCTTGTAAAGCGAATAGAGAGCGTGGTCATTTAACGAGCGCATATCATGCCTCCAAATTTCTCCGAGGCAAGGATCATTGGTTGAAATTTACCAATGATCCTTTTAATGATCCTCGGGATTTAGCGCAGACATGCACCACGTTTTCACGCATGTGCCATCATTGACTAATTCCTTACAACGTAAGGAGTTAAGAACTCTGCCCGGAAGAAGACTCGAACTTCCATACCTGTGAGGGCACTGGTACCTGAAACCAGCGTGTCTACCAATTCCACCATCCGGGCTTGTTCTGACAACATACACCAGGCAGGGCGGAAAAGTCAAGTATTCGGCCCCGATTCTTCGTCGTAAGCCTTTTTAGTTGTATTTGAAGCTGATTTATAGTATAAACTATTTATAAACGAATGTGACTCTTTACTTCATGAGGTATTACTATGCAAAAACATATAGCCATCATTCTAATGCTGGGTTTGGGAATAAGCCTGGCTTCCTGCGGCAATAAGGCGGCTTCCGGCGCAATCCCGGGGAAAACCGAGGCACCACAAAGCGCCGCTGAGGGCAATTCCCAGGAGAATGGCCGGTATACCGACGATGGGAAGCGGATTATCACCATCGGCACCTGGTTTGACAAATATTATGTAAGTAAACATCAGGATATCCACGACGATCCGGGCCTGTCCCAGCCGGTAACTGCTCAAATGCGGCTGGATAGGATGCGGGAAATCGAGGCTAAGTACAATATTGTTTTTAATTTCGTCAATTTAACCTTTGAAGGGGTGCGGGAAAGCATTGATATCTCCATTCCTTCAGGGGATCCGGATGTGGAAATTTATGAGGTGGATCTTCAATTCGGTATCCCTGCGGTCCTGAAAGACTATGCTATCGGGCTTAAGGAAATGGGCCTGGAGGGGACGGATGTCTTTAATTCTCAGAATGTGATGAAATACCTCCGCGTGGCCAGTCAGGATGAGGCATATCTTTTTTCCCCTTCCGGTTCGGGGGCGACCAATGCCTACCCCCTGGCTTTCAACTTGACCATGATCCGCGCCGCGGGGCTGGAAAATCCCCAGGATCTGTATGACAAGGGGGAATGGACCTGGGAAAAGTGGCGGAGCTACCTTACCGCCCTTACCCGGGATGCGGACGATGATGGGGACATCGATACCTACGGCTTTAGTGGATATTGGACCTACACCCTTTCAAATCTGCTGCTTTCCAACAATACCGGCATTGCGCCGGGGACCCAGGAAAAACTATCCTCCCCCGCAACCCAGGAAGTGTTGGATTTTATCAATACTATCTATAATAAAGATAAAACTGCCCGGCCCTGGGATCGGTCTAACTGGGAAATTAATAACCGGCTCTACGCTGAAGGCTTATCCGGCTTTTGGGTCTGCGCGGACTGGATTTTTAACGAACAGGGCGGGACGGATCTTCCCTTTGAAATTGGGGTTGTCCCCTGGCCCCGGGGGCCCAGCGGTAGTTTTGCGGAAAACCACCATAGCCAGCCCCAGGGCAACTGGTATTTCATTCCCCAGGGTACCGAAAACCCCCGGCTGGTATACGATGTCCTTTTTGACTGGACTAATTGGTACGACTACGATTTAGACATAGGCCAGGATACTGCGTGGTCCCGGAACATGTATATCACCGAGCGGAACTATAAATACGCCACCATGATGGCTTCCAGGCCCGGGTTTGACCTATGGGAAAATTTGGGTACTGATTTTTCTATCCTGCCCCTTATGGCGGGTGAACTTTCTGTTGTAACCCTGATTGGAGAGTATCAGCCCCTTATTCAGGAAGCGCTGGATAATTACTTCAAATAAGGTTAGTTTAAGTCATGCGTTTGACCGGGTGGGGAACTTTAGCAGCAATTCTTTTTATCGCCTTTGCCTCCTGCGGGAATGGGGTGAAGCCTGTTCCTTCTTCTGCTGCTTTGGGCGAGTATGCTTCATATAAAGATATTCCCGGGGTTACCCAGGAGGAGATAAACGCTGTGGAAAGCCTGCGGCGCAGTACTTCTATCCTTATCTACGGTATGACCCTCAGTACCGAATGTTTCCGTGATGAGGCCGGCAATACCCGGGGCTTTTCTGTGCTGGTCTGCGATTGGCTCACCGGCCTTTTTGGGCTGAAGTTCCGGCCGGTCATATACGGCTGGGACGCCCTGCTCAAGGGGTTGGAAACCAATACAGTTGCCTTTACCGGAGAAATATCCTCGTCCCAGGATACCCGGGGGGACTATTTTATGACCGACTCTATTGCGGAGCGGCGAATCAAATTTGTCAGCATGGAAGGGTCCGATCGGCTGGCATTTTTTGCCCGTTCCCGGCCGCTTAAATTCGGTTTCTTGAAGGGAACCACCACGGAAGCTTTGGTTTCCCCCTACAGCAAACTGCCCTTTGAGCCGGAGCCGGTTTCCAATTACAACGAAGCCTATCAAAAACTGATCCTTAAAGAAATTGACGCCCTTTTTATGGACGAAACCGTAGAAGGTATCTTTGCGCTGTACGACAATCTTATTATCGAAGATTTTCTGCCCCTGAGCTATAACAGGGTTACCATGGCCACCCGGGATCCCCGGTACCAGGCTATTATTTCGGTGACCCAGAAATACCTGCAAAGTACCGGCAGCTACCGTTTTGCCCAAATGTATGACCAGGGAAACCGGGATTACCTTCGCTATAATTTATCCAGTCGGCTGACTTACGAGGAACGGGCCTTGCTGGAAAAACTGCGGGACGGGGACCGGGCCAATTCTACGCAACCTTCGATAGCGGTGTCCATCGAAGCGGATAATTATCCGGTGAGTTTTTTTAACCCCAAAGAAAATGAATGGCAGGGTATTGCCGTAGATTTGCTGGGGGAAATAAATCTTTTAACGGGCATTCACTTTAATTACGCCAATTCCCCCAGTGCAAATTTAACCGACACCAGGGCGCTGCTCAGCCAGGGCCAGGTTTCCATGACCATGGAGCTTATACGGTCTGCCTCCAGCGAGGGGACTTTTTTGTTTGCCAATTCTCCCTACCAGATAGACTATTACGCCCTTATATCCGGCAATGCCTACCAGGATGTAACCATGAGCGATGTTCCCTACAAGCGGATAGGGCTGGTTACCGGGACCGCCTCTGCGGAAATTTTTCGGGAGTTTTTCCCCCACCATACTAATACTGTGGAGTACCCGGATCGGGAGACTGCAATTAACGCATTGGCCAAAGGGGATATCGAACTCCTGATGGCTACCCGGAATTTGCTGCTTAATATTACTAATTATTTGGAACGTACGGGGTATAAGGCAAATTTAGTGCTGCATCGGCCCTACGAGGCGTACTTTGGCTTTGGCCCGGAAGAAACGCTGCTCTGCTCCATTATAAGCAAGGCCCAGAGTTTGATTAATACCGGGCGGGTGGTGGATGACTGGACCCGCCGGGTCTTTGATTATAGCGGCGCCATGGCCCGGGCGCAGAAACCCTACCTTATCGGCTCCCTGGGTCTGCTGGCGGTAGTATTGGCCCTGCTCACAGTGTTACTGCTGCGCAACAGGCAGATGGCCGCCGAGTTGGAGCGCACCGTGGAGCAGCGCACCCATGAACTGCGGGAACGTACCGGGGAACTGGAGGTCCAGACCCAGGCCGCCCAGGTGGCGTCCCGGGCCAAGGGGGAATTTCTGTCCCGGATGAGCCATGAGATCCGTACCCCCCTGAATGCCATCATCGGGATGACCGAGATTGCCCGGCGGGCTCAGGAGATCGGCAAAAAGGATCATTCCCTCTTTGAGATTGCCGCCGCTTCGGATCACCTGCTGGGCATTCTGAACGATGTGCTGGATATGTCAAAGATTGAAAGCGGCAAATTTGAAATTGTCCACGATCCCTTTGCGCTGAACCAGGCCATGGAAGAGGTGGCCAAGATAATTGTCCTGCGCTGCCAGGAGAAGGAAATAAATTTTGGTAACGAATTTACGGGCATTACGGATATTTGTGTAATGGGGGATAAACTCAGGCTCAAGCAGATCCTGATAAACCTCCTGGGGAATGCGGTCAAATTTACCCCCAACCAGGGGACCATCGTCTTCAAGGCCCAGGCTGTGGAACGGGACGAAAAACGGATACAGCTTTTTTTCCAGGTATCCGATTCAGGGATCGGGATGACGCCGGATCAGATGAAAAATTTATTCACCGCCTTTGAGCAGGCGGACAGCTCCATCTCGGTACGTTTCGGCGGCACAGGCCTGGGGCTTGCGATCAGCCAGAACCTGGTAAAGCAAATGGGGGGCCTTATTACGGTAGAAAGCGTTCCCGACCAGGGATCTGCCTTTTCGTTTACCCTGGACATGGCCATCACCGAAATGCCCCGGGAAGAGCTGTTACCGAAAGATACGGGGGTAAAGGTTTTCTCCGGGAAGCGGATTCTTTTAGCCGAGGACATTGAAATTAACCGGATGATCATTCAGGAACTGCTTGCGGATACCCAGCTGAAAATTGATGAGGCTGAAGACGGTGCCAAAGCGGTAAAGGCTTTTGCCGCCTCCCCGGCGGCTTATTACGACCTGATTTTCATGGATGTACAGATGCCGAACATGGACGGCCACGAAGCCGCCCGCCAAATCCGCGCCCTGGACCGGGATGACGCAAAAACCGTGCCCATTATCGCCATGACCGCCAATGCCTACCGGGAAGATATTGACCGCGCCCTGGCCTCGGGTATGAACGGCCACCTGGCTAAACCTATAGATATTAACGAAGTCATGAAGGTACTGTCCCAGCGGCTTGGCTGAACCGGGGGGCCAAATTTAACCACGAAGAACCCACTTGCGGGCTTCGCTCAGGAAATCGCCGTCTCCAGCGCTACTTCCATCATCCGGGTAAAGGTGGTCTGCCGCTCTTCCGCAGTGGTTGCCTCATGGGTTACCAGGCTGTCCGAGATGGTTACCAGGGCCAGGGCTTCCCGGTCGTATTTGGCCGCCAGGGTGTAGAGTTCCGCGGCTTCCATTTCTACCGCCAGGACCCCGAATTTTGCCCAGATCTTCCAGTCCTCGGGGTCTTCGGTGTAAAACATATCCGACGAAACAATGGACCCCACCTTTGGCTGCCAGCCCTTGGAAAGCGCCGAATCGTAGGCCGCCTTGAGGAGGCTGAAACTGGCGGTGGGGGCGTAGTTTCTACCCTCAAAGCGGATGCTATTTGCCCCTGAGTCGGTGGACGCGGACATGGCAATCACCAGGTCCCGGAGCTTTACCTCAGGCCGTATGGCCCCCGCAGTGCCGACCCGGATTGCCCGGCGCACATTGTAATCCCGAAATAATTCGTTTACATATATAGAAATAGACGGAATACCCATGCCTGTGCCCTGGACAGACACCCGCTTGCCCTTGTAGGTCCCGGTAAAGCCCAGGATGTTGCGCACCCCAGTGTACTGAACCGGGTTTTCCAGGAAGGTTTCCGCGATAAATTTGGCCCGCAAAGGGTCACCGGGCAGTAAAATCGCCTCCGCAATCTCCCCGGGCTTGGCTGCAATATGAATAGACATGGCTCCTCCTGGGCTCTTTCTTTTTTCTTACTTATAATATACTATGGTGAAGGACGAATTTATATCAAGGGCCGGGCTAAACCCGGTTTACTCAAAAAAGGCGTTGTTGACAGCTTTGTGACAACACTCTATTGACACAAGTTTATGATCCTGATATCTTCTCAGAACGTGTCAAATTGTGATGATTTGCCCTTGTAGCTCAGTTGGCAGAGCATATCCATGGTAAGGATAAGGTCAACAGTTCGATTCTGTTCGAGGGCTCGGAGTGGTAGGAGGAAGAGATGGCAAGTAAGAAGACGGCGGTAGAGCTTATCGCCCTGCAATGTACCGAATGCAAACGGAAGAACTATACGACCACGAAAAACCGGCGGAATACCCAGGAAAAGCTGGAATTCAATAAGTATTGCCCCTTTGACCGGAAGCATACCCTGCATAAGGAAACAAAGGTTAAGTAGTTTTCAGAGGCGTATAGCTCAGTTGGTAGAGCGGCGGTCTCCAAAACCGCAGGTCGTGGGTTCGAAGCCTACTGCGCCTGGAGTGAAATGGAAGGTGCAGTAGGCTTCGAAGGGCTTGCCCCGCCGACCAGAGGGGAGGAAAAGGGCGCATGGATGCGCCCGTCAGGGGCAGGCCCCGGCCTGGAGGCCTGAAACAGGACGTTGAAGGCCGGAAGGGAAGCCTACTGCGCCTGGAATAAAGAGTCTGTCCCGCTGACTGAGATTTAAATTTGGAGAAATAACATGGGCAAGGTAGTTCAATTTGTAAAAGAATCATACGCGGAGCTTCGCAAGGTCGTTTGGCCGAGCCGGGAAGATGTTATCGGCTCCGTTAAGGTGGTTATTGTTTCTACTATAATATTCGCCGCCGTATTGGGATTGGTGGACGTACTTTTGCTCCTGGGTGTACAGGCAGTATTTTAACAAAAAGGACAAAAAAAGGTACAATATGGCGACTGGTTGGTACGTGCTTCATACTTATTCCGGATATGAGAATAAAATAGAGAAAACTATCCGCATGATGACGGCCTCCGGGGACTTGGATAAGGAAATAGTTCGGGATATAAAGGTACCCTCCGAAGAGGTAGTGGAAGTTAAAGAAGGGAAGAAGCGAACCATGACCCGGAAATTTCTGCCTGGGTATATCCTGGTGGAAATGGACCTTCCTGAACTGGACTGGAAGACTTCTTGCTCGAAAATCAAGAAGATCCAGGGGGTTACGGGCTTTGTGGGGACCCCGGCGGATAAGAGGCCCCAGCCTTTGACCGGGGATGAGGCCCGGGGGATACTCCAGAAATCCGGGGAGATTAAGGGCGAGCGCCCTGCCCGGGCCCGGCAGTCCTTTGCGACTGGTGAACAGGTTAAGATTATCGACGGCCCCTTTGAGTCTTTCACAGGGACCATCGAAGAAGTGAATCAGGAAAAGAACAAACTCAAGGTTATGGTCGGAATTTTCGGCCGTAACACACCGGTGGAAGTTGATCTCCTCCAGGTGGAGAAAGTATAGGCAGTGGGAGGAGTTTCAAACTGCGGTTTGAAATCCGTTATCCCGGGGAGGCATCTCCGGGTAGACCACAAAGGAGTAATGCATGGCAAAGAAAAAGATTGCCGCTCTAGTCAAGTTGCAGTGCCCGGCGGGAAAGGCTACACCAGCCCCGCCTGTGGGACCGGCTTTGGGACCCCACGGGGTCAGCGCACCTCAGTTCGTCCAGCAGTTCAATGACCGGACGAAAACCATGGAGCCGGGGCTTATCATCCCGGTGGTCATCACCGTATATGCGGATAAGACCTTCACCTTCATTCTCAAGACCCCCCCTGCGGCGGTTTTGATCAAAAAGGCCATTGGCCTGGAAAAGGGCTCCGCAGAATCCCATAAGACCAAGGTCGGGAAGCTGCCCAAGGCAAAGTGCGAGGAAATCGCCAAACTGAAGATGCCGGATCTGTCGGCCAACGATGTTAATGCCGCCATGCGGATTATCGCCGGGACTGCCCGGTCCATGGGTGTCGAGGTGGAGCAATGAAACACGGCAAAAAATACCGCGAAAGCGTTAAAAAGTACGATCCCACTGCGGTTTTCGAACTGAAAGAGGCGGTAGACAAGGTGAAATCCCTGGCAACTGCCAAATTTGACGAGACCGTGGACCTTTCTATTAAGGTCGCCTTGAAAAAGAGCCAGTCTGTCCGGGATACGGTGGTACTTCCCCACCAATTCCGGGGTGAAAAACGGGTCTTGGTGTTCTGCAAGGCGGAAAAGGAAAAGGAAGCCCAGGAAGCCGGGGCAACTTTTGTGGGTGCCGAGGATTTGATCGAGAAGATCAAAGGCGGCTGGTTGGACTTTGATGTGGCGGTGGCCACCCCGGATATGATGAAGGACGTTGGTAAGCTCGGTATGGTTCTGGGCCGTCGGGGCCTGATGCCCAATCCCAAGACCGGGACCGTTACCTTTGACCTGAAAAGCGCCCTGTCGGAGCTTAAGAAAGGCCGGGTGGAATTCCGGGCCGACAAGACCGGGGTAGTGCACTTGGCGATTGGTAAAGTTTCTATGGACAGCGAAAAACTTACTGAAAACATCCAGGTGGTGGTCGCCGAGATCAAGCGGAAACGCCCGGCGGATGCCAAAGGTGAGTTTGTCGAAACCGTATCGGTGTCTTCCACCATGGGTCCCGGTGTATGGGTCGCCATAAAAGACGGGGAATAAAAAAACTTCGTTTTTTTATTTAAGAAGTTTGCAGGGCAACTAACGGTTGCAGCAAACATTCAGAAGGAGAATATAGATGGCAATTGTTGCAAAAAAGATACAGGATGCTAAAACTACGGCTATTGCGGAGTTAAAAGAAGATTTTTCCGCAGCCCCGGATTTTATCTTTACCGATTACCGGGGACTAACGGTGGAACAGATAACGAATCTGCGGAAACTGCTTCGCGCCAAGGACGCTAAATACAAAGTTGTCAAAAACAACTTTGCCCGGATCGCCTTTGAACAGCTTTCCGCGCCCGGAGAAGTGTCGGCTTACCTGACCGGCCCTACTGCGGTGGCTATCGCCCCCAAGGATGCCAATGAGGTCGCCAAGATACTCATAGATTTTGTCAAAGACGCCCCGGCGCTGAACGTCAAGGGCGGCCTGGTGGGCGCCTCGGTGTATGATGCCAAGCAGGTAGAGGCGTTCTCCAAACTGCCCGGCAAGCTGGAGCTCATTTCCATGCTCATGTCGGTGATGAACGGCCCTGCCCGGAATCTTGCTGCCGCCCTGAACGATGTCAACGCCAGACTGGTACGGACCATTAAGGCAGTGGGGGACAAGAAAGCCGAGAGCGGAGCGGCTTAAGAAACGTTTGTATTAATACCGTCAGGCTTCGGGGGGATTTGAAAAGTCCCAAGCTGCCGTTCCTGTCGGGTTTTTAAACCGGATGTAATTCCGGAATGTGTTCTGTATGGAATACATAGTTATAGTAATTTAGGAGAAGATAATATGGCAGCCCTTACTACAGATCAGATTCTTGAAGCGATTTCGTCCATGACCGTTCTGGAGGTTTCCGAACTGGTTAAAGCCATGGAAGAAAAATTCGGCGTTTCCGCCGCGGCTCCTGTGGCTATTGCCGCAGCAGGCGCCGCTCCTGCAGCTGCTGAAGCAGTTGAGGAGAAGACGGAATTCAATGTTATTCTCAAGGCCTATGATGACACCAAGAAAATTGCGGTCATCAAAGAGGTCCGGGCTGTTACCGGTCTTGGTCTCAAGGAAGCGAAAGACCTCGTTGAGGGCGCTCCCAAGCCTCTTAAGGAAAATGTTTCCAAGGATGAGGCTGCAAAGATTAAGGAACAGGTCACTGCCGCCGGCGGTACGGTTGAAATTCAGTAAGAGATTTGGTGAACTAACATTTTTTTCTCAAACAAGGGATTGTTTGGGAGGCGGTTCTTTTGAGGCCGCTTCCCTGACAGCCCGAGGCTTCCGGTCTCTGACCGGGGCCTTGTTCTGTTTTAGGAGCAGGGGGTAAAGACATGGTAAAAGGAAAAGCAATTACAAAACGAACATACATCGGAAAGGATATCCAGGACGTGATGGATCTTCCGGATCTCATTGACATCCAGCTCCATTCCTACGAACGGTTTCTTCAGCGGGAACGGCTGCGTAATAAAGAAGCCCCGGAACAGCAGGGCTTGGAAGAGGTATTCAGAGCAACCTTCCCCATTGAGAGTCCCAACGGTGATATGACCTTGGAATACGAATACTACACTCTTGATGAGGACAATATAAAATTTTCTGAACAGGATTGCAAACAGAAGGGCCTGACCTATGCGGTACCCCTTAAGGCGCGGATCAACCTGATCTTCCAGCAAACCGGTGAAATCCGTCAGAAGGACATTTACATGGGTGATATCCCGATCATGAGCGAGCGGGGCACCTTTATCATAAACGGAGCGGAACGGGTAGTGGTTTCCCAGATACACCGTTCTCCCGGGGTTATCTTCAGCCATGAGAAGGGTATCTACTCTTCCCGGATCATCCCCTACCGGGGTTCCTGGCTGGAATTTGAGATTGACCAGAAGCGGGAGCTAATCTACGCAAAGATCGACCGGAAGAAACGTATCCTGGGCACTATTTTTCTCCGGGCCCTGGGCTATGAAAGCCGGGAAGAAATCATCGCCGCCTTCTATAAAACAGAAACTCTGGAAGTGAAGGATGACCGGGAAACCAGGGAACTGTTCTCCGGAAAGATCCTCGCAGCAAATGTGTGGATTGACGGCGCCGAAGGTGAAGAACGAAAGAAACTCTACCGTGCGGGAGAAAAACTACACCCCCACAATATTGATGAATTCCTGAGCAGCGGGGTTACTTCTGTGGAGGTTATTAATTTTGAGGCCGAAGGGTCTCTCAATTCACCAATGCTGATTAACTGTTTTGAACGGGAAGAGATCAAAATTGTCAAAGAAGATCCTACCCGGGATGAACTTGCCAGAGAAGACGCCCTTTCGTCGGTTTATCAGGTGCTCATGCCCGGAGAATCCATCACCGTGGAACAGGCGGAGAAGGACCTCTTAGGGATGTTCTTTACCTCCCGCCGGTACGATTTAGGAAAGGTGGGGCGGTATAAGCTCAACAAGAAATTTGATATCCGGCCACCCCTGGAAGATTTTACCCTTACCAAGCGGGACATCATTGAGACCATGAAGTTTCTCATCAAGGTATATGTGGGGGACGAAAGTTTTGACGATATCGACCACCTGGGTAACCGCCGGGTGCGCTCGGTTGGGGAGCTTATGGCCAATGCCATGAAGACCGCCTTCAGCCGCATGGAACGGATTGCCAAGGAGCGGATGAGCCTGAAAGAAACGGACACCATCAAGCCCCAGGACCTGATTTCCATCAAGCCTGTGGTGGCTGCCATAAAAGAATTCTACGGCTCCAGCCAGCTCTCCCAGTTCATGGACCAGGTTAACCCCCTGGCAGAGCTGACCCATAAGCGGAGGCTCAATGCCCTGGGCCCCGGGGGGCTTTCCCGTGACCGGGCAGGCTTTGAGGTCCGGGATGTTCACTATACCCACTACGGCCGCATGTGCCCCATTGAAACCCCGGAAGGGCCGAATATCGGCCTCATCGTGTCCCTGGCGAACTATACCCGGGTGAACGAATACGGCTTCCTGGAAACCCCCTACCGCAAGGTAGCTGACGGGGTTGCCACCAGGGATATTGAGTACCTGTCCGCCATGGATGAGGACCGGTACTACATAGCCCAGGCCTCAGCAAAACTGAACAATAACGGTTCTTTTGCGGACGAACAGATTTCCTGCCGTCGCCAGGGGGACTATACCACCAGGGGACCCGCAGAAATCCAGTACATGGACGTGTCCCCCAAACAGATCATCTCGGTTTCAGCATCCCTGATCCCCTTCCTGGAACATGACGACGCCAACCGGGCCCTGATGGGTTCCAACATGCAGCGTCAGGCAGTGCCCCTGGTGTTCCCCGAGGCACCCCGGGTGGGCACGGGCATGGAAGGGAAGTGCGCCTACGATTCCGGTGTCCTGGCCAAGGCCCGGCGGAACGGGACCGTGGTGCGGGTCACCTCCCATGAAATTATCATTAAACCCGATGAATCCGGGAAAAATGCCCCCAAAATTCCTGAAACCAATGCAGATGGTCTGGATGAATACCGGCTGGTGAAGTACCAGCGGACCAACCAGGATACCTGCTACAACCAGCGGCCGGTAGTAAAACTGGGGGAGAAAATTGTGGCAGGCCAAGTCATTGCCGACGGTCCCGCTACCCGTTTTGGGGAATTGGCCCTGGGCCGGAACATCCTGGTGGGTTTCATGCCCTGGAACGGGTACAATTACGAAGACTCGATCCTCATCTCCCAGCGGGTGGTGAAGGACGATATGTTTACTTCCATCCATATCAAGGAATTTATCACCGAGGTTCGGGAGACCAAGCTGGGGCCTGAGAAGATCACCCGGGACATCCCTAACACCTCGGAAAAGAGCCTGGACAACCTGGATGCGGAAGGCATTATCCGGGTGGGCGCCAAGGTCAGATCCGGGGATATCCTGGTAGGAAAGGTAACCCCCAAAAGCGAAACCGAGACCACCCCGGAATTCAAGCTCCTCAATTCGATATTCGGCGAAAAGGCCAAGGAAGTGCGGGATTCAAGCCTTCGGGTGCCCCACGGTATTGAGGGAACTATCATCGACATACAGCGGCTGAAACGTTCCGAAGGGGACGACCTTAACCCCGGTGTGGACGAAGTAGTCAAAGCCCTCATCGCCACCAAGCGGAAACTCCGTGAAGGTGACAAGATGGCAAGCCGCCACGGCAACAAGGGCGTTGTGGCCCGGATATTGCCCGAAGAAGATATGCCCTACATGGAAGACGGCACTCCTTTGGACCTGTGCCTGACCCCCCTGGGTGTACCGTCCCGTATGAACATAGGCCAGCTTTTGGAAACCGAACTGGGCTGGGCGGGATCCACCCTGAACGAGTGGTATTCAGCACCGGTATTTCAGTCCCCCTCCACTGAGCAGATCGAAGATAAGCTCAAGGAAGCGGGGCTCCCGGTTTCTTCCAAGACCGTACTCCGTGACGGCCGCACCGGGGAAGCCTTTGTAAATCAGATTTTCTGCGGGATAATCTACTTCCTCAAACTCCATCACCTGGTGGATGACAAGATGCACGCCCGTTCCACGGGCCCCTACTCACTGGTTACCCAGCAGCCCCTGGGCGGCAAGGCCCAGTTCGGCGGCCAGCGTCTGGGAGAAATGGAAGTCTGGGCCCTGGAAGCCTACGGCGCGGCCAATACCTTGCAGGAACTGTTGACCATCAAGTCCGACGATATGACGGGCCGCTCCAAGATTTACGAAGCCATTGTAAAGGGCGAACCTTCCACCACGGCGGGTATCCCCGAATCCTTCAACGTACTGGTACAGGAACTGCGGGGCCTTGCCCTGGACATGACCATCTACGACGCCAAGGGAAAACAGATCCCCCTCACGGAACGTGATGAGGAACTGATAACCAAAAGTGGGTCGAACTTTTAGCTGTTGATTTTTAATGAGGAGAGAACAGGATGCGTGACATACAGGATTTTGATTCGATTATGATAAAGCTGGCCAGCCCGGAGATGATCCGGGCCTGGTCCTATGGGGAAGTGAA
Organism: Treponema primitia ZAS-2; assembly: GCF_000214375.1. NCBI lineage: Bacteria > Pseudomonadati > Spirochaetota > Spirochaetia > Treponematales > Treponemataceae > Treponema > Treponema primitia. The sequence goes on along the minus strand of NC_015578.1, from coordinate 3,401,975 downwards.
GAAGCCGGAGACGATTAACTACCGGACCCTGCGCCCTGAGAAGGACGGCCTTTTTTGCGAACGCATTTTCGGGACCACCAAGGAGTGGGAGTGTTACTGCGGAAAGTTCAAGTCCATCCGGTACAAGGGCGTTATCTGCGATCGCTGCGGGGTTGAAGTGACCCACTTCAAGGTGCGCCGGGAACGTATGGGCCACATTGAACTGGCCGCCCCGGTGTCCCATATCTGGTACTACCGCTCCGTGCCCAGCCGTATGGGGCTGCTCCTGGATCTCCCCTTAGCTGCCCTGCGCTCGGTGCTTTACTACGAAAAGTACGTGGTCATTGATTCCGGGGACACTGACTTAAAGAAGAACCAGCTCCTCACCGAAGAGGAATACTACGAGGCCCAGGACCGGTATGGTCAGGGCTTCTCTGCGGGTATGGGCGCCGAGGCGGTTAGGACCCTGCTGGAAAACCTCAACCTGGATCAGATGGCCATCGATCTCCGGGCCAAGATGATCGAAAAGGGCGCCAAAAGCGATAAGCGGCTCCTGAAGCGCATAGATATTGTGGAGAACTTCCGCAATTCCACCAATAAACCTGAGTGGATGATCCTGGACGTAATCCCAGTGATACCCCCGGAACTGCGGCCCATGGTGCAGCTCGACGGCGGCCGCTTCGCCACCAGCGATCTGAACGATCTGTACCGCAGGGTTATTAACCGGAATAACCGGCTTAAACGGCTCCAGACCCTGAATGCGCCGGACATCATCATCCGGAATGAAAAGCGTATGCTCCAGGAAGCGGTGGACGCCCTGTTTGACAATTCCAAGAAAAAGCGGGTGGTGAAGGGCGCCTCCAACCGGCCCCTCAAGTCCATCAGCGATATGCTCAAAGGTAAGCAGGGTCGGTTCCGGCAGAACCTGCTGGGCAAGCGGGTTGACTATTCGGGCCGCAGTGTTATTACCGTAGGGCCGGATCTCAAGATGTGGCAGTGCGGGCTTCCCACTAAAATGGCACTGGAACTGTTCAAGCCCTTTATCATGAAAAAACTCGTCGATAAAGACGTGGTTTACAATATCAAGAAAGCAAAGATGCTGGTGGAGCAGGAGACCCCGGAGGTCTTCGCCATCCTGGACGAGGTGGTGAAGGAACATCCGGTGCTGCTTAACCGCGCTCCCACCCTGCACCGATTGGGCATCCAGGCCTTTGAGCCGGTCCTGGTTGAGGGGAAGGCCATCAAGCTTCACCCCCTGGTTTGCCATGCTTTTAACGCCGACTTTGACGGAGACCAGATGGCGGTTCACGTGCCCCTGACTCAGGCGGCCCAGATGGAATGCTGGACCCTGATGCTCAGCGCCCGGAACCTCCTCAACCCCGCCAACGGCAAAACCATCGTGTTCCCCTCCCAGGACATGGTTCTGGGGATCAACTTCCTCACCCGGATCAGGCCCAACTCCAAGGGCTGGGGCCGGCGCTACTCTTCTACTGAAGAGATACTCATGGCGGTGGAAGCCAAGTCCCTGGACTGGGAAGCGCTCATTAAAGTGAAGGCTCCCAAGCTCCCCATCTGGGACAAGGTAGGCCGTCTGGCCCCTGCCGGGGACGACCGTTTTATTGAGACCACCGCCGGGCGCCTGGTGTTCAACGAGGAAATGCCCCCGGAGATCCCCTTTATTAATTACGAACTCAAGGATAAGGAACTCCGCAGCCTTATTGAATATGTCTTTGCCGAAAATGGTTCCTGGACCACCGTAAAGATGCTGGACGTTATTAAAGCTACGGGTTACAAGTACGCCACCGTTTTCGGCGCCACCATTGGTGTGGATGACATTCTGGTGCCCAAAGAAAAGCCCGAGATGATCGAAAAGGCCAACAAGGAAGTTGACGCTATTCAGAGGCAGTGGAAGGCCGGGCACATTACCCAGCAGGAACGCTACGACCGCGTAGTTGATGTGTGGAACAAGACCAACGAAGATCTGACCGATACCATGATGAAGACCCTGGAAGCAGACCATGACGGGTTCAACTCAATCTATATGATGGCCAACTCAGGCGCCCGTGGTAGCCGCAACCAGATACGTCAGCTTGCGGGTATGCGGGGCCTCATGGCCAAACCTTCGGGGCAGATCATCGAGTTGCCCATACGGTCCAACTTCAAAGAGGGCCTTTCGGTTATCGAGTTTTTCATCTCCACCAACGGCGCCCGGAAGGGGCTTGCGGATACGGCCCTGAAAACCGCCGAGGCGGGCTACCTGACCCGGCGGCTGGTGGATATCGCCCAGGACGTGGTGGTCAACGATGACGACTGCGGTACCATCAACGGTATTTCCTATTCCGCGATAAAAGACGGCGAGGATATTGTGGAGCCCCTGAGCGATCGTATCGTGGGCCGCTATACCCTGGAACGGGTCAAGCACCCCATCACCGGGGAAATGATCATCGACGTGAACGAAGAAATTACCGAGGCCATTGCCGAAGCCATTGAAAAAGCCGGCGTGGAATCCGTCAGGATCAGGACGGTCCTGACCTGCGAAGCCAAGCACGGGGTTTGCCGCCGTTGTTACGGCCGCAACCTTGCTACCAACAGGTCCGTGGACATTGGGGAAGCGGTGGGAACCATTGCAGCCCAGTCCATCGGCCAGCCCGGTACCCAGCTTACCATGCGTACCTTCCATATCGGAGGGGCGGCTACCAAGATCAGCGAAGAAAACCGGACCTTCCTCAAGTACCCGGTTTATATCAGGGATGTTGTGGGTGTCCACGTAGAACTTGAAAGCGGCCGCTGGCTCTTCTCCCGTAAGGGACACGCCACGGTCAACAAGGTCATGAAGGAATACAAGCTGGAAAGCGGGGATAAACTCCTGGCCGAAAACGGCAAGCGGGTTACCCAGGATGCGCCCATCATCAAGCGGAGCGGGAAGGACATACTCTCCCCGGTAATCGCCTATGCATTGGTTCTCGGTGAGGGTGCGGAAAAGACCCTCTACCTCATCGGGCAGGATCAGAAAATTGAAATCCGTAACGGTTCCGAATTCATGGTCGCCAAAGGTACAGTGGTGGAGGCGGAAAAGACCATCGCCACCTTCGACCCCTTCTCGGACCCCATCATTGCCGAAGCTTCCGGTTACGTAAACTACGAGGACATACTCCCCGGCACCACCCTCAAGGAAGAGCTGGACGAGGAAACCGGGAACACTGAAAAGCGGATCACCGAATACCAGTTGGAAAGCAAGCAGCCCCGTATCTTCATCACCGATGATGACGGAAACGAGGTGGCCTCCTACTTCCTCCCCGGCGGCGCCTATATCCAGGTGGACGAATGGGTAACCCCCCCGGACAACCAGGAAGGCAAACCTGAAGAACGGACCAAGATCAAGGCTGGGCGTATCATCGCCAAGACCCTGAAAGAATCCGCCAAAGCCATGGACATCACCTCCGGCCTTCCCCGGGTCAGCGAACTCTTCGAAGCCCGCAAGCCCAAAAGCCCCACGGTTCTGGCACAAGTTTCCGGTACCGTGTACTTCAAGGGCATTGTTAAGGGCAAGCGGGTAGTGACCATTGCGGACGATTTCGGGAAGGAGTACAAGCACCTCATTCCCATGACCAAGCGTCTCCAGGTGCGGGACGGGGACACGGTGGAAGCCGGCGAACCCCTCTGCGTGGGCGCCAAGAACCCCCACGACGTGCTGCACATCCTGGGCGAATCCACCCTCCAGCGCTACCTGATGGACGAAATCCAGCAGGTGTACCGCCTCCAGGGCGTATCCATCAACGATAAGCACATCGGCGTTATCATACGCCAGATGATGCGGAAGGTAGAGATTGTAGCGGTAGGGGACACTAAGTTTATCTTCGGGGCCATGGTAGACAAGTACCAGTTCCACGAAGAGAACGCCCGGGTCCTATCCGAAGGCGGCCAGCCCGCGGTAGCCCGGCCCATGTTCCAGGGCATCACCAAGGCCAGCCTGAACATCGAATCCTTCCTTTCAGCGGCCAGCTTCCAGGAAACCACCCGGGTGCTGACCAACGCGGCTATTGCGGGAAAGACCGACTACCTCCGGGGCCTCAAGGAAAACATCATCATCGGCCACCCCATACCAGCCGGTACCGGAATGAAGCGCTATCGTGCAGTAAAACTGTTCGACGAAGAGCAGCAGGATCTGGACGTGCAGATGCAGGAGATTCTGGAACAGCGGAAGCTGGAAAAGGTCGCCGAGCCTGAGGAAGAGGAAGATTTTTCGCCCGATGCTGAGGATAGCGAGGAATAGAAAGGGAGAGCTTAAGTGTAAGATGAACCGGCGTTTAACGGGTGTGTTAAATGCCGGTTTTTTATTTGGATCCCGGATTCTAAGACTCAGGGGGCTGATAGTGATGGCAGGCTACGGTATGTTCAGGAGTCACTGCATTCCATGAGGGCGACAGAGTATCGCAGATGGAGCTGTTCCCGTACCCCTCCGGCAGCTTCTTAAAACAGCGGGTATGGAAAGGACAGCCAGAAGGGGGATAATAAGAACTTGAAATATCCCCGGTTAAGATAATCCTATTTTTATCCCGCGCGGGATTAGGTTCTGGTATGGCGGATAAAAGCGCCTGTGAGTAGGGATGCAGGGGATTATCAAAGAGGGTATGCTTGCCGGCCAATTCCACCAGCCGCCCCAGATACATCACCCCAATACGGTCTGAAATATGTTTGACCACACTAAGGTTGTGAGAAATAAAAATATAGGTCAATCCCATGCGTTGCTGCAATTCCCGGAGTAAATTCAATATTTGGGATTGAATAGAAACATCCAATGCGGACACTGCCTCATCGCAGATAACCAGCTTGGGGTTCAGAACCAAGGCACGGGCGATACAAATTCGCTGCCGCTGTCCCCCAGAGAATTCGTGGGGATAGCGATTTTCATAACCGAGATCAAGGCCAACCAGGTTCAACAGTTCTTCTACTCGCTGCTGGCGTTCATCAGTGGCCATATCGGTACAGCAGATCAGGGGCTCCGCAATAATGTCCCTAATGGTCATCCGGGGGTTCAAGGAGGCAAAGGGGTCCTGAAAAATCATCTGGGTTTTCTTACGGAACTCCAGCATTTCTTTTTTATTATAAGTAAGGATATTTTTTCCTTCAAAAAAAACATCACCCCCCGAGGGTTCAAATAAACGTAGAAGCAGCCGTCCGGTAGTTGATTTTCCGCAGCCGCTTTCCCCCACAATGCCAAAAGTTTCTCCGGCGTTAACGGAAAAGGAAACATCCGAAACTGCCTGAACTGGAGGAGATCCCGCCTGTCGGAATCGTTTTGATAAATGGGATACCCTGAGAATTTCCTCGGCCATATACCCTTCCTCTCTCAGCTTAATATGGTACTCTCCGGAACCAGCCAGCAGCGAAGGTGGTGGCTCGCCACATATTCCCGCAGTTCCGGAGTTTCCCGGCGGCAGACTTCACAGGCCCGGGGACACCGGGGATGGAATCGACAACCCTCGGGCATATCTGTGGGAGAAGGAATGGTCCCTTTAATGGTGTAGAGCAATTCCTTTTCTTCATTCAAATTGGGGATGGACGCTATAAGCCCCTGGGTATAGGGGTGGAGAGGCGTGGCGAAGAGTTCTTTCACCGGGGCTTCCTCAACCACATACCCGGCGTACATCACCGCCACCTGATCGCAGACTTCCGCAATAACTCCCAGATCATGGGTGATAAACAAAATTGCAGTGTCGAATTTTCTCCGGAGTTCCTTGATCAATTCCAATACCTGTGCCTGAATGGTAACATCCAAGGCGGTAGTAGGTTCATCGGCAATCAGCAGACGGGGCCTGCAGGCCAGGGCCATGGCAATCATCACCCGTTGCCGCATACCCCCGGAAAGCTGGTGGGGATACGTATGAAAGGTTTTTTCAGGGGCGGTAATGCCCACCACCCGCAGCATCTCCATGGCGGCTTTTTTGACCTCCATTTTTGGGATGTCCCTTTGGTGAATATGAAAAACCTCGGTAATCTGGTGACCAACGGTAAATACTGGGTTCAGAGAGGTCATGGGTTCCTGGAAAATCATGGAAATACGACTGCCCCGCAGTTTTCGCAGGGCGGCCTCGTTGTATTGCAGAAGATCATCCCCCTCAAAGAGAATTGCTCCCTGGTCTATTTTCCCTGGGAAGGGAATCAAGCCCATGATGGACAGGGATGTCAGAGTTTTGCCGCAGCCGCTTTCTCCTACGATACCCAGGATTTTCCCGGAATCCACCGAAAGATCAACGCCGTTGACCGTACGGAAACGGTTTCCGTTGACAGAAAAAGATACAGCTAAATTCTTGATTTCCAGAATGCTCATCCATTTTTCCTATAGGAATAGGAGTATAATACGGTTCTTGGGTAAAATCCAGGGGGGATACCTTCTATTGACAGAAAAGCCGGTGGAGGCTATCATTTGTAAACATTTTTAGGGGATAAGCATGTTCAGGTATATTCAAAAGAGGTTGCTCATGATGATACCGACCCTGTTTGGCGTATCCTTTATCATTTTTGTAATCCTTTCCTTCACTCCCGGCGATCCAGGAACGATGTCTCTAGGACAGGAAGCCCCCCCGGAGGTTATCCGCGCCTATAATGAGCAGCTCGGGTTCTACGACCCCCTGGCTCTTAAATACGTCAAATATATCAGTAAGGCCGTTCACGGCGATCTAGGCATATCCTGGCGTACCAACCGTCCGGTAATCAATGAAATTGCCCTGAAGTTTCCCGTAACTCTGCGTTTGGCAAGCTGCAGCATCTTCCTGTCCGCTGCCCTAGGAATAATCCTGGGTATCATCTCTGCCACCCGGCCTTACAGCGTCCTTGATGTGAGCTGTACCACCGGGGCTATCATCTTTGCCTCCATGCCCCGGTTCTGGTTGGGGATGATCTTCATGCTCGTTTTTGCCTTAAAACTCAAGTGGCTGCCCTCCAACGGGATTGGCGCCTGGCGGCACTATGTGTTGCCCACAGTGGTATTGTCTCTGCCCACTGCCGCCCAAATTATGCGGCTCATGCGTTCCACTATGCTGGAGACCATGAAGAAAGACTACATCAGAACTGCCAAAGCCAAAGGCGCCTCCAAGGGGGCGGTTACCTGGAAACATGGATTAAAAAACGCCCTTATGCCGGTAATCACCGTCATCGGCATGGACTTTGGCTATCTTTTAGGGGGCACTGTACTGGTAGAAACCGTTTTTTCCATGTCTGGTATCGGCACCCTGATGCTCAACTCCATCCGTAATCAGGATGTACCCCAGATACAGGGGACGGCCCTGCTTATTGCTACCTTGGTGTGTCTGGTCATGCTCCTGGTGGATATCCTCTACGCGTTCCTAGATCCCCGGCTCAGGACAAAATATTCAGTTCCCCAAACCGGCGGTCATTGATGGGGGAGCGTATGGTGTGGCAGAATAGACAACTCCTCTGGGAACGGCGAAAAAAACAGTTTAAAGAATTTTGGCAGGTGTTCCGGAAGAACAAGCTTGCCATGACCGGTTTAGCTATTTTCATCTGCCTCATATTGATGGTGGTCTTTGCAGATACCATCGCCAACTACGAAATGCAGGTTATCCACCAGAATCGTACGGAGCGGCTTAAAAAACCCAGCGCAGCCCATTGGTTCGGCACCGATACGGTGGGTCGGGATGTGTTTGCCCGCATTATCCATGGCAGCCGGGTATCCCTGTTAATCGGATTCAGCACCACCGCCATGTCCCTGGTCCTGGGGGGTATTCTGGGTTCTATCACCGGTTTTTACGGTGGAGCCCTGGATCATGCGGTAATGCGGATCATTGATGTCATCGTCAGCATCCCCTCAATGTTGCTGAATATTGCCATTGTGGCGGCGCTGGGACCCAGTATACAAAATTTAGTGATGGCCATGACCATTGCGGAAATTCCTCGGTTTACCCGGGTAACTCGATCCATGGTGATTGGCGCTGCCGAAGATGAATATGTGGAAGCCGCCCGGGTTGGGGGGGCCTCCAACCGGCGTATTATTATCCGTCACATTTTTCCCAACATTATCGGTCCCATTATCGTCCAGGCCACCGTATCGGTGGCACGGATCATCCTTACCGCAGCGGGGTTGAGCTTTATCGGCCTCGGGGTGCAGCCCCCTATACCCGAATGGGGGGCCATGCTTTCCGAGGCCCGGGAATTTATGATGACCAATCCCTATCTTATTATCATCCCCGGGTTGTTCATCGCCCTCTCCGTTTTTTCGTTCAACACCATTGGTGATGGACTGCGGGATGCCTTAGATCCCAGGATGAAACAATAATTGTGGTTTTTGATTAATTTTAAAAATTAATCTTAATTAAGAAAATCAAAAGGAGTGTTTTATGAAAAAAATTTCCATTCTGTTCTTAACAGTTACTTTGCTGCTGGTAATGTCCTGTAGTGGTTCCAAGACCACCCAAACAACCGGGAGTGAGAGTACGAGAGGAAAATTGAGCGCCAGAGAAAATCCACTGGTAACCAAGCAAGATACGGTGGTCATCTCACTGGCTAGTGATCTCCAGACCCTGGACCCTCTATTGTCTACCACTATCGTTACCAACGAAGTACAGAGCAACGCCTACGAATCCCTGGTCACCTCTGACCTTGCGGGAAATGTGGAACCCCTGATCGTTACTTCCTGGGATTACGATGACGCCACCTTCACCTATACCCTGCATCTCCGCAATGATGTCTACTTTCATGACGGATCAAAACTGACCGCAAAAGATGTTAAATATAGCTTGGATGTGGGTAAAAAAACCGGAAGGATGACCCTGAGCTGTAACTATATCGATACTACCGAAGTGATTGACGATACCACCGTAAAGGTAAAATTGATCAGCAACTACAGTCCCTTTCTGTATTTCGTGGGGATAAATCTCAAAATACTCCCCGCCGCTTCCGCCGCAGGGGGTACCATTGATTTAACCAAAACCATGATCGGTACGGGCCCCTACAAGATGGTGGAATATACCCCCGGAGACAAGGCTGTCTTTACCATTTTTGATCAGTACTACGGCCCTAAGCCGCCGATTAAAAATCTTATCTTTAAAATTATTCCGGATCCCACCACCCAGTTAATTGCCCTGGAAAGCGGGGAACTGAACCTTTCCCGGGATTTTCCTATGAACAACATCCAAAGCATTCTGGATAATCCCCAGTTGGATATTTTCTCCGGGGAGAGCGGCAATGTATACTACATGGGGATCAATGAAACCTTTCCAGCTTTCCAGGATATCCGAGTTCGCCAGGCTTTAAACTATGCCATCGACCGTGATTTTGTTATTGAGGCCTGCGAAGAAGGCTATGCCAACCACGCAAACAGTGTGGCCAACAAGGGTATGTTCGGGTACACCGAGGATGCTAAATATTACGAATACGATCCCGCCAAAGCCAAGCAATTGCTCGCTGATGCGGGCTATGCAAACGGCCTGGATATTCCTCCCATCCTTACCAAGGATGGGAAATTCAGAAAGGCCGCCGAGGTAATCCTTGAGGATTTAAAGGCTATCGGCATCACCACCAGTGTGAATGTGATGGAAACCAGCGGTTTTAACCAGGATTACCAGAAAAAGAATTATGCCCTGGCGGTTACCAGCGTAAACCTGGGACAGGACGCCCATCATTCCACCATGATGTTCCAGTCTACCACCTATCTGAATTATTTTAATATTAATGATCCCCAGTTGGACAAATGGTGCCTCGACGCCGCTTCGGATCAGGATCTTACGGTGAGAAAGAATCTCTATCACCAGATCCTAACCTATGTGGCGGATCAGGCCTATTTCGTACCCCTCTATTATCCTCAGAAAGTTTGGGCCGTTACCAGTGGTCTACAAAATTCTACGTATAACCGGTTCGTGGGCGTCCTTGCCCAATACATGAGCTGGAAATAGTAACCCTAACCGCCGGGTAGACACAGGACAACCGTTCTGTGTCTACCCGGCGAGAGCGCAAAAATAAGGAGCAAAATTTTGCGTGTTTTAATTACAGGCTTTCAGACTAGTAAGAGCCATCCGGTCAATACCTCCTATGAAGTAAAAAATGCCCTGAACCGGAAGGTTGGCAAGGTGGAGATCATCCCGGAAGATATGATAGGCAATTATCATACTACTATCCCCTACATGGAAAAATTAATCGAAAAATATAATCCCGACGCCTTTATTTGTATGGGGCAGGCTCTGCGCAGGGAAGTTATTTCTCTGGAAAAAATCGGTATCAATTATCAAAATGAAGAACGGGATTGGGCCCTGGATGACGATGGCTTTCTGCCCAAACACCGAACCATTGTGGAGCGTGGGGCGGATGGGTATTTTACCAATCTGCCTATTTTAAAAATGTTGGAGGCTCTGAAAAAAGAAGAGTATCCCAGCGAAATATCCTTGACCGCCGGAGCCATCGGTTGCAATAACGCCCTCTATTGCATCATGCATCTCATTAATACCAAGTATCCAAAAATGATGGGGGGCTTCATTCATGTGCCTTCCCATCATCAGCATCCTCGGCGACTGGTTAAGTCCTTTGATGTGGAATATCTTGCCCGTGGCGTGGAAACAGCCCTAAAGGTTCTGGGGGAATAATGAAAAAAATCGGCATCATCGGCCTCGGAAATATCGGTGGTGGGATTGCGACGGCCATCCTTGAGGGCGCCATACCCAATGCTCAGCTTAGGGCCGTATTGGGCAGAACGGAGCCTCCGGGCTTAGCAGCCCTCAGGCAAAGTTCGGCGAATCCTATAGACTATTACGATGACTTTGAAAAATTTATTACCGCAGATATAGACCTAGTGGTGGAAGCCGCTAACCCGGCGGCGGTTCGGGCCTACGGGAAAAAAATACTCTCCGCCGGACGGGACTTTATGATGATGAGCGTCGGAGGCCTTATCGATCCGGGTTTTCTGGACGCTCTGGCTCAGGAGGCGGAAAAAACCGGAGCGGTCATATACATTCCTGCGGGAGCCGTTACGGGGCTGAATATTGCCGCCGCTGGCGTTATTGCGGGGCTGGAAGAAGCGGTAATCCGGAGTACTAAAAACCCCACTGGTTTAAAAGACGCGCCCTATATTAAAAACAACAACATTGCGCTGGATGCTCTCACTGAACCGACACTGGTCTTTCGGGGCAATGTGTTTGATGCGGTGAAACATTTCCCCCAAAACGTTAATATCGCTGCAGCCATGGCTCTCTCCGGATTCGGCCCGGAAAAAACCATGGTGGAAATGATCGCCGATCCAAAGGCCACAGTTATTCAGCAGGAAATATGGCTCAAAGGTAAATTCGGCGAAATGAAGTGCGAACTGAAACTGCTGCCTAGCCCGAACAAGCGCAGTTCCTATCTTGCCCTGCTGGGCGCCATCGCGGCGTTGAAAAAATATACATCCCCAATAAAACTTGGGTATTAAAAGAAGGAGAAGCAAAATGCGGAATTCCGGCGTATCAAAAAGATATGATAAGATCAAACAGAAAATGGCGGATAAATTCGATGTGGTGGTTGCCCTCTCTCCGGAGAATGTACTTTATTTTGGAGAAACCTTCATTGAGACGCAAAAGTCCCTGCGGGACAGACTGGCCATTGCCGTACTGCCCCTGGCCCAGGACCCGGTGATGATTGCCTGTATTATCGAAGAAAATACGGTGGAGGATGAAGTATGGATCAAGGACAAACGCTATTACTTTGAATTCAAGGAATCTCCCATTCAATTTTTGGTAGACGCCCTGAAAGAACGAGGCCTTGCGGAAAAAAGGATAGGCATCGAACTGGACTACCTTTCCGCCCAGTACTATATTGAGCTTAAGCGCCTACTCCCAGATGCTAATATCCAGCCCTGCACAGATTTGTTCGGGGCCATCCGTTCTATCAAGGAACCGGAAGAAATCACGAAACTCCAGAATGCGGGAATCGCCACCCGCAAGGCCTTTGAGAAGGCCCTGGCGGAAAGCTCTCCCGGGGATTTGGAAACTGATCTGAGCAAACGGGCCGCCAGAGGCCTCATTGATGCAGGATTTTCCTCCATTGAATTTTTAGTTATGGGTACCGGCAAACGTTCCATCCTGGTCCATGGGCTTCCCCAGGACCTGCCCCTAGAAGCCGGCGAACTGGGCCGCATAGATTTCGGTGGGCTTCTGAAACACTATAATTCGGATCTTGCCCGCACCTTTACTATTGGGGCTCCTAACGCTAAACATCAGGACGTGTATTCCAGGATGTGCAAGGCCTATATAGCGGCCATTGAATCCTGTAAGGTGGGAGTCCCGGCTAATACTCCCTTCTTTACTGCTAAGGACTGCTGTGAGAAACTGGGTCTCCCCTTTGCACGGGTCCACGAGGGCCACGGCCTGGGCTTAACGGTTCACGAATATCCTATGCTTGCCCCAGGCAATGGAGCGCCTCTGGAAGAAAACATGGTGGTCTGTGTGGAACACGCCCTGCACCTTGACGGATACCGGTACCATCTGGAAGATCTGGTTTTAATAAGCGCAAAGGGCCCGATAATTCTGACCGAACCGGATAACTTCAACCCCGGACTGCTGCTTATCAAGTAGATTTCAACAGTTTTATTGCTATACTGCTGGGAAAGTGGACAATCTCTTTCCCAGCAGTATTGAAAAAGTGACACTCTGTTCTTGGCCTATTTGTAATAGGCTCCGCTATCCAGCAATTCTGTATTTCTCCGGTAAGACAGCATCACTACTTTCGCTGTCAGAGAGGGGCCTCTGTATGGTTTATCATAGAATGTCAGGTTTGTAAATGATTAAAATTTTTCTTTTCCGGTGACAAATATTTTTTGGCATAGCGTTATATGACAGACCAGAGGCTGTATATTAAAGTTTATGAGATCATTGTATGAAAAGAAAAGTATATTTCTTGTAAATAAAATTAAAGAAATAATGAATGGAGATGTGGATAATAAAACAGTAGATGATTTATATACGCAATTAAAGGGATTAGGAATTCCAGGATTTTTGGTCACTAAACTTAACTCAGATTCTGTAATGAAAGATCCTGTATTTAAAATAGAGAATGCCTCAGGGAATGGATGTAGTGTAGAATTTAAAATTAAAGCCAAGGCCATTAAAGAAGCAAGTGTAACATTTAGAGTTGATGATTACAGTTCTTTATGGGCTATTCGTATAGTAGATTGGGGTAATCTTACAGCAAATATAGTCTATGCTTTTCTTAACCAATTGGAAAGTATTGAAAATGAATACCGTATTTATATAGCAGAAGAAGAAAAAAAGGAAAAAATTTTTAGTATAACGCAAAATAGTATTTATACGTGGATTAAGGCTATTTTGGACGATACTTCCTACGCTTATTATACCGAAGCAAAGGATAATCATAAAATGATATTAAGCATCAGGCTTAAAAACAGTTTGCAGTTGAATATCCCCATTTACTATAAATCATTTCAAAAAATAATGCCTGAGACTCTTACTGCCATTCAACAATATGAAAATACCATAAATAATACGAAAATAAAAGTTCTGATAGAAAATAGTTCACGTTCTGCATGTTGGATAAAACCAAAGGGGTAAACTATGGGGATAAAAATAAACGCCGTCGAACTGCTAAAAATTTTGGAAATTACGCCATCCCAACATAACATCATGCTGGTTGGCAGGCATGGTATTGGTAAATCTGAAATTATTGAGCATTATTTTAAAAGCCATTCCAGCCAGGTGGTTTCTCTTTTTCTGGGGCAGATGAGCGACCCCGGGGATCTTATCGGGTTGCCTGTACTGGATGCGGATTTGGGGAAGACCGAGTTTCGACCGCCATGGTGGTTTCCTACTGACGGTAAACCTATAGTTCTCTTTTTGGATGAACTGAATCATGCCCGCCCTGAAATTTTACAAACCGTTATGGACTTGACCCTCAATAAAACCCTGGCAGGTAAAAAATTGCCAGCGGGAAGCCGAATTATATCGGCGGTTAACGAAGGGGAAGAATACCAATTAACGGAATTGGATCCCGCATTAATTTCCCGCTTTAACATATATTATTTTTCACCCAGCCCCGCTGAGTGGCTGCTTTGGGTTGCAGAGAACAAGGTTGACGGTCGGGTAATTGGATTTATCGAAGAAAATCCTGATTGTCTTGACAGCAATACCAATATTGATGCGGGGCTGGAAAAAAGTCCTGATCGACGTTCCTGGCGGCGGGTATCGGAAATAATTTCTGGCATCAAGGAAATCAATAAAATAATTGAGAAAGCCATTGCCGGTATTGTTGGCATAAGCGCAGCCCTTAAATTCTCCCAGTTTGTCAAAAATAATTCCCGTATTAATGCAAAAACTATTTTATCCGGATTTACTGCCAGTAAAAAATATTTGAACACTCTGGATATTCACGAATTAACTTCTTTAAATGAAGGTATGTTCCGTACAATAGAGACAGAAGGGGATCAGAAAACAATCAAGAAGTACATTGAAAACCTTGAGCTGTATACCAAGTGGATGTATGAAAATAAACGGAACGAGGCGCTTGCCCATTGGACTACACTCTACGACAGCGTAACTTATCCTAAAACAAAAATTGCCATTCTTTCAGGGTCGCCGTTCATTTATCAACATATTGTTGATTTTATTAAAAATATAAAATTATGAACAATACGCCACAACTTATGACTGAAAAGCGCATATCGAATATTACCGATAAATGGTTATTGCGTGACCCGGTTTTGTTAATGACTTTGTTATCCCATGATTTAGTTCCTGCCGCAAATATAAAATCAATCCGGAGCGGTAAGGGTCGTATCGAATATAACCCGGAATATATTTCACATTTGTCTGACGATCAATTTGAAGAGATTATAAAAATCGAAGTTATCCGCATATTGCTGCGCCATCCCTACCGGCAGCCATCTCAAAATGATCTCACCATATCATATATAGCCAGTAATATAACCTTGAATGAATACTACCAATTTAAACGCTTGCCTTACAGGGCTGTTAATTTCTGGAATAACCCGTCATTTTACCAGCGGAATTTTGAATTTTATTACACAGAATTACAAAAAACAAGTTTTCAAGGAAATGAAAATGAAAAGGATGATAATAACCAAAACCTCTCTGAAAATGTCACCCTATGGGAAGAAGACCTCTACATAGATCAAAAAATTGTCGAAATAATTTCTTTTGCCATTCAGAACCAATCTTGGGGAAGTCTTCCAAATCACCTGGTCACAACTTTAATTGCCAGTCTGAATCCGGTAATAGATTACCGGAAAGTTCTTCAAGGATTTCATGCCTCAGTATTATCCAGTAAAAAAATGCCTACCCGTTTGAAATCGAGTCGGCGTTATGGTTATTTGTATATGGGCAAAAAATATGAATTTACCACCAGCCTTCTAATAGGGGTTGATGTGAGCGGTTCAATTTCAGATGAGGATATCAATCTTTTCTACTCCGTTATAACCCGCTTTTTTCATTACGGTATACAATCTCTTGACGTACTGCAATTTGATGCCGACATTAAGGGCATACCAGTAATAATGAAGAAAGCCCGTAAAACCATAAAAATAACCGGTCGGGGCGGCACCTGTTTTCAGCCTGTCATTGATTATTTTTCATCGAAAATAAAGGACTATGATGGCTTAATAATCTTTACCGATGGCTATGCCAGTATTCCTGAACTAACAAAAAATATCGCAAAGAAAACACTTTGGATATGTAATAATAAAGAGAATTACGAGCAACACTATAAATGGATGAGTGAACGTGGAAGTTGTTGTTGGGTAGAATAAAGTGTACACGCAGTTAAGATTTTATAATTTCCTCCACTTTTTCTTCCAATAAATCAAATTGGATTTTTAGAAAATTAATAGCTTCGCTAATTGATCTCTTTTTAAAAAAATCAATATCAAAGTTTTTATATACCCAACCATCATCAATTTTTGCTTCACTACAAAAGTGTTCAGTAAATTCCTTATTAAGATTTTTTTCAATGCGTTTCGCATATTTTTTAAAATCAGGTTCGAACCAAACGCCAAATGCCCATTTGCTGTATTTTCCAAGACAAAAAGACAATATTATCCCATCCAAATTATCAAAATCTTTATAAACGTCCTTGTCATTATTTCTTTTCCATTTTTTTCTACCCGTTGTTTTGGAATTCACTAATTCATCACAAATAATTTCGCCCAACAGATCAGCATCATCAAGTATTTCATTTACTTGTAAAACGGTATCAAACTTTGATTTGTCCTTTAATATCTGGGCGAGAATATTTTTTCGCTCACTGTTCTCCATAACAATGCCTCCTAGTTCTTTGACTAAATTACAGTAGTCATTTAAATAAAAATACTCCTTGGTCGATCTTTTTGTGATATTTAAACAGATTTCCAGAAAATCATGAATAATATTTTTTTTAAACTTATCTATCACTGGGATAATTAAAAGCTTCTTTTTCAACTCAGGTATCATTGCAGAATATTCACTTTCCGTAACAGTCATATCCGGCTCGTAATGTTCCATTGGGAGATAAATGACAGAATCAATTACTATTCCCTTTTCAGAAGCAAACTGAAAATACTTAACAAGCTGATTTGGCTGATCTTTAGCCCAATTAATTTTATTTTCGATTATAATTCCATGCACCTTACCATCTTTCAGCATAGCGTCATTGTAAATAAAAATATCCATTTTACCATATTTCTGCTCTTCGCCTTCAGGGAATTGAGTTTTAAACCTCAAAGCTCCATAGTCTTTAAAAAAGGATATATCAACTTTCTTGCCCTGTTCTTTCGCTTTTTCCTTGATTAGGGCAAGGAAAATATTAAAATATTCAGGATTACCGATACCTTTTTCCGATGGCGGTTTTAGAATACTAGTCAAAACTTCACTATGCAGATTTTCATACCAATAGGTGTCCGAAATGGATTTAAAGATATTAAAACCTTTTTCGCATTCAAGGCTATATGCTTTCCGAATGTTTTTGAATTCTTCTAAACGAATGCCAATTTGGGATAAAAAGGCATCAATTTCTTTTATTGTCAATCCACTATAAGGCTGGTTCATGTTTTGCGCCTTTTCTTGGATTTTTTAAACAAGGAGCTGAAGTTAAGCTGGCTATGGATGAATGTTTTATTCCGCAATATTTGCAGATATATTGCTTTTTTTCTGAACCTTCGTACAATTCATGCTTTGCACCTTTCACAGGGTTTCTTAGACACGGACCTGCAGTCAAACTTGCAACACTTGAATGTTTTACCCCACACCATTTGCAATAGTAATTTGCCATAAAGATCTCCTTGCTTTAATTTTTCAGGTTTCCAAGATAAATTTCCAGGGATTTAATTATTGGAATATAAACTTCTTCTTTCTCCTGAATCTGACCATGAGCAAACCAATATGCGGCCCGCCGTCCAAGTATACGTGCAATTGCTACGATAGGCTTCTATCATAACACCCTCCTATTTTCTTTACTTTCATGCTAGCGCATATTCTTCACTTAGCTTATCCCACTTGATCTGTCATCTATTGCTTAACCCTTGTCAATTTCTAATAAAAATATCTGCAAAATAATAATATAATGCATATAATACCTCAAATGCATACATTTGTCAACCCATAATAATCCCCTTATGCAGACTGATCTGTCATAATTTGCTATATGAATGCTGATTTTTTCTGGAAGATGGTTAAAGGGGAGGTGGACCGGCAAAAGACCAGTTTTGAATGGCTGTACCGGAAGACGGGCATTCCCAAGGGCACCTTCTCTTCCTGGAAAACCCGGAATATCATCCCCCGGGCTGATGAGGCTTACCTGATTGCGGAAGCTTTGGGGGTGTCAGTGGAATACCTCCTTAGTGGCAGGGAAGGGACCAGTCATGCTTCCAATCCATCATTGGAAGAAATTGTAAAGTCCATTATTTCCTTTGACCAAATTGATCTGGACGCTGTAAACGCTTTGGCGGACGCCATGTCTAAACGGTATAAAAAATAAATCCCATTTTAGCGCCATTATATTTCTCTTAACCCAAGTCCAGCAGCGCCAATCAGCCCCTTGAGAGTTTTCCTGCCAAACTTCTCCGCCGCCAAACACGCAATAGCCCCGCAGGTCCTGGCATCATCAAGCGCGTTGTGGGCTTCGTAGACAATGCCGAAGGTTTCTCCCAGCCTGGTAAGTGCGTGGGATTCCAGTTCCGGCCATACGCGGCGGGCCAGGGCAAGGGTACAAAAATAGCTGAGCTGCGGGACCGGCAAATCATACCACTCAAGGACAGCCCGGAGTACGCCCATGTCGAAGGGGGCATTGTGGGCGCCTAAGGGGAGGCTGCCGACAAAGGGGCGGATGCTGCTGTCCCAGAGATCGGCGAATGTCGGGGCATCCCGGACATCATCAACCGTAAGGCCGTGGATCTCTGTGAAATCCGGGCGTATATACAGCGATGGTGGGCGGATCAGGGAATACCACGAATCAACAGGTTTGCCTTTTCTGTACTTGACTAAGCCTACCGAACAGGCGCTTTCCCGTGAGTATTTCGCTGTTTCAAAATCAATGGTTACAAAGTTAATTTTCCCCCTCCCTCTTTTTTCCTCCAGCCATCTTCCGCATCCTTGCGGCGTTCCATTTCCAGTCCTTTACCAAGTTCTCCGGCTCAAGGGGTTCCGCAGTACAGCCCCGGGATAATACCCACTCCAGGACTTTATCGTATTGGGTGCTGGTAAAGATGATGACCGTTCCTTCTTCGGTTTCCTCAATTACCTGATCCGCCGCCCATTTCCGCTCCTTTACCCAGAGTTTTGAATCTTCATAAAAGACAATAGAAAAACGGTATTTTGTATTCCCCGCGAAAACGCCAAAGTTGCTGCCATCGGCGCGGGAACAGTAATCGTAATCCGGGGGAAGGGTAAAGGTATATTTTGTGAGGGCTGTATTTTTTATTCGGGAAAGGTTAAACATCCTGATAGCCCGGCGTTTTTCCGCATAGCCGTAAAGAAACCAGGCGCCGTTGTCAAAAAGGAGCTGATAGGGCCGCACCCGGCGGGGTTTAAAATCATCATCCCAGGCGCCCCGGTAGGTAAAGGCGAGGACCTTGTTCTCCTTGAGGCCCGCGGTGATGGTGTTCCAGGTTTCGGTTTCTACATTGGAAGCGGCTACCGGGGGCACCACAATCCTGTTTTCATACAGGCCGGGGTTGTTCCGGTCAACCAGAGGGGCGGTAATGCTCTCCAAAAGGTTCCGGGCGGCATCGTAGAGCGGGGTGTCCCGGTACAGGGAAAGCAGTGTCTTGGCCATGCCCAGGGCCTGTATATTTTCCGTGGTGGTAAAGCTGCCGGGCAGGCGAAAGGTTTTTTTTGAATAATAATAGCCCCGGCGCCGGGCATCGTATTTTATGGGCGCTTCCAAGCTATACTTCATAAACTCAATGTCTCGGCTTATGCTGGACATACTGGTCCCATAGTCTTCCGCCATCTGGCGGGTGCTGGGGTACCTGCCGGAGGCGATCATCTCGTCAATACGATACAGCCTGGGCAGGGCTGTTTTTGGAATGGCTTTTCTTGCTTTCATGCTATGAATATAGCATATTGGTCTGTCAAATACTGCCAGACCAGTTAAAAAATGATGTTTTTTAAAATTGTGGAATGGGGGAGTACCGGGATAGTTTTCCCCACGCCCTTTGCACCAATAACGGGCTGCCGGCAAAATGTTATCTGCGCATTCTTGGCCGCTGGCCTGACAAACCCTCCTGGAAGGAGCGGATTAAGTGGCTGCCTGGTAAGGGGATTACGGTCGTCTGCTGCTAAAGATTATTGAATCTTTGGAAAATAAGCCCTATAATAGTGCAGTATGAACGACGAAACACCGAAACTGAAAGCGTTAGCCCGCCTCACCGCCCTTTTTTCGACTAACTATGCCCAATACAAGAGCAGCGGCTACGATGAATCCAACGCCCGTACCGACTTTATTGACAAGTTCTTTGAGATGCTTGATTGGGATGTGCGGAACGAACAGGGGTTTTCTGAAAATTATCGTGAAGTCATACGGGAAGACAAGGTAAAAATTGACGGCCAGCAAAAGGCCCCTGACTATTGTTTCAGAATAGGTGGGATGCGGAAATTCTTCGTAGAAGCCAAAAAGCCCGGAGTCAATATCAAAGACAACCCCGAACCCGCGTTTCAAATACGGCGCTATGCCTATACCGCCAAACTGCCCCTCTCAATACTTACCGATTTTGACGAATTCGCTGTTTATGATACCCGTATTAAACCAGATAAAAGCGACAAAGCAAGTGTAGCGCGGATTTTTTACTGTACCTTCCAAGAGTATGAGCAGCAGTTTGACTTTATCTGCAATACCTTTTCAAAAAATGCCATCTTGAAAGGCAGTTTTGATCGGTATGTCGAAGAAAATAAAAACAAGAAAGGTACCACGCCGATAGATGAAGACCTGTTGTTTTTTGTTGAAGATTGGCGCATAGAATTAGCCAAAAACATTGCATTGCGGAATCCTGATATTTCAATTTATAACCTCAATACGGTTGTTCAGAAAACAATTGACAGGATATTATTTTTGCGGATAGCCGAATCCAAAGGAATTGAGGACGCTGATTTGCTTAAAACGGTGTCGCAAAGCATAAACGTATATGAACATCTAAACCAGCTTTTTATCAGGGCAAATATCAAATACAATTCAGGGTTATTCAAGCCGGAAAGTTGGATAGAACAAGTTAGAATTGACAATAAGATTTTGTCAAATATCATCGTCAATCTGTATTATCCCGATTGCCCCTATGAATTCGCAGTACTGCCGGTGGAAATCCTCGGAAATATTTACGAAAAGTTTTTGGGCAAAACCATACGATTCAAGGGTGTAAAAGGCGGCCATTCCGCCGTCATTGAAGAAAAACCGGAAGTACGGAAAGCGGGCGGTGTTTATTATACACCGCAGTACATCGTTGATTATATTGTGCAAAATACGGTTGGGATGCTTATAAAAGATAAGACGCCGGATGAAATCGCCGCCCTGCGGTTTGTTGACCCTGCCTGTGGTTCGGGGTCGTTTTTGGTAGGTGCATATCAGTATTTGCTTAACTATCATCTTGACTATTACACGAACGGAAAAAACAAAAAGGCTGCTATCAAAAAAGAAAAGATATATGAGGCAGCGCATGATGCTTACAAGCTGACCATTGCAGAAAAACAGCAGATTTTACAGAACAATATTTACGGTGTGGATATCGACAGTCAGGCGGTGGAAGTTACAAAGCTTTCGCTCTATCTCAAGCTGCTGGAAAACGAAGGCAACGAAGCCAGCGGACAACTGTTCAGGTTTTCCGACATGGCGCTGCTGCCTTCGCTCGAAAATAATATCAAGTGCGGCAATAGCTTAATCAGCACTGATTTTTATGCTCAGGGCGATCTGGGTTTGAGCGACGAAGAGCAGTTTAAAGTGAATTGCTTTGACTGGGATAAAGAGTTTGCGGGGGTGTTCAAGGCTGGTGGGTTTGATGCGGTGATTGGGAATCCGCCGTACACATATTTGATTTCTGATGAAATTCAGCGTTATTTTCAGTGGATGTATAAATATCAGGATTATCAGAAAGATTTGTATTTGATATTTCTGGAAAAGTATTCAAAACTGTTGAAACAAAGCGGCACATTTGGCGTTATTGTTTCAAACACATGGCTTTTATCGGTAACATATCGAAAAATACGGCAGTATTTGACTTTAAGTTACCGCTGGCGTAAAATTCTGTATTTGCCTGAAAAGGTTTTTAGTGAAGCGGTTGTTGATACGCATGTTTTAATATTTGACTATAATGTGCCAAAAGAAAATGATTATTTTGATGTCGAAGTCTGTAGAAATAAAGCAGTAACGCAAATGCATACCGTACAATTTTCGGATATACCAAAAGACGGTTCGCCTATAAATGTTACCGTGAATCCCAAGGGACGTATTCTTTTTAACAAAATTATTCAACAATGCCGCCCGTTAAGCGACTACTGTAATATTTATAATGGTGTGAAACCCTTTGAAAAAGGGAAGGGGAAACCGCCACAATCAGATCGTGTGATGAAAGAAAAGCCCTATGTGTTGGAAGGGGAAAGAACCGGAAAAGAATGGTCTCCACTTTTGCGAGGAAGTTTAATCCATCGGTATACTAATAGATGGAACAGTGATTATTGGATACAATATGGTGAATGGCTGGCGGCTCCACGAGATCCTGCTATTTTCACTGCTTTACAAAAAATTGTTGTCAGACAAACCGGTGATTCATTGATTGCAACGGTTATAGGGCCTGGTGTTATTTGCCGTGATAACCTACATATTATTATCAATAATTCTGATTTGAGCCTATTGTTTTATTTAGCATTGGTAAATTCAAAATTACTTAACTTTATTTACGAAATAATCAATCCCGAAAAAGGCGAAGCGTTAGCACAGGTTAAGAAATCACATGTCGAGCAGCTCCCCATCCCCGTCATTAATCTTTCAAAAAAAAGCGATAAAACCGCCCACGACAATTTTGTCGCACTTGTAGACAAAATGCTTGAGTTAAAACTTCAGGAACATGCAGAGCCGAACCCAAAGGCAAAGACGATGATTCAGAGGCAGATTGGAGCGGTGGATGGGCAAATTAACGAGGCGGTATATCGGTTGTATGGGCTGACGGAGGAGGAGATTGGGGTGGTGGAAGGATGACAAAACGGCAGCATTATGTATGGAGAAATTATTTAAAGCCATGGACGGAAAGCGATAAAATATGGTGTTTACGCAATAGGACTCAAGTGTTTAAAACTGATTTAATGAATATTGCTCAAGAAAAATATTTCTACGAGGCAGTGCCATTAAATCGGGCGGAATTTGAATTCATTGCAAAATTTATTAATTCCTTAGACAAAACAGCACATGCACTAATGTGGAGCAATTTCGATAACTATAACTTTTGTGCCAATTCATCGGAAGAATTATTAAGGAAAGAAGGTCTCGAAGATTACCATTCTCTTATTGAGGCTTTAGGAATACCAATAATAAAAAAAATTTATAAACATGATTTAAGCTTTTTTGATAATGAGAAAGAGAAAAATGATTTTAGTGCTTTTATTGGTTTTCAATATAGTAGAACCAAAAAAATGAGAGAAAATATAAAAAAGCTATTTACTTTTCAGAATTTTACACGGCTTGTTTCTCCGGAAATAAGACCTGATATACTTGCGAATGTTCTTAATTTTCTCTTCTCCGATATAATCGGTAATTGGGTGTCATCAAATGCAAAAATCCTGCTTATAATTAATCAATCCAATTCTGATTTTATTACTGGAGATCAACCGGTAATAAATTTAAAGGCGACATCATTAGAATCAGGAATCCCTACAACTTCAACAGAAATTTACTATCCATTTTCGCCGAAGTTGGCGATATTGCTATCAGAAACATTTACAGCAACAGAATTAATAATCAAAGATGGTGATAATATTCATTATTATAATAATTTTATTTGTGACGATAGTGTTTCACAAGTATATGCAGCAAACAGCGATTGTTTAAACGCATATATGAAAAGTGATATAACAAAATGAAATGTGTCAGATACAATTCTTGCTATCGGTTAGATACTGCGACATATCAGGTATATAATTTAAGTGGAAGGAGAAGCAGAGACGTTGGAGGGAGACAATGAGAATATATCTTGAACACTCAACCGAGACCGAACAGGTCGAAGGTTCCCTTCTTGATAATAGTAGTTTTAATCGTCCTTATGATGACCAAACACAGGTAAAAATCCTGTTTGAAACAGAAGCAAAGCTTTTTATTCAGCAGCAAATTGTTTCGAAGAATTATAAACTTGCATGGTCATATGTTTTGGATTATGAAATAGGAAATAGCCCATTTTCTGAACGCAAAGACCGGATAATGCAATGGGAAAATATTGCACGTTTGCATTGCGTTGAGAATGAGGCTATTTTACTTGAGGCAGAGAAGCTACAGAAAATAGGCTTGAAAGTTGTTGATTCACTTCATGTTGCGTGTGCAGATTTTATGCAATGTGATTATGTTTTAACGACCGATAGAAAAATGCTCAATAAACCTATAAAACAGATAACACAAATATCTGTTGTAAATCCAATAGAATTTTTTCAAAGAGAGGTTATTATAAATGACTGATACTTTTTTAATATATTCTTTTAGTTCTTCTATCTTTTCAATTTCAATTAACAATGATGGTACGGATGTTTTTGAAATATTCCAAATCCGTTCTGCCAATATTTCTCCATAATCATGGGCCAGTTTGTTTCTTAATCCTATTATATTTCCCATTGTAAAATATGGATTTTGTAAATTCAGTTATGTCCTGAATACAATCTACAATATCAATTAAATAGGACAGATCATTTTCATTAAGCGGCATATATTATTTCCCGGCTTGATAATATTCTATTCTTCCGGATTGGATTCTTTAGGGATTCTTTTTCCACAATATCAACTTCTCTTTTCAATAATTGAGAAAATTCTTTTTCCAAATCCATTATGTCAAATAAATTTATCCCTGAATTAGTATTAAATGATACAAGAATATCTATATCGCTATCACTGTTAAAATCATCGCGGAGCGACGATCCAAATATTGACAATTCAATTATAAAATATTTCTTGCATATAGCGGCAATATCATTATAATCAAGAGAAATGCCATTTTTTTGCAACTTTTCGATTGTATCCATTGTATATTTCCTGTAATTATTAGTATACCAGTTTTTTATATTTTTTGCAATGGGTTTTTCTCCTATCCCCTCTTAAGCCTCGCCAGAAAAGCCTTAGTGCGTTCCAGCCGAGGGGCGTCGATTAGTTCCGCTGCGGGGCCCTCTTCGATAAACGAGCCGCCATCCATGAAGAGCACCCGGTCCGCCACTTCCCGGGCAAAGGGGATTTCGTGGGTTACGATGACCATGGTCATCATTTCTGAGGCCAGGTCCCGAATGACCTTGAGGATGTCCCCGGTCAGTTCCGGGTCCAGGGCGCTGGTGGGTTCGTCAAAGAAAAGCACCTCCGGGTCCAGGGCCAGGGCCCGGGCTATGGACACCCGCTGCTGCTGGCCGCCGGACAGTTCGCAGGGGTAGCTTTGGGCCTTGTCGGAGAGGCCGGTCTTTTCCAGCAGGATCCGGGCCCGTTCGGCGGCGTCTTCTTTTTTGCGGCCCAGGACGTGGACCTGGGCTTCGGTGATGTTTCGCATTACGGAAAAGTGGGGGAAGAGGTTGAAGTTCTGGAACACTAATCCTACTTTGAGGCAGATCTTCCGCAGTTCTTCTGCATGGGCGTAGACCCCGTCCTTTACCATGTTCATTCCGGTGAGGCTTATGCTGCCTTTGTCTACCAGTTCCAGGTGGGTGACGCAGCGCAGCAGGGTGGACTTCCCGGAACCGGAAGGGCCCAGGATGGCGATCACTTCGCCCTGGTTTACGTTGAAGGAGACGTTTTCTAAAACCTGCAGTTTGCCGAATGATTTTGACAGCCCCTCAACTTTGATAATTTCCATGGGTTCCCTTTTCGCTTTTCTACGAATAATAGGAAAGCTTTTTCTCGTATTTGGCAAAGGCTAGGGATACTACCCAGTTCATAAAAAGGTAGAAGAGGCCCGCCACGAAGATTGGGGTGGTGGAGAACTCCCGGGCCGAGGCGTTCTGGGCGGCGTGGAATAGTTCCGCTACTCCGATGACCTGGGCCAGGGCGGTGTCCTTTACCAGGGTGATAACTTCGTTGCCTGTGGCGGGGAGTATGCGCTTGATCACCTGGGGCATCACTATGCGGGTGAAGGTCTGGAAGCGGGTGAAGCCCAGCACTTTTGATGCCTCGTATTGGCCTTTGGGCATGGACTCGATGCCGCCACGGTAGATTTCCGCGAAGTAGGCGGCGTAGTTCAGCACAAAGGCGATGACCACCGCAGTAAAGCGGTTGTAGGAAAGGATGGACCGCAGGCCCTCCCAGAAGCCCGCTGAGCCCAGGGTTGCAGAAAAAGTTTCGTATAGAAATTTGTAAAAGTACTTTGGGCCGAAGTAGATGAAGATCAGCTGGAGTATCAGAGGGGTGCCGCGCATGATCAGCAGGTACAGGTTAATGATGCTGCGGACAGCCCGGTTTTTCGACATACGGCCAAAGGAGATCGGCAGTGCCAGGGGCAGGGAAAATATCAATGTCAGGAAAAATATTTCCAGGGAGATCCCCGCCCCGGTGAGCATGATGCCGATCAGCCGCAGCATTGCTATTTACCGATAATGGAAATGTCTGAGCCGAACCATTTGGCGGTTATCTTCGCCACGGTTCCGTCCTTTGCCATGGCTTCCAGGGTTTCCCAGACTTTGTTCGACAGGGCATGGTCGTTTTTCCGGAAGCCGATGCCGAATTCTTCGGCGCCAAGGGTTTCCTCCAGGATGCGGAAGGATTTGCCGGAACGCTGGATATTGTCATTGGCAACCACCAGGTCGATGATAATGGCATCGGCGCCGCCCACATCCAGGTCCATCAGGGCGGTGAGGTAGTCTTTGTATTCGATAACTTCCTTTAGGCTGGCTTTGAAGGCCGGCGCTTCGTCCAGGGCGTCCACTGAGGAGGAGCCTGCCTGGAGCCCGGCGATTTTTCCTTGCAGGTCAGAGAGGGTGTTTACCGGGGAAGCGGATTTGACTATTACCACCTGGGCGTTTTTTAGGTAGGGGCCGATATAGGTCAGGACCTGTTTCCGCTCCTCGGTGATGGTGAAGCCGTTCCAGATACAGTCGATTTCCCCGGTGGCCAGTTCCTGCTCCTTGGCGTTCCAGTCGATGGGCTGGGTAACCAGGGTCACTCCCAGGCGGGAAGCGACTTCCTTTGCCAGGTCGATGTCGTAGCCTACGATTTGGTTGTTCTCGTCCCGGAAGCCCATGGGCGGGAAGGAATCATCTAGGCCCAGGACAAAGCGCTTCTTGTTCAGGATATTTTCCAATGAAGTATCACCCGCCGGGGCTGCGTCCTTTTTGCCCCCTGCAAATACTGCCCCCGCCGCCATTATCAGGCAGAGCAGGGAAATTCCAATCCTTTTCATTGTTTCCTCCATAATAACAGATTGTTCTACCGGACTTTACCCTATTTCCGGAAAAATGTAAACTAAAGTCTCTATGAAGTATGACATCGTAATTGCGGATCCCGCAAAAAACATCACCGTCTTTGTGCTGGACCAGGTGCAGGACCGGGCGGCAGCGGTGAAGGCCCTGATGGCCGACCCTTCTCTGGCCGCCGAACAGGTAGGCTTTGTCATTCCTCCGCCCGGGGGGAGCGATCGTCCCTGGCGGCTGGAAATGATGGGGGGCGAATTTTGCGGCAATGCGGCCCGCAGCTTCGGCCTCTATGTGGCCCGGAGGACCGGGCTTACGGGAAAACAGCGGGTACTTATTGAGATTTCCGGGGCCGCCGGCCCCCTGGCTGTCCAGGTTGACCCGGGGGCGGGGTTGGCGGAGGTGACCATTCCCGCTCCTGTGGCAGAGGAAACCCTGGAGTTTAACGGGGCAGATTTGCCGATCTATCTTTTTGAAGGGATTACCCATGTTATCGCCCCGGATATTGCACCGGACGAGGATGTTTTTTATACCATCAAGGAACTGGTGGAACGAAAATTCGCCGGACAGAGGCAGAGGGAAAGCGCCCTGGGGGTGCTGTTTTGGGATTCTGCGGCGGCTCTTATGCGGCCTGCGGTGTATGTCTACGGCTCCCGCACCCTGATGTTTGAGTCAAGCTGCGGGTCCGGTACGGCGGCTATGGGCTGCTGGCTGAGCCGGGAAAAACCGGAAGACGATGAGGCGATCCCCATCGTCCAGCCTGGGGGTATCATTGAGGCCAGGGTTATCAGAAAGGGCGGGGCAGTGATCGGTATCTCTATAGGTGGAACAGTAAAACTGTACTACCCCGATTAAGGAATGGTTCAATGCGCTACCGTGCGGAAGTGTTCAGAATGGCAGCGGAACTGTTGCTGTTCTCCCAGGATCAGCAGGCTTATTCCTTCAATAAGAGAAGGCTGGAATCTTATAGGGATAGGGCGCATCACCGGCAGCTTCTTTCGTTTCTGGAAGACATTTCCGGATTGGGTCCTGGAGCCTGGGAGAACTACCGGGAAGAGTACGGGTACATTGTAGAGAATACCAGGGGGTATGACATACCGCTCTGGGAATCGAGTTTCCGGTCCCCCGGTCAGACACTGTTGGATAAGAATACCCTTGCCGTGCAGGAATGTTACGCCGCATGGGGCCTTGAACTAAGGCCCGAACTTCATCAGGTCTGCGACCATATAGGCGTCGAATTTGCCTTCTGCGCCTGCCTTGCGGGTTCCGGTCTCAGGGAAGCAGAGGAATACTGCGGGGAATTTCTTTCCAGGCATACAGTTTTTTTACTTAGGAATATTGTCGAGACCCTGGATTCCCTGGAGAGAGCAGACGGGGAACGGTTTAAGGTAACAGAGCTGTTTCGGGCAATGACGGAATTTCTCAGCGGTATCGGTGTTATTGAGAAGGAATCCGGTATAGGTGTGGAAATTGAAGCGCCTTCCGGAGAACGCATAGCATCACTGCGTTCCTACTCGGATAAATTCGCGGCGCTTTTTTTCAGGGAAGCGGTTAAGAGTCTGCCCTTTCCTGAGCGGCTTATCCCCAGCAGCGGGAACAATAACTGCGGCAGCAGGTGCCGTTTTCTGGCCCGTACCAGGGCGGGGAACATACTGGGCTTCCGCTTTGATTCGGAAAGGACGCCCTTTATAAAGTACTGCATCCGGGGCCACCATTACCATGAAACTTTTCTTTCCCACCGGCGTATCCGCTACCCCATGAAGCGTATTGGTGAACGGGGGGAGGGTAAATTTCGCCGCATAAGCTGGGAGGAGGCGATAGACGCCATTACCGGTGAATGGAAGCGTATCAGGGATGAATACGGCCCCGCTTCCCGCTATGTGATGCCCGGCAGCGGCGCCGAGGGAACCGCCAACCCGGAGAATTTGGCGAAACGGCTCCTTGCCCTGGATGGGGGCTACCTGGGTCATTACAATTTCTACAGTACCGCCTGTACGGCGATCGCTACCCCCTATGTGTACGGCACCAACTTTACCGGCAGCAGCAGCCATTTCCTCGGTTCATCAAAACTGATCATACTCTGGGGTCACAATCCTAAGGAAAGCGGTTTCGGCGCCTATCTGACCGATGATTTGGTGCGGGCTAAGAAACAAGGTATCCCGGTTGTCGCGGTGGACCCCCGGCATAATGAAACAATAAAACTGCTGGATGGTGAGTGGATACCCATCAGGCCCGGTACGGACGGGGCCCTGGCGGATGCCATGGCCTATGTGATACTTTCTGAAAAACTTGAGGACCGGGAGTTTATGGACCGGTACTGCCTGGGCTTTGACGAGGCCCACCTGCCTCCGGGCACGGCAGCCGGAGAAAGTTACGAATCCTACCTATTCGGGAAACAGGACGGCCTTGAAAAGACCCCTGAATGGGCGGAGCGAATCATCGGCATTCCCCAGGCGCTTATCACAGGCCTGGCACGCCGTTATGCCCTGAGCAAGCCTGCGGCGCTGATAGCCGGGTACGGGATGCAACGACACAGTAATGGTGAGCAGGGCGTCCGGGCACTGGCTATGCTGAGCTGCCTGACCGGAAACGTGGGCGTAGAAGGGGGCGGCGCCGTAGGGACCGGGCATATTCCGGGCTTCCATATCCCGTCCTTCCCCCTGCCGGTCAACCCCTGCGGCGTTTCCATCCCATCGTTTTTATGGACGGACGCCGTCAGCCGGGGCCGGGAAATGAGCGCCCGGCAGGACCATATCCGGGGCAGGGATTTCCTGGAGTCGCCCATAAAAATGATACTGAATCTGGCGGGAAACACCCTTATCAACCAGCATTCGGACATCAATGCTACCGTAGAAATACTGCGGGATACTGAAAAATGTGAATTTATTGTGGTGTCCGACCTTTTTTTAACCCCCAGCGCCCGATTCGCCGATATACTTCTGCCCGGTACATCATTCCTGGAAAGCCCGAATATCGCCAGGCCCTGGCGGGAGGGTGATTACCTGCTCTATTGTAACCCCGCAGTAAAGCCGCTTTTTGAAAGCCGCTTTGAGTATGACTGGCTTACGGAAATTGCGGAACGGTTGGGCCTTTACGATGAATTTACCGAAGGCCATACAAGGGCTGAGGGGTGGCTTGAGTCGCTGTACGAAGAGTGCAGAAACTATGAGGAGGAGCTGCCTCCCTTTGCGGAATTTGCAAAAGAGGGCGGGTATTTCTACAAGCAAAAAACAAACTTCATCGCCTTCCGGGAACAGAGAGAGGATTTTGAAAGAAACCCCTTTCCGACGCCTTCGGGAAAGATAGAGATATTCTCAAAGCGGCTCCAGGATTTCCATGATCCGGCGATCCCCGCCCTGCCCCGGTATATACCGGGCTTTGAAGGCCCGGAGGATCACCTGACTGCGGAATACCCCTTCCAGTTGACCGGCTGGCATACCAAAAGGCGGACCCATTCTATCCATGACAATAATATTCTGATGGACCGAGTAGAATCCCCGGCGGTGTATATCAGCCCTGAGGACGCAGAAAAACTGCACATAGAGGATAATGCACTGGTAGAAGTTTGGAACAGCCGGGGAACCATCCGCATCCGCGCCGCTGTCAGGGATGGAATTATGAAGGGTGTGCTGGCCATGTCCCAGGGCGCCTGGTTTACCCCTGCCGCAGATGGGGCGGACATACGGGGGAATATCAACGCCATTACCACCCTGGCCCCTTCGCCCCTGGCTAAAGGAAACCCCCAGCACTCAAACCTGGTGAATATCCGGGGGCTGTAAGACTTGCCAATTATGCCCCTTCTGGTTCATAGTATACATATAGATGAATGAAAAACAGGAAGATGCGCTCTACGATTTTCTCGAAAATAACCGGGACCCTTTCACTCTTGAGGAAGTGACGGGCTTTGTCCGGCTGCTTGCTTTTTACAAGCATGACCATTTGGGGGAGGAGATTGCCTCCTTTATTGATTCCCAGAACATTGCCTTTAAGCTGGGACCGGAACGGTGGGTGTCTCGGCGGGGGTGCTTTGAGCCCCTGCGCTTTGTGATCAGCCCGACCCGGTCGGAACTGCTGAACGGAACCCTGATCCCCGGACACCGCTGCGTACCCTTTGCCAATCCCATGCTGATGCCCCAGGAGTACAGCTTCTTTTATAAGGGGCGGCAGATTCCCTTTACTACCCTGGAGGGGGAGCCTGAGGAATTTTACCCTTATTACACTATTTTCGGGGAGGAGTATGCCCCCCAGTATGTGGCCAGGGATAATCCGAGCAATGAGAGCGCCTTTAACAGCGACCCCTACGAGGACCCGCCGGATGTTTCCATCCAGACCCTGGATATGCGGAACCTGTACCGGGAGCTGTCCTTTGTGCCTGGGGACCGGTTCGTGGTGAAAACCCGGGACTGGAAAGAGGGTTCCTTTGAGCTGGAGCGGGTGGGGAAGGACGAGTGGTCCAAGGTGGATCTCTACGCCTGGCTTGAGGCGGCTGAGGGGGGCTTTGAGGACTCCTTCAACTTTCTGGGGCCTGGGTCGTCCACGGAGGAGCAGATTGCCTATGCCTATTGGTACGGGGGCAAGCGGATGCGGGATGTGCCCGCTTACTCTATGGAGGATTTTCTCTATGAGCAGACGGACCGTATCGAAACCACCCCTTACGGGATAGAGACCCGGTTCTGGTTTGCGGGCCGGGAGATTCCGGATTTGAAGCGCCTGGAAGGGATAATGGACCCCCCGGATCGCAGCCCGGACCCCTTTGAGCTGAACCTGGTAGAGAAAACCCTGAACCGGAACGGGATTCCGGTATCGGAAGATGTGGTGAAGTCCTATATACTGGACGCCCTGTTCCGGCGGGATAAGGATATTTCCGCTCTTCTTGAACGGATTGTGCCCCCTTCGGTAGCCCTGGGCAAAGGGGACCGGGACTCCCTTGAAGAATACCTTGTGGGTATGGTGAAGCATATCGGGCATTACTATTCCCCCTTTAAGGATGCGCCCATAGGGGCCATTCGGCAGCGCATGGGGGAGCTGCATACTGCGGTTATTGATTTGGCGGCCCGGCTCTGCAAGGGCGATCTGGACCCATCCTGGCTGCCCAAGCATACCTTTATCATCCTTTCCCAGATCCAGGGCCATGCTTCCGGGGTTATGGAGGACCTGGATACCGATGAATCCCCCCCTGAGGACGAGCTGGACGCCATGGACAATTCCCTGGACAGCATGATCGAGACCTATGAGGATATGAAGGACCTGATCGAGGATGCCCTGGACAGTTACCGACAGAGCAATATTTCCGAGGTGAAGTTTCCCCCCGCTGGTGGCGCCGAGTGGCGTATCTTCCAAGTAAGCCTGGGAGGTACCGATGTGTGGCGCCGGCTTGCCCTACCGGAAAGTTGTCGGTTGGGGGAACTTCACGCTCTGATCCAGGCCCTGTTCGGCTGGAGCAGCGGCTCCGGGTACCACTATTTTCTGGAAGAGCAGGACCCACCCCCGTCGGTTGAAGAACCGACGCCCCCCTACGGTCCCAGGCGGCATGTTCCGGCAAAGCGGCTGGCATCGGAGCTGACCCTGGGGGAACTGAATCTCCGGGGGGGCAATGCCCTGATCTACGAATACGGGGGCAAGTGGACCGTGAAGATACTGCTCCTTTCCCGGCATGAACCAGGGCCGGGGGAACAGATACGCTGCGTTGCCGGGGCGGAAGCGGCGCCCCCTGAATATATCGACGGGCCCATGCGGTTCCGGCGCTATTTGGCCGCCCTGGAACAGGGGGCGGAGACCGAACGACAGATGGCGCTCCGGGAATTGGGCAAGGACTTTGACAGTGAGGCCTTTGATATCAATAGCTGTAACCGCAGCCTGGCGGCGGTAATAGGAAAAATAGAACTATGATTGAAACTACGGAAGAACCGGGGCTGAGCGCCCTCATAAAGCGGGGGGGGGGCTTTTCCCCGGTGCCGGGGAGCAATCCCCAGGAACTGCTGACCAATCTTATCCGGGGGCTTACCCTTCCCCGGTCGGTGGATGCGCCGACCCTGTTGGAGGCGGTGCTTGAGCGGGAAGCCCTGATGCCAACCGCCATCGGTCACGGCATAGCCCTGCCCCATCCCCGGAACCCCCTGATTTCCGTGCCCGGGGAACAGTTTGTAACCATCGCCTATACCGGGCAGGACCTGGACTGGAACGCCCTGGATGGGAAACCTGTGCATACGGTGATCCTCATGGTTTCCGCCTCCGCAAAACTGCACCTCCATACCCTTTCGCGGATCAACTTTTTCTGCCACCAGGAGTCCTTCCGGGAACTGCTCACGAACCGGGTGTCCCGGGATGATTTTATCCGGGCTATCGAAGAGGCGGAGCAGGGGTGGGGCTGAGGGGCGCCCTTTTAAGTAGCCGTATTTAGTAAGCTGGCTTTTTGCGGTGGTGACTGACACCGTGGACCTTTTTCAAAGATTTTTCCCCAGGGATTAAAGCATTTTGCAGGATCGTGCCCTTATAGGGGGTGCAGGGGGAAGTCCGGCCGTTGGCCTGTGACCCCCTGGTAGGGTATACTTTGATCAGGAGAGCGGAGATGGAATCACAATATCAGCATGATCCGGAATTAAGCTTTGAAAAGGTCTGGGCTCTGTTTCAGGAATCTGACCGGAAATTTCAGGAAGCCAGAGAGGAAATGGCCCGGGAGATTAAAGAATCCCAGAAGGCAACCCAAAAAATTGTCGGTGATCTGGGGCGGAAATTCGGCAGTGTGGTTGAACACATGTTCATCCCCAACTTGCACGCAAAATTTCGTCAGTTCGGCTATACCTTTGAAAAATCCTCGACCGATTTGCTTATTCAGGGACGTACCCATCAAATTTTTACCGAAGTTGATGTGTTCCTGGAAAATGGAGACTGCGCGATGGCGGTGGAAATTAAAACTCAGCCTAATATTCGCGATATTCTTGACCATGTAGAACGGATGGAAAAATTACGCCAATGGGCGGATTTGCACGGGGATACGCGGAAGCTCTACGGCGGCATTGCGGGGGCCATATTTCCCGACAATGTGCGGGACTACGCCCTTAAACAGGGTCTCTATGTAATTGAACAATCCGGCGATACGGTTACGGTCATTAGCCCTGAGGAAACTAAAGTCAGGGCTTGGTGATGGGAGCGCTCCTCCCGTGACCGGCAAGGTGACAGTCACCTTTTGCGGTAAGTTATTTTTCCTGCGAGGGGCCGCCTACAGCGCGGCTACGATTACTATAATGCAGTCATTAACTTCCCCGCTGTCGAATGTGCCCTTGCCCCTAAAGGCATCCTTCCAAGCATCGTTATAGCTGGTATTGGTACTTCCGCCGGGGACCTTCACCGTGACGATGTTGGGTGGACTTATGAGTACGTCAGAGAAAGTATCCAGCCCAAAAGAAGGGGTTGGGGTAGCGCCCAGGGTCACCGTTTCAAGGCTGGTGCAGTGGCGGAATGTCTGGTCGCCGAAAGTTTTCGCTGCGGGGAGGTTCGCCGTTGCAAGGCTGTCGCAGTTGTAGAATGTCTGGTCGCCGAAGGTTTTCGCTGCGGGGAGGTTCACCGTTACAAGGATGTCGTATCCGCTGAATGTCCCGCTGCCGAAGGTTTTCGCTGCGGGGAGGTTTACTGTTGCAAGGCTGGTGCACCAGTAGAATGTCCCGCCGCCGAAGGTCTCCGCTGCGGGGCGGTTCACCGTTACAAGGCTGTGGCATCCGCTGAATGTCCCGCCGCCGAAGGTCTCCGCTGCGGGGAGGTTCACCGTTTCAAGGCTAGTGCAGCCAATGAATACATAATTGCCGAAGGTCTCCGCTGTGGGGAGGTTCACCGTTTCAAGGCTAGTGCAGCCGTAGAATACGTCATCGCCGAAGGTCTCCGCTGTGAGGAGGTTCACCGTTTCAAGGCTAGTGCAGCCGTAGAGTACATTATTGCCGAAGGTCTCCGCTGTGGGGAGGTTCACCGTTTCAAGGCTAGTGCAGCCGTAGAATACGTCATCGCTGAAGGTTTTCGCTGCGGGGAGGGTCACCGTTTTAAGGCTGGTACAGCCATAGAATACATTATTGCCGAAAGTTTTCGCTGCGGGGAGGTCCACCGTTACAAGGCTGGTGCACTTGGCGAATGCAGAGTGGTTCACCGTAGTTACACCAGGGGCGCTGATGTTTTTGAGGCTGGTAAAGTAGGCAAACGCACCCCCTAAATAACCGTCTTTATAAGTAATGGTAGTTACCGTGGCGGGCAGGGTAATGGAGACAAAGCGGGCTAGGTCCTCATTCGATATATGTGGCTTGGGGATGCTTTCGCCGCTGCAGGCCGAAAGGTCCAGCATGATGGGTCCCCAGGATATGCCGGCGGTGATGCCGGATAAGATATCGTCCAGATCGGTGGAAAGATCCATCCCGGTTACGGTGACCACATAGGGGTCTACCGAGTTTCCCAATCCGGTTTTGCCTGCGATGGCTTCGGTAATGGGATTTCCGGTAATGGCAATGGTCAATACATCCGAAATATTGCCTGCCGGATCTTTTACGACGATGTAAGCTTTGTACTGGTTGCCTGGGGTAAGGCCGGTTATATAAATCTTGAATTGCCTTGGCCCTGGTGCAATAACGTAGTCGGTGTAATAGGCGTCGGTACTTGCTATCACTTCCTTAGCAGGTTCGTCTTCGCTTGCGCCCTGTACTACATAGTAGCAGGTTCCTAATCCGTCGGAAGTAAATAGCAGGATAGCAGTGATTCCTGCCGGGGTAGGCTGATAACTCATCACTATTCCTGCGCTTAACACGGGGGCGGTGGTGTCCGGCAGCAGCAGCAGCGGTAGCGTGGGGGTATTCTCCTCAGGGTTTTCACAGCCTATTAAACCGAATGCCAGCAGGAACACTAAACCAAGGATAAGGATAGAACGGAACAGGTGGGCGGAAGGGTTCTACTTGTTATATCCTAGTAAACCTATCGGGGGGGGGGGGGGGGGGGTAACGATACTGTATTACCTATCAACCTGTCAAGAGTGATTTTCATAGGTCGTTCTCCTTTTTTTACCCCTACGGGGCCGTTCAGGCTCAAAGGGCGTTTCAGTGTCCGTTGAGTCAAGAATAGCAAATTGCCCACGGCCTGTGAAGGGCTTGGCCTTCATTAAGGCAAATGCCAGCAGCTTCTCGCAAATTTCCCCATACGTATCCTCGGAGTAAATGTAAAACCTCCGATGAGGCAATTCGCCCTCTTGCATAAATTTTCACCTTAATGTATAATTATACACAATTAGAGCTCATGGAGGGTTTTGGTGATCGAACTAAAGGGGGTCTGTAAATCCTTTGGGCATTTGAAGGTTCTGAAGGATATCTATTTCCATGTTCGGGAAGGGGAAAAGCTGGTGATCATCGGCCCCTCGGGGTCCGGCAAGAGCACCCTTATCCGCTGTATCAACGCCCTGGAGGAGCCTGACGATGGGGAGGTTTTTCTCAATGGGGAACCCCTTTTGCGGACTACCCGGACCCATCTGGTGCGATCCTACTGCGCCATGGTGTTCCAGCAGTTCAACCTCTACCCCCACATGACTGCCTTGCAGAACATTACCCTGGCGCCCATCAAGCTGCAAAAGAAGAGCAAGGCCGAGGCGGAGGAAATTGCCTACCACTACCTGGATGTGGTGGGGCTCCGGGACAAGGCGACAGCCTATCCCTCCAATCTGTCCGGGGGGCAGCAGCAGCGTATCGCCATTGCCCGGGCCCTGGCGACCAAACAGAAGATACTGCTTTTTGATGAGCCCACCTCGGCTCTGGACCCGGAGATGGTTCAGGAGGTGCTGGACGTGATCATTCGCCTTTCCCGGGAGTCCATCACCATGGTGGTGGTGACCCACGAGATGGGCTTTGCCAGGCAGGTGGCGGACCGGATCATTTTCATGGACAACGGGGTTCTGGTGGAGGAAGGGAAGCCGGAAGAATTTTTTGAACATCCAAAAAATGAGCGCACCAGTGCGTTCTTAAGTAAAATTTTGCGTTGAATCTAAGGAGGAAGAGAATGAAGTTTGCGAAAAAAGTGGTGTGTGTAGCTTTGATTCTTGCGGCTGTGGCCGGCACTGTATTTGCCGGGGGAAAACAGGAAAGCGGTGGTTCCGGGGATGTGGACCGGATTAAGGGCCACGGGGTGCTGCGGGTAGGGGTTAAATCGGATGTGCCGGGATTCGGGCTCCAGAACCCGGCAACCGGGCTCTATGAGGGCTTGGAGATTGAGCTTGCCAAGCTCATCGCCCAGGAGATCTTTGGGGATCCTTCCAAGGTGGCCTTTACTCCGGTAACCGCCAAGACCCGGGGTCCCCTGCTGGATAACGGGGATATCGATCTGGTTATCGCTACCTTTACGGTTACTGAGGAACGGAAGCTGACCTACAACTTTTCTACCACCTACTACACCGATGCGGTGGGTATGCTGGTTAAGAAAGCTGCGGGGATCTCCGGGCTTAAGGACCTGGGGGGTAAGACCATCGGGGTTGCCCAGTCCGCTACTAGCCGGGTGGCGATTAAGGAAGCGGGGGACAAGATCGGGGTAAGTTTTGGCTTTGCGGAATTTGCCACCTATCCTGAGATCAAGGCGGCCCTGGATTCCGGCCGGGTTGATGTGTTCTCCGTGGATAAGTCCATTCTGGCCGGTTACCTGGACAATGAAACAGTAATCCTGCCGGAAGCCTTTTCTCCCCAGGAGTACGGCATTGCCAGCAAAAAGTCAAACACCGAATTAACCTCTTATATAGACGGCCTGATTAAAAAGTGGCTCAGTGACGGAACCATTGCCGGCTTGGTTAGCCAGTTTAAACTCTAGGAAAAGAGTGAGTAGCGGACCGTTTGCCCTGTGGCGTTGGGGGCGTTTATTTAAGGATTTCCCGGGCTTTTTGGAGGGCTTTAAGATCACCCTGCTGGTGTCGATCCTGGCCCTGCTCTTAGCCCTGATCCTTGGAATCATCTTTGGCCTTTTTTCTACCTCCAATAAAAAGATACTGCGGGCTATTGCCAGGGTGTATGTGGAAATTTTCCAGAATACACCCCTGGTGGTCCAGGTGTTCTTTGTATATAACGCCCTGCCCTATGTGGGGGTCACCCTGGATGTGTTCTCCATAGGGATGCTCTGCGTGGGTATCTATCACGGGGCTTATGTGTCCGAGGTGGTCCGGGCTGGGATTAGTTCCATTGCAAGGGGGCAGATGGAGGCCGCTAAGTCCCAGGGCTTTTCCTATCTCCAGGCTATGCGCTGGATCATCCTCCCCCAGACCCTCACCATCGTGCTGCCCCCTCTGGCAAACCAGGCGGTAAACCTCATCAAAAATACTTCGGTGATGGCCCTTGTCGCCGGGGGGGACCTGATGTACCGGGCTGATTCCTGGGCCTCCAACGGGACCCTGAGCTACGGCCCAGCCTATATTATTACCGGTGTCATGTACTTCATCCTCTGCTTCCCCCTGGTAAGCTGGGCCCGCCGCCATGAGCTGCGGATCAAAAACCGGGGGACCGGGTCAGGACCTGGCGGCCCTGGCCTTGTAGTTCCGGCTAAAGCCGGAACTACGGACCATATTCATCAGGGGGCGGCGCTGTGAACACCCAGGTTTTTGCGGATATCTTTACCCCCCCTAATGTCCGGTATATCCTGATCGGCCTCCGGACTACTTTGCTCATTTCCCTTGCCACCGTGGCGGCCAGCGTTGCCTTAGGCTCCGTGCTGGCCCTATGCAGAAATTACGGACGCCGTTTTTTCAGTAGGATAGCTTCTATATACATTGAAGTGTTTCGCAGTACCCCTCTCTTATTGTGGATACTGATCTGTGTGTTCATGCTGCCCTTTGGTACCTATCTGTTCCGGGGCGGCCTGGCCCTGACCCTCTACACTTCCTCGGTGATCGCAGAAATTGTGCGGGGCGGGCTTAACTCCATTGACAAAGGACAGTTCGAGGCTGCCCGGTCCCAGGGTTTCAGTTTTCTGCAGACCCTCAGGTACATCGTGCTGCCCCAGTGCTTCATGCGTATAGTCCCTTCCTTGATGAGCCAGATCATCACCACCGTTAAGGACACATCCTTTTTTGCCCAGTTCGCCATTGCGGAATTTTTCTTCAACAGCAAGAACCTCATGGGTATACTTTCCAAAAATACCGTGGTTAGCAGCGCCCATATTTTTGTGCTTTACTGTTTCATCGCCCTGGTGTACTTTGTGATCAACTTTTCCCTTTCCTGTATCGTGCGGAAGCTTGCTAAAAACGAACAGGGGCTGTCCTTGCACCCGGAACAGTAGGGGCTTCTTCTTTTACCTAAAACTGCGGCGGCTATTGTAAATTCCCCCCAAACTTTGTAGTATATTCCTATTCTTTTACCAATTTTTCCTAATCGAGGTTTCCCATGATTGTCGTTTTGTCCAAAGGCGTCTCCCAGCATGATAAAGAAATGGTCCGGATCTATCTGAAAGATCGGGGCTTTGCGGTACGGGATCAGGTCCTGGGGGACGATGAAGTTATCGGCGGAACCGGTAAGGGGGTGGTAGATCTCCGGGAACTGGGCTTGCTGCCTGGGGTGGAGCGGGTAGCGGCAACTTCCAAGCCCTACGAACTGGCCTCCCGGGAGAGCAAGCCTGGGAATACTATTGTCACCGTGGGGACAGGCACTTCCCAGGTTAAGATTGGGGGGTCCCGGATTTCGGTGATTGCCGGGCCCTGCGCAGTGGAAAGCCGGGATCAGATCATGGAAACCGCAGCCCGGGTCCGGGAGTCCGGGGCGGTGATGCTCCGGGGTGGGGCTTATAAACCCCGGTCCAGTCCCTACGCGTTCCAAGGCCTGGGTATGCAGGGCCTGGAATTTATGAAGGCAGCAGGTGAAGCCAACGGTATGCCCATCGTTACCGAGGTGGTGTCCCCGGAATTTGCCGGGCAGATGAAGGATCTTACGGATATGTTCCAGATCGGCGCCCGGAATATGCAGAACTTTGAATTGTTAAAGAAGGTCGGTTCCCTGGGTAAGCCGGTTTTATTGAAGCGAGGCCCCTCGGCGACTATTGAGGAATGGCTCCTTTCCGCGGAGTACCTCCTGGCGGCGGGGACCCGGGATGTGGTGCTCTGCGAGCGGGGGATACGCACCTTTGAGACCTATACCCGGAATACCCTGGATATTTCCGCCATTTCGGTGGTGAAGGGCCTTTCCCATTTGCCGGTCATCGTTGATCCCAGCCACGCCGTGGGGATCCGGGCTATGATCAGTTCCGCAGCCCTGGCGGCGGTTGCGGCCGGAGCTGACGGGCTTACGGTTGAAGTACACCCTCGGCCGGATGAAGCCCTTTCCGACGGACCCCAGTCCCTGTACCCCGAACAGTTTGAGCGACTCATGCGGGATATTGAAGCCCTGGCCCCGGTGGTGGGGAAGGAACTGCTCCGTACTCCCCGGCCGTCTGCGGGGAATGTGCTTAAGGTTTCCGGCAAAAGTGGGGCTTCGGCCACCGAAGCGGTAAGCCCAAGCAATCTGCCCATAGCCTTTTCCGGGGAAAGCGGCGCCTATGCCGAACAGGCCCTGATGCGAGCCTTCGGGGAAGAGGCGCCCCGGCTGCAGGCAGCCTCTTTTCGCGGGGTTTTTGATGCGGTCCTGGAAGGCGCTGCCGGCTTTGGGGTGGTACCTGTAGAAAACAGCTTGGCCGGATCGGTCCATGAAAACTACGATCTTTTCCTCCGTTACCCGGATATCGCCATGGTGGGGGAACTGAAGCTGCGGATTGTCCATTGCCTGATCGCCGATGAAAAGGCGTCAATCGAAAACATCAGCATAGTCCGCAGTCACCCCCAGGGCTTTGCCCAGTGCCGGGACTTCCTGGATAAGTACCCCGCCTGGCAGCTAGAGGCCTGCAACGATACCGCAACTGCGGTGGCCTCCATTGCCCGGGAAGGGGCCACCAAGGTAGCCGCCATTGCCGGGGAAGCGGCTGCCAAAGCCCATGGCCTGCGGGTACTCAAGGCGGGTATTGAGACCAACCCCCTGAACTATACCCGCTTTGTGATTATCTCCCGGCGCAATGGCAGCAACTTGGCGCCCATACCCCCCAGCCTTGGTTCAGATAAGCCGAATAAGGCGTCCCTGGTGTTTTCCGTCCCCGATGAGTCCGGGGCCCTCTTCAGCTGTCTGAAAATAATAAGCGACCGTGGGCTTAACCTTTCCAAACTTGAATCCCGGCCCATACAGGGCCAACCCTGGGAGTACCAGTTCTACGTGGATGTTACCATTCCCTCCACAGAGGATACCTTTGCCGGGGCGGTGGAAGAGCTGAGAACCCGGACAGAAAACTTTTATTTCCTTGGAGAGTACAGGGCTAGCTTGTAGTTGGAGGGACATAATTTATATGGATAATATTGATTTCTCAGCAAGCATATTGTATAATTATGGTGAAATAAGTAGTTTTTTTGTAGTTTCACTTGTAACACTCACGGAATTTATGGTAGTATCGAATGGAAATGAAAAGTGATATAGCGGTAACTGTTAATCGCCGTATAAAACAGGTTCGGGAAGCTCTGAGTCTTTCCCAGATGAAATTTTCCAAGGTTATATCTCTGTCCAGCGGGTATCTCGCAGGGGTGGAAGTAGAAAAGCGGAAGGTCAATGATCGGATCATTAAGCTGATTTGTGCTTCCTTTGGGGTAAATGAAAAATGGCTCAGGGATGGTCAAGGTGAAATGTTCAACCATGATCCTGCAAAGGAATTTACCAAATTGGTCGCCCTGTATAAGGAACTTGCTCCTAAATACCAGGAATATATCTTAAAGCAGATCGATCTGCTTTTGGATATGCAGGATAAACCCTAGCAGGTTTTTAGGCGGCTAAGTACTTCCTCAAAATCGCCAATACTTCGCTGAAATCAATGGGTTTTCCTATGTGGCTATTCATGCCCGCGGCAAGACACCGTTCAATATCTTCCTTGAACACATTTGCGGTCATGGCGATGATGGGGACCAATTTTGCCCTGGGGTGATCCGAAGCCCTGATCCGGCGAGTTGCCTCATACCCGTCCATGCCGGGCATATGGATGTCCATAAATATCAAATCATAGGCTTCCGGGTTAGCGCAGAAGGTATCCAGGGCGATCTGCCCGTTTTCCGCTTCATCTATGGTCAGGGCGGTGGGCTCCAGGATGGTAACCACAATTTCCCGGTTAATATCCACATCCTCCGCCAGGAGTATGCGCCGCCCGGCAAATTCATTCTCCCGGGGTTCTGCGGAGTCCTCCTGTTCGGCTGCCGGTATGGGGGAATCTTGTCCTGGCACAGATTCCGGAAGCTCCGCCTGGATGGTGAAAATGAAGGTGGAGCCCTTATCCGGCTCGGACTCTACCCAGATAGAACCGTTCATCATCTCTACGATTCTTTTAGAAATGGCAAGCCCCAGACCGGTGCCGCCGAATTTGCGGGAAATGCTGGAATCAACCTGCTGAAAGGACTGGAAGAGCTTGTCCTGCTGGTCCTTTGAGATGCCTATGCCCGTATCGGTCACCCGTACTTCCAGGGTGCAGCGGGGACTTAGGTCTTCTTCAAGTTCCTCCCCGGGGAGGCGGTCCGGAAAGGCAGCCACCAGGTACTTGGCAGGGACACCTTCATGGAAAGCGTTTTGATTCGTCAGCTTGCGGGCTGCTATGGTTATGGAGCCCTCTTCGGGGGTAAACTTTACCGCATTGGTGAGCAGGTTGGTGATAACCTGGGCAAGCCGCTGTTCATCCGCAATAAGCAGGGGCGGTATGTCTGGGTCCAGATTTACCCCAAGGGTCTGTTTTTTTTCGGCGACCCGGAATTCAAGGACATTCATCACCCGGCGCAGCATCTTTGAAAATTCAAATTCAGTTGAAGAAAGTTCAAATTTGTCCGCTTCAATTTTGGACATATCCAGAATATCGTTGATAACCCCCAGCAGGTGAGTGGAGGCGCCCTCAATTTTTTCCAGGCAGTAATCCCGGCGCTCATTTTCCTGGGTCCCCTTGGCGATGGTGGCCATGCCTATGATGGCGTTCAGGGGGGTGCGTATCTCGTGGGACATGTTGGCCAGGAAGCTCGACTTGGCCACATTGGCCTGTTCCGCCCGCTCTTTGGCGTTGATGATATCGGTCATGTCGTGGAAAAGGACAAAAGCTCCCTGGTAGTTTTCTGCGCTATTGAACATAGGGGTGAAGTGTATTTCATAATTCCTGTTGTTACCGTCCCCGCCCATGTCGATGATTTCCTCGGTCACCGAGGGACTTTTTTCCTCCATGGAAAGCTGGAACACCGATGCTATTTCGTCCAGAAGTTTTTCCCCGGCGAAACGGGCAAAAACTTCCCGGTAGGGGCGCTTCTTGATGGTTTCAAAATTCTTTATATGGGTCCTTCGGAGAAATATATCCGCGCAGTAAACAAACCGGCTTTCATCATCCAGGATGATGATAATATCAGGGCTGTTGGCAAAAACCATGTTCATGTAGCTGTCCTGTTTCATCAGCCACTGGTCTTTGATGGAGCGGACCATTTCGTAGATAATCGTCAGGGCCAGGACAAAGAAGTAGACCCCGCAAATGAGGATGGCTTCGGAAAAAGTATAATCAATCGCCCCGAGCCCCGGTATAAAGGTTCCGAAGATGGTGACCACAAACAGTATTAGTGCGGGGATCAGCCCCAGGGGCATACCCAGGGTAAAGATAGACATCAGGGGGTAGGAATAGATCCAGAGGCTGCCGAAACCATTGAGGTTGTTCTGGGCAAAAACCGAAAGCCCGCAGAATACGCCGAATATGGTGGTTACGATGAGGCCACCCAGGGTAAAGGAGAATTCGGTCCGCAGGAGGAGGAGATTGGTGAAGATCATAAAGCCGATGATTATCTGGAGCAGCCCCTGGTCGGTCATCCCGTTTCGCATATCCGAGACGCCCAGGGCAAGGATGAGGATCGACATGATGGTGTAGATAATATTGATAACGATAAGCCGGATGATCCGGTCTATATCCGCCCTGTCCTGCATTCCCGAGTATTTGCCGCTGGTCAGGATCAGAAAAAGCCGGTCCTTTGTTTTTATGGATGCCATGCCTAGATCCCCGCCTCTGTTTTAGGAGTATTTGAGGGAACATTTCCATCTCTGTCCGGATCCGGCTTTTTTTGCCACAGTTTTAGTGCGCAGGAAATTACCACCAGAATTCCCAGAATAAAGAGCAGGCAGGCGATAAGCAACTGGAGGCCATCAGAGGCCCAGTGGAAATTGCCGTTCAGAAACCTGAGTATCCTGGCTCTGGCGGTGAGGACAAGAGAGCTAAAGGTAACCAACAGCATGATTACCGTAGGGATAAAGAGCATGAAACCCCGGCGTTTGGTCTTTTTAAGGAACAGGGCGCAGGCGATAAGGGTAAGGGCTGCCAAGAGCTGGTTCGCCGCGCCAAAGAGAACCCAGATATTCTGATAGCCTAGGACCGCCAGTATATATGCGGGCAGCAGGGTAAACACCGATGCTGCGCCCTTGCTTGTCAGCACCTTGCCCAGCCAGGCGGTTTTTTTTGACCGGCTTTCGGATCCGGAACTGAACAGTTCCTGAAAGGACAGGCGTCCGAGCCGGGCCAC
Source organism: Treponema primitia ZAS-2 (assembly GCF_000214375.1). NCBI lineage: Bacteria > Pseudomonadati > Spirochaetota > Spirochaetia > Treponematales > Treponemataceae > Treponema > Treponema primitia. The sequence goes on along the minus strand of NC_015578.1, from coordinate 3,357,368 downwards.
CGTGTCTAGGGTGGTAAGCACAAAGGAGGAAACCGCCAGGGAAACCAGGGTAAAGGACATTTTTATGGGGAGCCCTATCTTGAACAGAAAGGTTGAAACCCCGGTAGCGAAGATAACCACCGGGGTTCCCGAAGGAAGCTTGCCCCCGTTGGACAGGGAACCCACGGCGATAAGGGCCAGTATCGCTACCAGGGTCTCCACCAGCATGGCCCCGTAGGAAATGGGCAGCATGTGCCGCTCATTGTTGATCTGCTTGGAAGCGGCCCCGGTAGCCACCAGGCTGTGGAACCCCGATATGGCCCCGCAGGCAATAGTTACAAAAAGCGAGGGGAACAGGAAATTGCCATCGACTTCAAAGCCCGTAAAGGCGGGTATGGAAAGCGTCGGAGCGGTAAACACTACCCCAATAAAAGCCGCGGCGATCATTGCCAGGAGCAGGAAGGAACTGAGGTAGTTCCGGGGCTGCCCCAAAAGCCAGACCGGCGCAATGGAGGCGACGAATATATAGCCGAACACCAGGTACAGCCAGATATTGTGGGGCAGGAAGATGGGGAAGAAAATGCCCAGGGCAATGCAGGCGATGAGAAGGTCCACGGCGATAATGCCGCTGGCAAGATCCGAGGCTTTCCGTTTCCGGATGAGGAACCCCAGGCCTATGGCGGCGGCGATAAAGAGGAAGGAGGCGGTGGCCACCGAGGCGTTGGTGGAATTCTCGAGGCCCTGGGCGTCAATGCCCGTAAAGGTTCCCGCCACAATATCCGCAAAGGCGGCGGCAATAAGTATGGAAAAAAGCCAGACAAAGATCAGAAAAAGCCGTTTCCCCGCCTTGCCCACATAGAGTTCAATCACGTAGCCTATGGATTTTCCCTTGTTATGGACCGAGGTGTAGAGGGCCGCAAAGTCGTGGACTGCCCCGAAAAAGACGGACCCTGCCAGGAGCCAGAGAGTTACCGGCAGCCAGCCGAACATGGCGGCGATAATCGGCCCATTGATAGGCCCCGCCCCGGCTATGGAGGCGAATTCGTGGCCGAAAACTACCGCCGGGGAGGTGGGCACATACTCTTCCCCATCCTCTAATTCTTGGGCAGGGGTCTTTTTTGAGGGGTCTATTCCCCAAGTACGGGCCAGATACCGGCCGTAGAGCAGGTAGGCAAGTGCCAGAACCAGGACGGAAATTATAAGCAGAACAAGCCCGTTCATCTAAACCCCTTTAATGGTAATCTCAGTTAAAATACTATACAATAAATCTTTGAATAATGCAAAGGATCGCATTGATCAAGTTGAGTAAAATCCGGAACCCCGCTAGTATGGGCAAAGGGAGCCTACATGAAGGGGATGATTCCCTTAAAACCACTGGATTTTCTTGCCCTCGGTTTTGCCGCAGCTTTAACGATACTTTCCACATTCCTGGTCTATGGCCGCCCTCAGGAAGCCGCCTGGGTGAGGGTTCAGGGCGAAGGGCGGATCTGGGTTTTCCCCCTGGACGCAGAAGAGACCCTATCCATACCGGGCCCCATAGGGGATACGGTGGTGGAGATCCGCGGCCAGGGGAGCCGGGTGCTTTCATCTCCCTGCGCTAACCAGACCTGTGTAGCCGCTGGCCGTATACACCGCCAGGGCCAGTGGTCAGCCTGCCTTCCCAATAAAGTGTTTATTTATATAGAAGGAGATGGGGATGAAAATACCCTCCCGGACAGCACAAGCTGGTAAAAAGGTGACTGTCACCGTCCTGGGGGCTTTCTGTCTGTTCCTTTCTACTATTGAATACCTGATCCCCAAACCAGTACCTTTTATGCGGCTCGGTATAGCCAACCTCCCCCTTATGCTGGCTCTGGACATACTCCCCTTTGGAGCTTTTCTGTTGCTTTTGGGAATTAAGGTTATTGGCCAGGCCCTTATCACGGGAACCCTCTTTTCGTATATTTTTCTCTTTTCTCTGGTGGGCACCGGTGTTTCCGCCCTTTCCATGTTCGGCCTCCGAAGGCTCCTGGGGCCTAAGCAGATGAGTCTGGCCGGTATAAGCGTTCTCGGGGCACTGCTTTCCAACGGCGCCCAGCTTGCCCTGGCCCGGGTTTTCATCTTTGGGGAAGGCGCCCGGTACATTACCCCTCCCTTCCTGGCCATGGGGCTTATCACCGGCCTTGCCTTGGGGCTCTTCTGCGAATACTTTATCCGCCGTTCCCACTGGTACGCAGCATACTCTGATAGGCCTGAACCCGTAGTTTTTGTAAATAGCAGAGAAATCGCGGAGGAGAGAAAAACTGCAAGGCCGGATCGAAGCGATGCTTCAAAAGTGAAGAAGCGCAGAGGATACCGGGAACGAGCACGGGAAAGCCGGCGGCGTATCTATGAGGGGCTTTTTAGCGGGCGGGAACTTTGCCTGGTCGGGATGCTCATGGTTCCCGCCCTGGTTTTCAATCCGAATCCCTATTTCAGGGTACTTCAGTTTTTGTTTTTCTGGTTCCTGGCCTGGCTATCGGGAAAGAAGAACAATCCCTTGATTACCATACTTATCATTTTGGGTATAGTGATGTTCAACCTTCTGGTCCCCTACGGGCGGGTCCTGTTTTCTGTCGGAGCATTCAGGATCACAGAGGGGGCCCTGCTGGCGGGGATCCAGCGGGGAGTTACCCTGGAAGCCCTGATCATGCTGTCCCGCACAGCGATACGGCGGGATCTGCAGCTTCCCGGCGCTTTCGGGGAAATGGTAGGTGAATCCTTCCGCATCCTTGCCTTAATACAGGAACAAGGCCATATCATTACCAGGAAAGACATTATCGGCAGTATTGATGCGCTAATGATTGCAGTGAGCAAGGCTGAGGATCCGACTGCTGAAGCTGGGCAACATGAAGAAATGGATGTGCAAAAAACAGAGTTTCTGTTATCAGATGGTCGGCGGGTATCCGCTATTCCGGGGCGTATAATCCTGGTGGTGGCGGTGCTGTTAGCTTGGCTGCCTTGGTTTTTCACCATAGTAGTAAAGTTATGAAATACGAATGCCACGGCCACCTTATGGCCGACGGGGTGAGTTATCAGGCGGCCGTGGAACGCCACCGAGCCGCTCCTGATGAAGGTTTTGTCCGTGCGGCCCTTGGGGAACTACGGTCCTGGGGGATTGGGTATTTCCGGGATGGGGGGGACAAATACGGGGTCTCACGATTTACGAAAACCCTGGCGGCGGAATATGCCATTGATTACCGTACCCCGGTTTTTATCATCCACCGGGAGGGATATTACGGGCATCTTTATGGCAGGGCGTACCGGGATATGCGCGAAGCTCGGGGGCTTATCGCGGATGCAAAAACCATGGGCGCAGATTTTGTGAAGATAACAGTCTCTGGTATGCTTGATTTTGATACCGACGGCAGTGTTTTGTACGATGCCATCGGGAGGGATGAAATCCATGAGCTGGTGAACATTGCGGAGGGCGAAGGTTTCCGTGTCATGGCCCACTGTAACGGCGCAGAAAATATAAAAAATGCCTTGGAGGCGGGGATAGCAAGCCTTGAGCACGGATATTGGATTGACAAGGAAGGGGTAGAAATGCTGCGCGATACCGGCACTGTTTGGGTGCCAACCTGTGCTCCGGTAAAAAATGTCCTCTCTGAAGGGCGCTATCCTGAGAAAACCATGCGTAGGATACTGGCCCACCACGCAGAAATGCTCAGTTACGCAGGGAAGACCGGGGCCCTGGTCGCCTCAGGGAGTGACAGCGGCGCCTATGGCGTGCCCCATGGACGCGGTACCGGGGATGAATATGCCTATTTGCACGAACTCGGTATAGATATGGCGGGGGCAAATGAGAAAATTGCGCGGCTATTTGTCAGGGGGTAGTGGTTTACAGGGGATGGTTTTATGCCTGAGTTGTTTTATACCTTTTAATTTCCTTTTCTTTGTAAAAATATTTTCAGTCCTGAATTAGACTAAACGTAGTATCCGTGAGGGTGAAATATTCAAGCGCCCCGGATGTGCAGTGGACGCTCATATCCGTAAAAACAAAAATGGCCTCTGTGTCGTCCAGGGATTCTGCCAGAATCTTGCCTTGTTCATAGCCTAGGACAAACAGGGATGTTGAGAGGGCATCGGCATCAATGGAATTGCCGCTGATAACCGTTATCGAAAGGAGGCCGTTGTCTACAGGGTAGCCATCCTGAGTGGAGAGGATGTGGTGATACCGCTTTCCGTCATACTCAAAAAACCGCTCGTAGATGCCGGAGGTGACCAGGGTTTTGTCCCGCACTTCGGCGATGCCAAAATAGGCGCCCCGGTTATCCAGGGGGTTCTGTATCCCCACCCGCCAGGGAGCGCCGCCTTTTTTCTCCCCCAGGGCTAGGATGTTTCCCCCCAAGTCGATGAGGGCCCGCTTTATCCCGGCGGCCCGGATTATTCGCCCTGCCTCATCTGCGGCATAGCCCTTGGCAATGGCCCCCAGGTCAAGGCGCATGAGGGGGCGTTCCAGGAAAACGGTTCCCTGTTCCCGGTCAACCACAATATCCCTCCAATTGATCAGGGAGAGAGCGGCGGCGATTTCATCTTCACCGGGGAGGCGCTCATCATCGGAACCGATACTCCACAGTTTTACTAATGGTCCCACAGTGGGGTCGAAGGCGCCATCGGCTTTTTCTGCAAAGTATAGGGCCCGTTGGATAACATCGATGAGGTCCGGGTGTACCACGACCGGCCGGATACCGGCCATTCGGTTGATTTGATCCAGTTCCGAATCCTCAAGGTTGGCGCTCATGCGGTTCTCGATTTCCCGGAGACGGTCAAAAATTTGATGATATACTTCGGGGGATCCCTGGTCATAGAGATTGACGGTACAAATAGTACCCAAAACAAATTCCGACTGAGAAGGAAGGGTCTTGGCGCAGCCTGGAAGGGTGGCTATGATAAGGGTTAGCGCCAGGGTGGCAATTATCTCAGAGTATCTGTTCATCAATAGGCTTGCCTCCGGGAACCATGGGCAGCACCTGTTCGTCCCTGTTAATTTGAGCGTCAATCAGTGCAGTAAGCCCGGAGGCGATATCCTTCATGGCGTTATCCAGAGCTTCAATGAAGGTCTTCTCGTTCTCAGCCCGGTAGCCTTTGAGGCCGTAGGCTTCAGCGAGTTTTACAAAATCCGGAGGGCGGTCCAGGATAGTCTCGGAATACCGTTCTTCGTAGAACAGGGACTGCCATTGGCGGACCATACCCAGCACCTGGTTATTGATAATAACGATGAGTATAGGGATTTTGTAGTTACTGATGGTGCCCATTTCACCGCAGTTCATCCTGAAAGAGCCGTCTCCGGTGAACAAAACTGCGGGCCGTTTGGGATTTGCAACTTTAGCGCCCATGATGGCCCCGAGGCCGAAGCCCATGGTCCCCAGTCCCCCGGAGGTAATAAAGGAGCGGGGGCGGGTAAAGGGGTAGAACTGGGCGGTCCATATCTGGTGCTGCCCCACATCGGTAGCAACAATAGCGTCATAACCCAGGCGTTTGGCGGTTTCCTCAATGATGAGCCGGGGGTGGAGTTTGCTGCCTCCGGGGTGGTGAGCCTTGGGTATCTTTTCTTTCCATTTCTCAATGTCCCCCTGCCAGTCGGTCTTCAAATGCTGGGGTATCTTCTTCAGCAGTTTTGTTAATATCAGTTTGATGTCCCCGATTATCCATGCGTGGGCCCCCACATTTTTGTTCACCTCCGCAGGATCGATGTCGATGTGAAGAATACGGGCGCTTTGAGCAAATTTGTCGGCCCTGCTGGTGACCCGGTCTGAGAAGCGGGCCCCCAGGGTGATCAGGAGGTCCGCCTTCTGGACCGCCTTGTTGGAAGCCACGGTGCCGTGCATACCGATGAGTCCTGTGTAGAGGCGGTGTTCCCGGGGGAAGGCACCGATGCCCATGAGGCTTAATGCAACAGGCGCATTGAGCCGTTCCGCGAACTCAGTCAGTTCCCCGCAGGCATCGGAGCTGATCACCCCGCCCCCTGCGTAGATCACCGGCCGCTTGGCTTCCCGGAAAAATTTCACTGCCCTGTCCAGGTCTTCATCAGTAAAGGTAGTGCGCCGGTTCCGTTCTGTAAGCCGGCGGGCCCGGGCGCTGAGTATTTCTTCCTCCGCAGTTATTTCTGATTGGTCGGCCCCTTCGGGGATGATCCCCGCCACCAGTTTGTTTGCCGAAATGGACTGGATATTTTTCACCTTGGCCCCTGATCTGAGGGGAATCCATTCCCCGGGAATGGCAGTAATGTCCTTGGGAATATCGATGAGTACCGGGCCGGGCCTGCCTGACTGGGCAACGATAAACGCTTCCCGTACCGTTTCCGCCAGGGCATTAACATCCTTGACTATCCAGTTATGCTTGACCACAGGCATACTGATCCCGGTGATATCAACTTCCTGAAAACTGTCCTTCCCCAAAAGGTTGGTAGCAACGTTACCGGTGATGGCAACCATGGGCACAGAATCCATGTGGGCGGTGGCAATGCCGGTTATCAGATTAGTGGCTCCGGGCCCGGAGGTTGCAAGGCATACCCCCACTTTTCCGGTGGACCGGGCGTAACCATCTGCGGCATGGGCAGCATGCTGTTCATGGCTCACCAGTATATGCCGTATCCGGTCCTGGTGCTTGTACAGCTCATCGTATATGAACAGAACTGCTCCGCCGGGGTAACCAAAAACCGTATCAACCCCCTGCTCTATAAGCGCTTCAATAAGAATCCTGGCGCCTGTGTATTGCATATCCTATTCCTCCTTAAACACCGCTCCTGAGGCGGCGGAACTCACCATTTTTGCATACCTGGCCAAGTAGCCTGTCTTTACCTTGGGAGGCAGAGGCGTCCAGGTTTTTCGGCGTTCTGAAAGCTCACTGTCACTAAGTCGCACAGAAATACTGCGGCTGTCAATATCAATGTCGATGATATCCCCTTCCCGGAGCAGGCCGATGATGCCGCCGTCAGCGGCTTCCGGGGAGACGTGGCCGATGGCGGCGCCCCGGGTTGCCCCGGAGAAGCGACCGTCGGTGATCAGGGCCACCTTATCGTCCAGGCCCATGCCGGCCAGTGCCCCGGTGGGACCGAGCATCTCCTTCATTCCTGGGCCTCCCCGGGGGCCTTCATAGCGGATGACGATTACGTCCCCAGGTTTTATGTTGCCTTCCATGATAGCGTCAAAGGCGTCTTCCTCGGCATCAAAGATCCGGGCAGGCCCGGAATGTTTGAGCATTGAGGGGGCAACTGCGCTGCGTTTTACCACCGATCCGTCAGGGGCCAGGTTGCCCCGCAGGATCGCCAGGCCGCCGGTGGCCGAGTATGGATCCTCCAGGGGGCGGATAATATCAGTGTTTCTGTTCTTTGCATTCTTAACCGCATCTTCCAGTATGCCGTACACCGTGGGTACCTTGAGGTCTACCAGGTTTTTCTTTGCCAGTTCCTTGTAAACTCCGGGTATGCCCCCGGCGGCGTGGAGGTCCTCAATGGCGGTGGAACCCGCCGGGGCCAGCTTGCAGAGGTTGGGAGTAACGGCGCTGACTTTGTTGATCAGGTCCAGGTCCAGCTTAAACCCCGCCTCGTGGGCGATGGCGGGAAGGTGCAGCGCAGTATTGGTGGAGCAGCCCAGGGCCATATCCATGGCCAGGGCATTCATAAAAGCCCGTTCGGTCATGATGGACCGGGGGCGTATATCCTTTTTTAGCATATCCATGATCAGAAAGCCTGTTTTTTTGGCCAGCCGCAGCCGTTCTGCCATCACTGCAGGAATAGTGCCGTTGCCAGGCAGGGCCATACCAAGGGCCTCAACAACGCAGTTCATGGAATTGGCGGTGAACATCCCCGAACAGGAACCGCAGCCCGGACAGGCCGCTTCCTCCAGATCGTAGAGTTCTTCCTCGCTCATGGTCCCTGCCCCCACGGCGCCCACTGCTTCAAACATGGTAGTAAGGGTGAGGGTCTTTCCGTCCTTCTTCCCCGCAAGCATGGGCCCCCCGGAGATAAAGACTCCGGGCAGGTTGAGCCGGGCCGCAGCCATAAGCATACCAGGGACTATTTTGTCGCAGTTGGGGATGTAGATCATGGCGTCAAAGCCGTGGGCCATGGCCATACATTCGATAGAGTCGGCGATAAGTTCCCGGGTTACCAGGGAATAGCGCATACCCTCGTGGCCCATGGCGATGCCGTCGCATACCCCGATAGAGGGAAAGTTGATGGGGATGCCCCCAGCTTCCCGTACTCCGTCGGAAGCGGCCTTAGAAATAGTGTCCAGGTGCATATGCCCCGGCACAATCTCGCTCTTGGCGGACACAATGCCAATCAGGGGGCGCTCGAATTCCTCATCAATAAAGCCCATGGCCTTAAAAAGAGACCTGTGGGGGGCCTTAGCCACACCCTTGTTAACAATATCACTGTGCATCTTCTTCTCCTTACGAAACCGGGATACTTACAGGGCGCCTCTAAAAACTCGGTCGGTTTTCAAAGATTTGCCTATAGGGAATCTCTAAAAACTTCAGTTTTTAGAGATTTACCGCTTAAAAAAGCATTTGCGCATTCTTTAAATGAGCAAATGCGGGGTACTTCTAAAAACTAACCGAGTTTTTAGAAGTACCCTATATGTTTTCCAGGGCTTTCAGTACCGCCTTTCCCATTTCCGCGGTCCCCACAATTTTTTCACTGGCACCGGTTCCGCTTCTGCCGGCTATATCCTTGGTACGGAGCCCCTGGTCCAGTATGACATTGACCGCCTTTTCCACTGCGGCGGCTTCTTTTTCCAGGCCGAAGGAATAGCGCAGCAGCATTGCTGCGGAAAGTATCGCTGCCAGGGGGTTGGCAATGTCCTGGCCGGCTATATCCGGGGCTGAGCCGTGGATGGGCTCGTAGATACCCATTACCGGTTCTCCACCTGGGAGGCCCCCGGCGCCGGCAAGGCTTGCGGAGGCCAGCATACCGATGGAGCCCGTGAGTACCGAGGCCTCGTCGGAGAGTATATCCCCGAAGAGGTTTGATGTGACTATCACATCAAACTGACCCGGGGCACGGATTAGCTGCATGGCGCAGTTGTCCACGTAGAGATAGCTGGTTTCAATGTCAGGGTATTCTTTGGCGATTTCCTTTGCTACTTCCCGCCAGAGCCGGGATGATTCTAGCACATTTGCCTTATCCACCATGCAGAGCTTTTTCCGGCGCAGTTTTGCTGCGGCGTATCCCACCCGGAGCACCCGCTCTATTTCCGTTTTAGAATAGGTCTCGGTGTCAAAGGCAGAATTGCCGTCGGCGCTCCGGCCCCGTTCCCCAAAGTAGAGCCCCCCGGTAAGTTCCCGCACGATGAGCAGGTCAAAGTCAGGCCTCCCTTCGCTGTTGCTTGCAATGAGGACTTCGTCCTTCAGGGGGCAGGCCGCCTTTAGCTGGGGCAGGAGCGCTGCAGGCCGGAGGTTGGCATAGACCCCGAGCCCCGAGCGGAGCCCCAAAAGGGCGCGTTCCGGCCGCAGGTGCCCCGGAAGAGTATCCCATTTGGGCCCCCCCACGGCGCCCAGTAAAAGTGCGTCGCACTGCTTAGCCGCTTCCAGAGTTTCTGTCGGCAGGGGCTCACCGGTACTGTCAATGGCCTTGCCCCCAGCTTCCAGTTCAACGTAGTTAAACACATGGCCGTACTTGTCCCCCACGGCATCCAGGACTTCCGTTGCCCAGGCGGTTACATCCGGCCCAATCCCATCTCCGGGTACCAATGCTATTGAATAAGCCATTTTATCTCCTCCTATTAGTGTACCTTAGTTTTCTGTTCAATATCGCTAATCAGTTTATATTCAATTGAATCCACCAGGGCAGCCCGGCTGGCATCAATGATGTCTTCCGAAACTCCCACAGTGGCCCAGCGCTTTATTCCGTCGGTTGATTCGATGAGGACCCGCACCTTTGCTGCGGTAGCATTCTTGCCATCGATGACCCGGACCTTGTAATCCGAAAGCCGGACCTTTCCCAGCTGGGGGTAGAACCGGGTCAGCGCCCGGCGAAGGGCGCCGTCCATGGCGTTCACCGGCCCGTCCCCCTCGGCGGCGGCGATCTCGTGCTGCCCGTCCACCAGAACCTTGACCCAGGCGTGGGAACAGGCTAGGGTCTCCCCGGTGGGGTGCTCGCTTACTACACGGTACGCCTCAATGTGAAAAAAGGGAGCAGGCAGTAGTCCTGCATTTTGCGCGGGAAGCTGAGCTGCAAGTTGCGCTGCAATTTCTCTGCGTACCAGAAGTTCGAAGCTGCCATCCGCCCCCTCGAACTGCCAGCCTTCTGCCTCCAGTTCTTTCAGCTTCCGGGCAAGCTCCGCAATTACCGGATGATCCCTGGTAATGGAAGGATCGATCTTTTTGACCCGCTCGGCAATAGCGGAACGGCCCCCGACTTCGCTCATGAGGAAGCTCCGTTCGTTCCCCACCAGGGACGGATCGATGTGCTCAAAGGACCGGGACAGCTTGAGTATGCCGTCGGCGTGCATCCCCGCTTTGTGGGAAAAGGCATGGCCCCCCACATAGGGCAGGTTGTCGGGCACAGAAACGTTGGCGATCTCCGCCACCTGACGGGTCAGGTCGTAGATAAGTTCCAGTTTGCCCCCAGGCAGGCAGGGGAGACCTATCTTGATCTCAATGCTGGGGATTAGCGCCGCCAGGCTGGTGTTCCCGCAGCGTTCCCCAAAGCCCACCAGGGTCCCCTGGACATGGCGGCACCCGGCTTTCACCGCCGCAGCAGCATTGGCGCTGGCAAAGCCCGAGTCGTCGTGGGTGTGTATGCCCAAAATGGTGCCTGGCACCTTTTCAGCCACCGCCCGGACCCCATCAGCAATAGTGTCCGGGAAACAGCCGCCGTTGGTGTCGCAGAGGACTATGCGGTCTGCCCCGGCGTCCAGGGCCGCTTTTACTGTGGACAGGGCATACTCGCTGTTGGCAAGCCATCCGTCGAAAAAATGTTCCGCATCGTAGATTACGGTTTTTCCATGGGCCTTCAGAAAAGCTGCGGTCTCGGCGATCATGGCGATGTTTTCTTCCAGGCTGACCCGGAGGACCTCGGTAACATGGAGGTCCCAGCTCTTCCCGAAAAACACCACCCCGGGGGTATTTGCGTCCAGCAGGCTTTGCAGTTGGGGGTCATCCTCAGATTTGATACCCTTCTTTCGGGTCGGTCCGAAGGCGCAGAGCTTGGAGTTCTCCAGTTTCAGTTTCCCTGCAAGGCGGAAGAATTCCAGGTCCTTAGGATTACTGCCTGGGTTCCCCGCCTCGATCCAGGAAACCCCCAACTCATCCAGGGCCCGGACCACGGCGATTTTATCCTGCAAGGAAAAAGAGATACCTTCCCCCTGGGCTCCGTCCCTGAGGGTGGTATCCAATATTTCTACCACAGAAACAGTGTTGCTATTTACCACCGTATCCCTCAAGCTTCTTTCAGGGGTTCCCGCAGGGGGCTTTTTGAAATCCCCGCAGCCAGGTCCCACTCCATGGCGTTTATCGCCGAAAGGTAGGCTTTTATGGAAGATTCAAGCACATCCGTGGAAACCCCCCGGCCATTCCAATGCCGGCCTTCCCAGGCTATCTTTACCATGGTCTCTCCCTGGGAAGCGGAACCATCGGTGATGGATCCTATCTCGTACAGTTCCAGCTCCGGTTTTTTGCCGACAATTTCGTTGATCGCCGTAAAGATCGCGTCCACCGGGCCGTCCCCCACCGAGACCTGTTTGCGGGCTTCACCGTCTTTATGCAGCAGCTTGATGATCCCTGTGGCGCCCAGAGCAGAGCCGGTGTTGATGGCCCAGTGTTCGAGCTTCCAGGTTTCAGGCGCCGATGCTGAGACTCCCATTACCAGGGCTTCAATATCCCTGTCACTGACCACCTTCTTTTTATCCGCCAGAATCTTAAATTCAGCGAAGATGCTTTCCAGGGTTTCGCCGTCCACGGTGTAGCCCATATCATTGAGCCGCTCTTCGAAGGCGTGGCGCCCGGAATGTTTCCCCAGAACCATGCGGTTTTTGGGGATGCCTATGGATTCGGGGGTCATGATCTCGTAGGTTTCCCGGTTCGCCATCACCCCGTGCTGGTGTATCCCCGCCTCGTGGGCAAAGGCGTTGTCCCCCACAATGGCCTTGTTGGGCTGCACCTTTACTCCGGTCACCTGGGTTACCAGGCGGCTGGCGGTGTAGATCTGAGTGGCATCGATCCGGGTATCTGCGTTGAGATAATCCTTGCGGACCCGCAGGCCCATGACGATTTCCTCCAGTGAAGCGTTCCCCGCCCGCTCGCCTATGCCGTTAACGGTACACTCCGCCTGATCCGCCCCGTTGGCTATCGCAGCAAGACTGTTCGCCACCGCCAGGCCCAGGTCGTTGTGGCAGTGCACCGACAGGGCTGCCTTTTCCATGCCCGGTGTGTGTTCCTTAATGTAGCGTATCCGCGCCCCAAACTCGTCGGGCATGGCGTAGCCCACCGTGTCCGGATGATTCACCGTGGTGGCCCCGGCGGCAATTACCGCCCCAAAGACCTTGCACACAAAGTCAGGATCACTGCGGAAGGCATCCTCGGCGGAAAATTCTATATCCTTACAGAATTTCCCGGCGTACTTCACCGCCGCCACTGCCTGTGCCAGCACCTGTTCCGGTGACAGCTTGAGTTTGTATTCCATGTGGACCGGGGAGGTGGCAAGGAAAATGTGTATCCGTGGGTGTGCCGCCCCTGCCAGGGCTTCCCGTGCAGCGTCGATGTCCTTTTCCAGGGATCGGCAAAGCCCGGCCACGGTACAATCCCTGATGATCCCCGCTATGGTCTTTACCGATTCCAGGTCCCCAGGGCTTGAGGCGGGGAACCCCGCCTCAATGATATCCACCCCGAGCTTCTCCAGCTTTTTAGCCACCTCCAGTTTTTCCTGGATGTTCATGCTGCAGCCCGGGGACTGTTCGCCGTCCCGCAGGGTGGTATCAAATATCTTTACAATCCGTTTCGTAGTATTACTCACTGTATGGCCTCCTGCCATGAAAAGGCCTGTTGGAAAAATTAGCGAATATCTAAAAACTTCAGTTTTTAGATATTTACCGCTTAAAAAGCATTTGCACAGTCTTTAGACGAGCAAATGCAGGGCATCTCTAAAAACTAACCGAGTTTTTGGAGATGCCCTTATTTTTCCACAGGTTTCAACCAGCTCATCATGGAGCGCAGCTCCTTCCCCACCTTTTCAATGGGGTGCTGGGCTTCGATAGCCCGCAGGCGGTTGAAGTTAGGGCGGTTCACCTGGTTTTCCAGAATCCATTCCCGGGCGAATTTGCCGTTCTGAATTTCCTTCAGAACCTGGCGCATGGTGTTCTTGGTATCCTCGGTGATGATCTTTGGCCCGGTTATATAGTCCCCGTATTCGGCGGTATCCGAGATGGAGAAGCGCATGAAGGACAGCCCGCCCCGGTTAACCAGGTCGATGATGAGCTTCATCTCATGCATCACCTCAAAGTAGGCGCTCTCAGGCTGATAGCCCGCTTCGGTTAGCACCTCGAAGCCCGCCTTCATCAGGGCGGAAACACCGCCGCAGAGCACCGCCTGTTCCCCGAACAGATCCGTCTCGGTTTCTTCCTTAAAAGTAGTTTCCAAAACCCCCGCCCGGGCGCCACCAATAGCCGCCGCATAGGCCAGGCCTAGCCGCTTGGCATCCCCGGTGGGGTCCTGGTGCACCGCGATAAGACAGGGCACCCCGGCGCCGGCCTGGTACTGTTCCCGCACCGTGTGGCCCGGGCCCTTGGGGGCGATCATCACCACGTTCACATCCGGCGGCGGTATGATCTGGCCGAAGTGGATGTTAAAGCCATGGGCAAAGGCCAAAGTCTTGCCGGGTTTCAGGGCCGGCTTGATGGAGTCCAGGTAAAGCTTGGCCTGCTTTTCATCGTTGATGAGGATCATGATGAAATCCGCCGCTTCCGCCGCTTCCTTGGCGGTCTTTACCTGCAAGCCCGCCTCTTCGGCGCGTTTCCAGGACTTGGACCCCTCGTAGAGCCCCACGATCACCTTCATCCCCGATTCCTTGGCGTTCAGGGCATGGGCATGCCCCTGGGAACCGTAACCGATCACCGCGATGGTTTTCCCTTTTAGGGCCCCCAGGTCGCAATCTTTTTCATAAAACATAACAGCCATAATTTCCTCCTGTTCGTAAACTTCACCCTTAAAGAGCTTTCCTCTTTAGGGGCCTTGAGAATCCGGTAATTGTCCTACGGCTTTTTCCTTAAAAGGAAACGCCGCGCAATTGCCGGTTAATTGCTAATGCTTAGGTTCGATACGGATAGTACCGAAGAACCCCGCTCCAGGGCTACAAGGCCGGTGCGGGCAAGTTCAAGAACGCCGTAGGGGCGTAAAAGGAGCAGGAGGCCGTTGAGCTTTTCAATATCGCCGGTGGCCTCGATGGTAATGGTGGCGGGGGAAATATCGACTACCCGGGACCGGAATACCCCGGCAACCCCGAGCACTGCAGGCCGGGTTTTCTCATCCGCGCTGACCTTGATCAGCATGATCTCCCGGCGCAGACAGGACGAGGGATCCAGTTCCCGGACCGCTATCACATCCACCAGTTTCCCGAGTTGTTTAATAATCTGTTCAAGCACCCCATCATCCCCGGTTACCGCGATGGTCATTCGGGAAATAGACGGATCTGCGGTTTCTCCGACCGTGAGGCTGTCGATATTGAAGCCCCGGCGGCTGAAGAGACCGGAAACCCGGCTTAAGGTTCCCGCCCGGTTCTCGACCAGGGTTGATACCACATGTTGATTCATGGGTCCCCCATTTGCATATCTGGTTCACAGATTTCAGATAGTATAACAGGAGGGCAAAGGAAATTGCAAGGGGGCTCTTTATTGGAATGGGTTATTTTGATGCAATATATGACTATTTTAGTTAATTTTTATAGCAGGTGATCCTTTATGGAACAGAGCCTTTACTTTATCTTGGGGCGAAAAAGGCCTTTATTTTTATGCAAAAATCTACGCGGCAATACTCATATACACACCCATGGCAATCAATAAAACACTGACCCCGATTTGGAATTTCTCCCTGGGAATACGTTCTATACCTTTTTTACTCAGCCATACCCCGGCAACCATTGAAATACCGATTAAAACGCCTAAAACTACGGCCCGGTAACCGATCTCCATAAATCCCCGGTATATGAACAGTTTTATTATATGCATAACCGTGGCGGTAACGGCTTCGCTTGCGATATAGGAAAGGGGTGACAGGTTTAAGGATAAGAAGAACGATGCCCCCACAGGGCCGGCACTTCCTATCAGACCAGACAGAAATCCTGTCAGGCCACCTCCGAATACCATTATCATATTTGATCCCTTTAATAGGGGTATTTTGAAAAATTTTATAAGAACGAACAGTATTATAAAACCACCCGTAATTTTTGTAATAATAGACTTATCGGCTATGGTGAAAAACCATGCCCCTGCAATTGTTAAGGGGACGGCGCCGCTTATAAAACAGATAACTGGTTTCCAGTTGATTTGTCTCCACCCCAGGGCAACCCGGGCTGAATTCCCCATGAGCTGGGCAACCGTTAATACCGGCGCGGCTAGGGCGCCGCCCAGGGTGATGTTTAGTACCGGTAAAAGGATGAGCGCCCCGCCGAAACCGATTGCCCCGGATAATACCCCGGAAAAGAACCCAATTATAAGCAGCAGTGCCATATTCAGGGGTGTAGCGGGCACCATCCTAATCCTTCCAGGGAAAAATCAGGTTTTTCAAAGACCTGCTCCCGGTTTTTTCCCGCTCCTCTATCAGCAGGGCCTCCCAGGGAACTTGGGGCCGCCGCCTGCCTTGGTTCGCCCCGGGATTAGCTTCCAGCCAGTCGTACTTGAGAAGCCGGAGTCGGAGGGCCTCGTCCAGGAACAGGAGTATGCCTGCGGGACCCGGGGCCAGGAGTAGCAGGAGTATAGAAAGGGCCAGGAGGAGCAGGGCGAAAAGCCCTGAGAGCAGGCAAAAGAGGGGGTTATCCAGGAGAATGATAAAACATTTTTTAAGGACCTTGGGGAGTTTGGTGTCCAGCCGGGAACGGATAGGGAAGCAGAATTGCAAGGCCAAGAGGAGATGATCAGAGCCCAAAAGATGAGGCACCCTAGAAAAAGTCCTAGAAAGGAGTTTATACTGAAATAGAAAGGGATTACCAGGGTTACCAGAAGCCATGCGGCAAGGGCCAGAGCGCCCAGGATGACCCCGGTAGGGCAGCCGTTTTTAAGATTTTTAACGAAATCAGAGAAGCCGAAGGACCTATAATCCGATATTGTCTTAAGGGACAATGCGGCGGCGGAAAGGTAGACGAAGCACCAGAGTATGCCCAGGGCTAGAATTATCAAGCTTAAAGGGGGCCAGGAGTCCAATAGTGAGGGGATGATGGCAGGGATAGCCAGGGATACCAGAAAGCCCAGGTTGATTAGGGCTATCTTATATAGGTTATCCCAGAAATCATAGAAGAATTTTTTAAGGAGAAAACCAAGCATTGACCTATTATAGGCTAAATAGTTTTAAAAATATACTAAATTTCAAAAAAATGTGTTAAATTTGATTAAACATGATAGAATACAAGCAGGAGCATTCAGTGGATCCGGATTCACCGATCGATGAGCAGGAAAAAGACCTGTTTGTTGGCATATTCAGACAACTTAGCGCCTATAAAGATCCCTATCAGTCTATTTCAGGTATATTGAAGGATACCTGCGAATTTTTTGGCTTCTTCGGCGCATTTGTCTACGAAGCGGATCATGCTAAGGTGTTTCATCTCTTTGAGCATTACCGCGCCCCCGAGGCGGGGTTGCGGGAGCAGTTTGTCCTTTCTGACTATCTGAGCGAACGGGATATTAAGGAACTGACCCAGAAACCTGGGGGAATTGTCTATCTCAAGTCCAAAAAGACCAGGCTAGGGGCGAAATTTCTGGAACTTTTCTCCGCCAAAACCCTGATCATGATCCCCATCATCTTTGAGTACCAGGAACCTACCGCTTTTATCGGGATGCTGGACCGGCGCCATCCTATACGGCTGACCAAACGGGAGGTCGTTGATGCGGATGCGGTGCTTTCCGTGCTGGCGGGGCATATCAAGATGCGGGTCTACCAGAAACGGCTGGAGTACGCCTACTCATCCCTACGGAACGTGATTGATAAGGCGGGCCTGGATATCTATGTGAACGATTTCTATACCCACGAACTGCTCTTTGCCAACGAATCCCTGGCAGCGCCCCATGGGGGGGTGGATAAAATCGAGGGCCAGCCCTGCTGGAAGGCGCTATACTTCAATAAAACAGAAGAATGCGAATTTTGCCCTAAAAACAAGCTGGTCGATGCAGACGGAAACCCCACCCAGGTGTATAGCTGGGATATGCAGCGCTCCTCGGACGGATCCTGGTTCCGCATGGTTCACGCTGCCATACGGTGGGTGGATGGCAGACTTGCCCATGTGGTGAGCAGCATTGATATTACGGAAAATAAGTACAACGAAATGCTGGTACGGCGTTTGGCGGAGTGCGATACCCTGACTTCCCTGCCGAACAGGGGCAAGCTGGTGGAGGATATGAACGGTACCTTGGCCATGCTGGAACAGACAAAGGAGCAGGGCTACCTGATCTTCCTGGACCTGGACGATTTTAAACAAGTGAACGATACCCTGGGCCATTTGGCCGGGGACGCCCTGCTGCGGCAGATAGGCCATTTTTTGCAGAATGAAAGTGCGATCCTGGGAATGCCCTACCGTTACGGGGGTGATGAATTTGTCATTATCGCTGCCAATAAAACTGCCGCCAGTCTTGAGCAGATACAGGAACTGCTGCTGAAACGTTTTGCCCTGGAATGGTGCATCGGTGAGCAATCGGTTTTCTGCGGGGTCAGCATCGGGGCGGTTCGCATCCCCCTGGGTAATAAAACTGCGGATGATCTGGTTCATGCGGCGGATATGGCTATGTATGAGGTCAAGAAAAGCGGAAAACATGGGTTCCGTCTGAGCACCCTGGAGTAGGATGATGCTTAACCCAAAGGACTACATTGCCGATTGGCCGGATATGCCCCATCCCAATTTTAGCGCATGGCTTGGGGATTTGGCGGTCCGCTGGGGAGATAAGACCGCAATTTTTTATCGGTCCGGGAAACAGAAAGAATTTACCCGCTGGTCCTTTACGCGGCTTGCTGAAGAAAGCCGCCGCATAGGCCGGGGGCTCCTGGCTGCGGGGCTTTCCAAAGGGGACCGGGTTGCCCTGTGGTCGGAAAACCGCCCCGAGTGGATAGCGGTTTGGCTGGGGGCGGCCATTGCCGGGCTGGTTATCGTTCCCATCGACTTCCTCGTATCCGAGGATGAATGTTCCAATATACTAAAACTAACCGGGGCAAAGGCCTTTTTCTATTCCGGGCGAAAGCGGGAGTATGCGGCGGATCTCCTGTCCAGGGGGATTCCTGCAGCGGTCAGGGTCTGTATAAGCCAGGAAGGGGACAATTTTTTTGAAGCCTTCGGCACTGATGCGGGTGAACAGAAACTTCCTGCAACGGAAGAAATCGCCGGGACCGATCCGGTGTCAATCGTCTTTACCTCGGGTACTACCGGTTTTGCCAAAGGGGTTACCCTCAGCCACCAGGCGATCCTCGCCAATGCCAACGCCGCTATCCGTTCCCTGCGGGCCTACCCCTGGGATATTTTTATCAATGTGTTGCCCCTGCACCATACCTATCCCACCACCTGTTCTTTTGTCTCCCCCCTTTCCGTAGGGGCCGCTACGATTATCGTAGAAAAGCTGGTGGGCAAGGTGGTGATTGACGATATACGGGACGCCGGCGGCACTTTTCTTATCGCGGTGCCCTTACTTTACGACAAGGTCAAGGCGGGGATCGAGCATGGCTACAAGGCCCTGCCGGGGATTTTGCGGGCCATCCTGGACCCCCTGCGGAAAATTGCCCTGGAAAAAGCTAAAAAAGGAAACTATCAATTTGGCCAGCGGGTCTTTAAGTTTATCCGCAAGAAAGCGGGCCTGGGCTCCATACGGATAATGGTTGCCGGGGGCGGCCCCCTGAACCCCAAAACTGCGGACTTCTTTGACTCCCTGGGATTCAACATCGTTCACGGCTACGGCATGAGCGAAAACGGCCCCCTGATCAGCGTGAGTACCCCCTGGCACAAGAACAATGTTTCTGTGGGACTGCCGGTTAAGTATACCGATGTGAAGATTATTGACAAAAATGAAGAGGGTATCGGGGAGATCATCGTAAAGTCTCCTTCGATCATGCTGGGCTACTATGAAAACCCCGAAGCTACTGCGGCGATGTTCACCCCCGACGGGTACCTTAAAACAGGGGACCTGGGTTTCATAGACGATCAGGGCTTTATCTACATCAGCGGCAGGGCGAAGAACCTTATCGTCAGTTCCGGGGGAAAGAATGTCTACCCCGAGGAAATCGAAACCCACTTTGACGGATCCCGGGCCATCGCAGAGATGCTGGTGGTGGGCCGCAGGGAGCCGGACTACGGCGGGGAGGAGATCTTCGCCGTGACGGTACCCAACTTTGAAACTCTGCAGCAGGATTACCCGGACAGGGAATTGGACGATGCCTTTCTCCGGGGCCTAATAAAAAAGGAAATCGAAGATGTCAACCGCACCCTGCCGGGGTATAAAAAAATAAGCGACTTTACCATCCGCCGGAAGCCCTTTGAAAAGAACGCCCAGCAGAAGATACGCCGCTTTATGTATAAAAGTTACGAAGAACCGAAGAAATAGCAAGAGCTATTCGCTGAACTCCCCAATCGCCCTGAACTTCTGATACCGCTTTTCCAGCAGCTCCCGGATATCCAGCGCCGAATAGCGCTTCACCGCTTCCAGCAGGTAATCGGAAATATTCTTTGCTGTGAGTTGTATGTTGCTCCGGGCCCCTTCTGCGGGTTCGGCAATAACCTTGTCGCAGATCCCGAAGGAATGGAGCTCTTCAGCGGTGATCTTCATCAGTTCCGCCGCTTCCTTTTCCCGCTCCCCGTCCTTCCACAGTATTGAGGCAAAGCCCCGGGGTGAGATGACCGAGTAGAGGGCGTTTTCCAGCATGGCAATGTCGTCGCAAACCCCCAGGGCCAGGGCGCCGCCGGAACCGCCTTCCCCCAGGACTACAGCGATGATGGGGGTTTTAGCGCCCATAAATTCCTGGAGGTTCCGGGCTATGGCCTCGCCCTGGCCTCGCTCTTCTGCGCCTATGCCGCAGAAGGCTCCCGGTGTGTCAATAAAGGTGATCACCGGGCGGCGGAATTTTTCCGCCTGCTTTACCAGGCGCAGGGCTTTGCGGTAGCCCTCGGGGTGGGGCATGGAAAAGTTGACCCGTTTGAATTCCTCGATGTCCCGGGCCCGGACCTGGCCTATCACGGTGACCGGGTTTCCCCCCAGGTAGGCCAGGCCGCTGATGATGGCCGGGTCGTCCCCGAAATAGCGGTCCCCGTGGAGTTCCGTGAATTCCTCGAAGATCAGGGGTATATAGTCGTTTACCGTGGGCCGACCGAGGCCCCGGAGCAGTTCAAGCCGTTTGACAACTGTGAGGGCCATTATACTGCCTCCTTGCGGGAAGATGCACTTTTATGCATCTTGAGAAAGCGGGCCAGTACTTCCCGCATCTCGTTCCGGGGGATGATGATGTCCGTGAATCCGTGTTCCTGCACAAATTCTGCGGTCTGGAACCGTTCCGGCAGTTTCTGTCCTATGGTGTCCTGGATAACCCGTTTCCCCGCAAAGCCGATGAGGGCCCCGGGCTCAGCGATGATGATGTCCCCCAGGGAGGCGAAGGACGCGGTGACCCCCCCGGTAGTGGGGTCGGTGATCACCGAAATATAGAGCTGCCCCGCTTCGTTGTGCCGGGCCACTGCGCCCGAGGTTTTGGCCATCTGCATCAGGGAAAAAATTCCCTCCTGCATACGGGCCCCCCCTGAGGTGGTAAAGATGATCACCGGCAGTTTTTTCGCTGTGCCGTATTCCAGGGCCCGGGTGATCTTTTCCCCCACCACGGAACCCATGGAGCCCATCATAAAATAGCTGTCCATGATGCCCAGCACCGCAGGGTGGCCGAGAATGGTACATTCCCCGGTAACCACCGCTTCATTGGTGCCGCAGCTTTTCTGAAGGGCGCTGATTTTGCTTTCATAATCCGGAAAGCCAATGGGGTTTTTGGATCCCATGCGGGAATCAAGTTCCTTAAAGCTCCCGCTGTCCGCAGTACACTCAAGCCGTTCCCGCCAGTTCAAGCGGGTATGGTAGTTACATTTGCCGCATACCCTGTGGGCCTTGGTAAAGGCCTCGGTATCCGTAACGGTCCCGCAGTGGGGACAGGTCACATGACCGGGCGCGGTTTCCGCCGTATTCGTAGCCATCTAATCCTCCAGGAAAAATATCGGGGTAAATGAGAGGGTTCCAAAATGGCAGATTTTGGAACCAGCCCAATTATATGCAAACGGGCCTAAAAAGAATAGGGTTAGATTTTTAGTTATGAGGCAATAAGATTCAATAACCACAGGAAGGGGAGGGAGCCTCACTCACTTCCTCCTTTTTTACCTTTGTGTTCCTTGTGTCCGGCAAGTTCCTGCGGAACTTGCTTCGTGGTGGAATTCTTCTTATTGCAGCCGGCGCCCCCCTCAAGTACCAGGGTATGCCGGGCATAGCTGGACAGAAAACTGGTCCGGTCCTGTACCCCTATCAGGGCAAAGAGCAGGTGCAGGCGGTTTTTCAGGGTACTCAGAGCTATGCCGAATTCTGTGGCGATGGACTCGTATTTTTCCCCCTTCAGAACCCGGTTGAGCAGCTCCACATCCCGGTGGGTAAATTGGTCCCCGGGAAGGCTAATCAGCTCTTCTTCCCCGGATTTTATCATCCCTTGCAGCTCCGGCAAGAGGAACAGGTACCACAGCAAAGAGATGCATGAAACCTTGACGATACTGATAAGGCTTTTAAAGAGAAAGCCCAAGCCGAATCGGCACTGGCTGCCCAGGGCGACCAGGATCAGGATGATGAGGGCTATACCTTTGAGTTTACCCCGGGGCTTAAAAATACCGCTTTTATAGGCCAGGGCAATAAAAAGGGGTAGTATCAAAAAGCTGGTGACGCTGTCCCCCTGGAAAAGATCGACCAGCATGAAAATAAGACCCAGCCCCGCAAGGCTTTTTCGGACATAACCCCGGGTTAATATATTTAAAAATGAATGTATCATACTAATGCTTGCTATGTATTATTAAAATAATATACTATTTTTACTCCGTCAAGTAAAAAAGTACCAAGATACCATATAATAGTACCAAGGTTTTGTTGTGGATTTCTAAAAGCCAGGTGATACTAAAAGGGATTTGAGGGCCGGTTCACCACCCCAGCCACAGGATATGCCGCCGTTGGCGGTAGTGGGGAATCGTCCCTGGGGCTCCTTCCCCGGTTTCCACCACGGAAACCGGGGATTTTTTTGCACCCTCAGTAAGTCTCAGTTTATGATAATTGCTATTATATCCTATTGACATATTCTGATTTTTTTGCCAGAGTAGGGCTAATGAAAAAGTTACAGCTTCAAACAGTTGTATACAGTCTCGCAGCAGCAGCCGCTATCCAGGAGGATCGCGGTTAGCCCTTGCTTTTAAACATCGGGCCGTGATCCTCCGCAGAGGATGACGGCTTTTTTTATGCCCCGCCCCGGGGCTGAAAGAAAGGTCTACTCCCCTTGGAAATCAGCCGATTGAAACAACAAAGGAGTATAAAATGAGAAGAGACATCGTTCACCCCGGAGCGGGAAAGCTCAAATACGAGATACGGGAAATCGTCGCCTTTGCCCGCAGTTTAAGCCGGTGGAACACCAGCCGCCCCATTCAATGGGAGAACATCGGGGACCCGGTAAAGAAAGGTGAGCCCATCGCGCCCTGGATCAAGGACATAGTCCGGGAAAAGGCCGCTGAGGATATGTCCTACGCCTATTCGGAAACCGAAGGCGCCATGGAAGCCCGGGAATTTTTGGCCGCCCGGGTAAACACCCGGCCTAAGCTTTCAAGCGGGGCAGGGGAGGGCTTTCCTGACCCGGTGAAGATAGAGCCTGAGGATATCCTTTTTTTCAACGGCCTGGGGGATGCGGTAGCCAAGGTATTCGGTTTCCTCCGCCGGGAAGCCCGGGTGCTGGGGCCTTCCCCGGCATATTCTACCCTTTCCTCTGCAGAGGCCGCCCATTCCGGCTACGAGCACCTCACCTACCGGTTGGACCCTGCCCGGGACTGGATGCCCGACATGGAGGATGTGGAACTCAAGGTAAAGTACAACGATTCTGTGGCGGGCTTGCTCCTGATCAACCCGGACAATCCCACCGGGGCGGTGTACCCCGTAGAAATACTGCGCGAATTTGTCCGCATCGCCCGGACCTACGGCCTGTTCATCATCTGCGACGAAACCTACGCCAACATAGTCTACGGGGGCGCCAAAACCGCCGCCCTTTCCCAGGTCATCGACGGCGTCCCCGGCCTGGCCCTGCGCTCCCTGTCCAAGGAAGTGCCCTGGCCCGGCGCCCGCTGCGGTTGGGTGGAAGTCTACAACCGCCACTCGGATCATCGCTTTGACACCTACATCAGAAGCCTCTTGGACGCCAAGCGCCTGGAGGTCTGCTCTACCAGCCTGCCCCAGCTCTGCATCCCCTCCATTATCGGGGACAGCCGCTACCCGGATCACCTGGCTCGCCGGGCCGCCATGTTCGAAGGCCGTGCCGA
The DNA here is from genome assembly GCF_000214375.1 of Treponema primitia ZAS-2. Taxonomy (NCBI): domain Bacteria; kingdom Pseudomonadati; phylum Spirochaetota; class Spirochaetia; order Treponematales; family Treponemataceae; genus Treponema; species Treponema primitia. The sequence goes on along the minus strand of NC_015578.1, from coordinate 3,333,664 downwards.
AGAAGCTTATCAGGCGTTTCTGGGTATTCCCGGAATAAGCTGCAAAAAGCCCCGGGGCGCCCTCTATGCCACCGCGGTCTTTGATAACGGCATCCTGGAATCGCCGGTTTCCCGGTCCCTGCCGGTTGCCGACCCCTCCCTGGAGGAGTACATCCGCAAAGAGACCGCCAATGTTGCCCCGGACAAACGTTTTGTGTACTGGCTCCTGGCCTCCACGGGGATCTGCGTGGTGCCCCTTTCGGGATTTGCCAGCGACCTGCCGGGGTTCCGATTCACCCTGCTGGAACACGACGATGAAAAGCGGCGGCAGATCTATGCGGCCATGGGGCAGGCGGTGCGGCAGTATTTGGAGGGATAGGGGAGAGGAAAGTTGCGGGACAAGAGCCAGCTCTGCAAAACACGTTCTTGACTTTAGCACAATATGTAGTATTATACTGCTGATGAAACAGAAGTCTATCTCAAGCTGAAAGAGGCCGAAATCGAAGCGGAGTCCATTAGTAAACGATACACCCATGAAGAAGTAATGGCCAGCATGGATAAAATTATAAAGGATGCCGAAAAAAAACAGAAGAAGTGAAGTCTTAAATATACAGACTTTTATATTTACCATCAGCACTGACTGATTTGGAGAGTATCGTAAAATATATCAGTGACGATTTGGATGCGCGGGAAACTTCGTTGCAAGTAGCACCCAGGACCGCAGCAAAGCTTCGTCTTGAATTTGATAGAGTCATGTGGAATAAGGGGTGAAAAATGAAAAAGTTGAGTTTATTGTGCATTTTATTGTTTTGCGGCTTTTTGGCTTATGCACAACAAGCCATGATACTGGATGACGCAATTCTGGATGCTGTAGATTTTTTCGTATCAGACTTACCCTCAGGATCGACCATTGTGGTTACAAATTTTGAGGCAGAAAATAAAGAGCTTTCTGATTTTATCATTCAGGAGCTGTTGGTTGCTTTTTCCAATACAAAAAGAGTAAAGGTTGTGGAAAGGAGCCGTTTGGAACTGTTGCAATCCGAATTGAATTTTAACATGAGTGGATCTGTGAGCGATGAAACCGTCCAGGGTATTGGCCGAATGATGGGTGCCCAAATTTTGTTTTCCGGTTCTATTGGCCAGTACCGTGATATGTACCGTATGCGAGTTCAGGCGATTGTTATAGAAACCGCCGAGGTAATAGGGATCAGAACAATAAATATAAAGTATGATCCCACCTTGACCGGATTATTGGGAAGAATAAACCCTGCGGATGCCTGGAAATATCAATGGCTTTATACGGGATTTGGTCTTGGTTATGCTGAACCTTTTGTACAGCCCGAGGGTGTTGATTTTTTTTCAGATTTACATATGGCATTTTCACTTTATGCGCAGTTTCAACCTGTTGATATATTTGGTATTGCCTTGGGTATTTACGGAGATACGTATGTAGGGCCAGTTTTTTCCGTATTGCCAACATTAACAATACGGCCTTCTGCGTTTGAAATAGACCTGTTTTTTGGAGCAGGGATACCGCTAATACGCTTTGAGAATGTAGTATTTATGGTAGGATTGAGAGGCGGTTATAAAGTTGGACCTGGAACAATGTATACTGAATTGCTCGCAAATGGCGGTCCACGTGAATATCAAGATAATCATGGTAAAACACACGGGACCGGATTTGGGGTTCTTAATATTTCGTTAGGGTATCAAATGGGTTTTGGCCAAAGGAAAAAATAAAAAGGCGCCATGCGCCGATTTTGCATAGTGTCCCTGGCGCCATCCCCTGAAAAGGAGGCTGTTACTATTTGTACTTGGAATAAAATCAATATAAAAAATGAGATAGAACGCCTGACATATTTTTTGGACCCTGATAAATTCGTTGCAATTGGCTCAATCACTCCACAACCCGTATCCCCAGGCATGTGGCGACCTCCCGTTCCTTCCCGTGGATGGGGTTGTTTGCCGTCCTGACCTTTCCATCGCTGTAACGCAGGGCTAGGGCAGTGGATCCGCCCCCGTCAAAGTTTAGCCCCTGGGCCGCGCCCAGTTGTTTCAAGATCAGGGCGATTTCTTCTTCAGTTGCACCAATACTGCGCAGTTGCCGGCCGTCAATGGCCAGAAGGTAAAGTACCTTCGCGTCGGCAGAAATTCCTGCGGCGCTTCGGGGATGCCGGGGGCCGTTGCGGGCCAGGGTTTTTTTTGTTACCGCGCCGTCCCGCAGTACTTCGCTGAAGCCCCCAACGGCACTGCGGATGTCTGTCAGGGATTCCGGGTCAGTTAGTGTAGCCTGGCTGACTATGGCCGCTTCTCCGGTGGTGTACAAAACCAGGGCATCATACCCGGGAACCGCCGGGGCGCTCAGGATCCCATTGTTTATGCTTATCCCGATGATGGTCCGTTCCTCCTCCACATTCGCTGAAACCGGGCTGAAGGGGCCGGTGTTTATCCCCGCAATGCAGCCGTATTCCCGGACAAAACTTGAGACAGTAGTAGCGGGGATGCTGCCCACCGTTTCCCCGGAATTTACCACAAATTCCAGGCCCGGATGGGTCATATCCACCCGGAGCGCCCGGATTTCCAGCAGAGGTTTTTCAGTGCTTCCTTCAAAGTAGCCTATCCCCGGGGCAAAAGGTTCCCATTGGGGAAGCAGGGTTTCGGGAGTAGCTGCCTTGTTTGGGGGCGGCCGGAACTGACCGGTCTGGGGGGAGAGGGAAGTGCAGGAAAAAAGGGATAAAACAATACATGAGAAGAAGATTAATGAAAGGGGAGAACTTGGAAACGAGGAATTCAGGAACCCTATTGAAAATAAAGGACTAGCTTTGCCCTTATAGTACCTGATTCCCTAACTCCTCATTCCTAATTACTCATTATTAATAGTCCGACTTGCCTTTCCGGGACTTTTTAAGCAGCTTCCGCTGAATAGCCTTTTTCTTCCGGTTGAGGATAGTGGAGGGTTTTTCGTAATATTCCCGCTTTTTATATTCCCGAATGATGCCTTCCTTTTCCACCATGCGTTTGAACCGCTTGATAGCTTTTTTCAGCATCTCATTATCATCTACGATGATATGCGCCAAATAAATCACCTCCCTTCCTGCCGGTCAGAATAAACCTGTCTTAGGACAGATAAAGCGAACCTCAGTATACCGGGGTTCGGTAGTTCATGAAAAGAAAATACGTTTTACGGATTTTCTGATTCTTCCAGTTTACTTAAAATGGCCTGCTTGTCAAGGACAGGCCGGAGGGTAAAGGCGTCGGGGTCGGCATTTTCCCCGGATACCCGGATTTCCCAGTGAAGGTGAGGCCCGGTGGCCAGGCCGGTAAAGCCCGATTCGCCCAATAATTCCCCGCTTTTCACCATGGCCCCTTCCGCTACGGCTATGCTGTCCATGTGGTAATAGATGGAGTAGACCCCGGGCAAGTGTTCCAGGATCACCGAATTACCTGTGGAGATGCGGAACCGGGCCAGCACCACCCTGCCATCGGCGCAGGCGCTGACCGGAGTCCCCGTGGGCACCCCGTAGTCAACTCCGGCGTGGATGGCGGTGTCGGTTTTCCCGGTCACATAGCGGTACACCCGGCGGTCCCCGTAAAAGCTGGTCCTGCGGGTAGAGCTTACCGGCGGCGCAAAGGTGCTTTCGCTAAAGATTTCCCCACCCGTCGAATTGATGATAGCCCAGAGCTGGTCGGATTCGAGGGTTTTCTGAGGGTCCGGCTCGGTGCGTATGCTGGTGTTCCGCTGGTCCAGATCGATTATTTCAGCGGCAAATTCCCGGTCCGCGATGGTAATGGGAATTTCCTCCAGGGCCGCGCTGCTTTCTTCAACCAGGATAGACGCGATTCCCGGCGCTGCGGTGGAGGGAACCGCCAGTATGGCTATCAGCACGGGGCCTGTCCCTTCCAGGGGGAAAAATTCCGCCCGGGTAAGCCGTTGCCCCTGGGCATTACGCAGTACCGCCCGGTAGTGGGGCGCAGAGGCAGCGGCCGGGGGCGGCTCGTCGTCGCCCGGGGGCAGAGTCCCAATAGCTAGGGGCGCCTGGTCCGGGAGCGGCTCGTTAGCCCGGGGGGTCGGCGGCACATAGGCAACGGTGAGCGGCTCCCCGGGGTGGACTTCACCGGGGATAAGGGCGATGCGCCGGAGGAAGGGCGGCTTTTCCTGAACCGGAGAGAGGTCCTGCGCTTCTTCACCTGAGTCCCCGGTTTCGGCAGCCGGGTCAGAGGAGGGTTCTGAAATTGTCGCCGTTTCTTTGCTGGCGGTGGAACACCCGGCAAAGCCCGCCATGAGGAGCAGCAGGAGAACCGGGAGGCCGGGAAGGGGGTTTTTGCCGAACCAGCGGAGGGCTTTCATTACTGATAGTTAAGCATGAAACGCAAAAAAATACAAACTAGTCGGAACGGCGGCGTACAGCACCAATTAGGAATTCCCGGGCCTTTTTTGCACGCCATGGAATAATATCTTTTAATCCGTTATACTGACAATCCATGAAAAAGATGCTGCCGGCGCTGTTCCTTCTCGGCCTTTCCCGTTTATTTGCCCAGGAGGCGGATATTGAATTGCCCGATCAGGAAGTATTGGAAAAAATATACAACAAGCCGGGGATCATTAAAACTGAGGTGTCCCAGGAAAAGGGAGATGATAATCTCCGGTGGGTAGAAATGTATACCGATATTCATATCACCACCGATATTCCCATGGATAAGTTGCGAAGGACGATTCTGGAGTTTAATAATTATCCCCGGATATTCAGGAGAAACCAAGGCGTCACGGTGATTTGGGAAGATGATTCAGTCTACCTTGACATGACCGTAGGGGCGACACTGCTCGGCATTTCCTTTCTCACTAAATACCGTGTATCGGTAACAGAATTGTTCAATTCCCCGGAAGAATTTGTCCTTGATTTCAGCCATGTTTCTGATGACGGCAATGTAAAGGATGTCTATGGCCGGTGGTATTTGAAAAAAATCCCCCTGAGCGCCGAAGGCGAACAGCGATTCTACGTCCGATACTATGCTTCCAGCAAAGTGATCCGCAAATACCCTTTTCTGCGGATGATCATGGCCATGTTCATTAATAGTGAGAGCAGGGATTTGATGAACCAGTTTCTAAAGACCGCCGGGGAAATGTGACAATGAAAAAGAAAAGCCCCGGTAAATGAAGCTCAGTCCCCGGAAGCCGCCCGCTTCAAATCTGTCACAATCAGCTGGGGCGTCTCGGTCCCATTAAACCAGTTCCGGTTCAGGGTGAACACTAAATCTACCCGGTCATTCAGGGCGAAGTCCCGGTTCACCTTATCCACCGCCTGCCAGTACATAGCGGGCCACTTGTGCTTTCCCGTATCCAGAGTGAGCTTGACGTGTTTGGCTTCGGGCTTTCCCATGAGCTGGATGTCCGTTATCTTGAGACCCCGGGCCAGGAAGCTAAGGGCAACGTTTTCTTCGCCGTAGGGTTCAAAGCGGTCAACCAGGCCGAACAGTTCCGGTGTCAGGAATTTTCCCACCCTGGGGGCGTCGAATTCCGCATCCACCGAAAGGGTTTCCTCATCGGTCTCTTCCCCTAATTCCAAATTTGCGGTGATGCTCCCAAGGCGCTCCAGAAAGGGTTCCCAGTTGGCCCGTACCATGCTGAACCCTGCGGCAAAGTCGTGGCCCCCCCAGTCGAGGAAGAGGTCCGCGTTTTGTTCCATAAGAGAGGTAAGGTCGTAGCCCCGAGCGGATCGGAGGGAGCCTGAGAGGGTTTCTTCGCCAAAGGCTGCCACCAGGGCGGGGACCTTAAACTGGTTCACCAGGCGGTTTGCCATGATCCCCGTGACCCCCCGGTAGATGCCTTCTCCGGCAGCGAGGACAAATTTGCCCCCCAAGCGTTCCAGGCTTTCCCGGGCCAGGGGCTCCACCACGGCCCAGTTTTCGGCGCCCAGCTTTTTCCGGTCCTCGTTCAGGGCGACGATTTCCCCAGCTAGCCGGTCCCGTTCCGCCGGGTCATCCGCCAGCAGTAATGCTGCGGCCTTATCAGGGCAGCCCATGCGGCCGGTGGCGTTGATGGGCGGGCAGAGCTGCCAGGACATTTCGCTGGTCCCGAAGCGCCGCCCAGAAAGGCCCAGTTTGAACAGCAGGTCCGAAAGCCCCGGCCGGGGCTTTTCCAGCATGGAGGCCAGGCCCCGGCGGACTATGATGCGGTTTTCATCACGCAGGGGCATGATGTCCGCGATGGTTCCCAGGGCGGCGAGCTGGAGGTCCGCGCTGTCCTCGGGGGTGAAGTGGCCCTCCTTTTTCTGTACAAAGGAAGTGAAGAGGTTAACAAAGATATCCAGCTCCCCGGGAGAATTTTCCGCGTATTTGGCGATCCGGGAAATTTCCTTCAGCCGGAGCAGGCTCTTTCCCCCGGTTTGGGGTATCTGTTTTGCCACTTCCGGGGCCAGGTCAAGCATATAAATTTCAAAACCGGAGCCGAAGATTTTTGCCAGGGTCTTTTTTTGCAAGGCCACATCCCAGGCCAGGATCTGCTGGCCTTCCAGAAAGGCGGGCAGCCGGGTTTCGGTGATCCCCACCATACCGGGCACTACTGTTTCTATGAGCCGGTCTGTCTCCGCAAGGTTCCGCAGTTTTACTATTTCGATGATGTAGGAATCGTTGGAGGGCCGGGTGTTGAGGAGGCATACGGGCTGGGCGAAGAAATGGCTTTTTAGGGCGAAGCGCAGGGCGGATACCAGTTTATAGGCCACCCCGCAGCCCGCCAGGTCCCGGAAAGGGTAGGCGGAATTTTTCAGTTTCGGGTTCACGATGGTATACGCCTGGGGAAGTTCTTCCTGAGGGTTATGATGGTCCGTGATGATCACATCAATGCCCAACTCATTGGCCTTTTCAACTTCCTCAAGGTTCGAGATGCCGCAATCCACGGTGATAATCAGGGTGCCCCCGTCTGCGGCAAATTCCTCCACCGCCTTCATGGAAAGGCCGTAGGGCTCATCCCCCTGGGGAAGCCGCCATCTCAGGTCTATGCCCTGTCCGGTCAAAAAAGAGCTGACCATGGCCGTACTGGTGATGCCGTCCACGTCCCGGTCGCCGAAGACCAACACCTTTTCGCCCTCTTCCTTTGCGCCCAGGATGCGTTCCACCGCAGCTTCCATGCCGGGCAGCTCAAAGGGGTTTCGCAGATGCCGGGGATCGTCCTCAAGAAAGTACCGTATGTCTTCGCCCCCGGTAATCCCCCGGCGCGCCAGAACGGAGGCGGTTAAAAAGTCGCAGCCGTAGCGCTCAGAGAGTTCCTTTACCAGTTCCGGGGGTATGCTTTTCTTTTCCCAATTCATTATCAATAAGTTCCTTCTGAGATAAAACGAAGTTTTATCCTATTTCCTTCAATACTAACTGCCGCTTCGCCGGGGCGGAACCGGAGTACTCCACCGATTCCTCAAGCTGGGGCAGGGCCGCCGCAAGTCCCGGTTTATCCCGGGCCCATACGGTCATGATCAGGTCCCCTGGGGCAACTTTGTCGCCCCCTTTCAGGTGAAACTGGACCCCGGCGGTGGGGCTGACCGCGTCTTCCGTACGGTTCCGGCCCACACCCAGGTCCACCCCGGCGTGGCCCACCTTCCAGGCGTCAATCCGGGCGATATACCCCGGCTTTGCCGCCCTGATTTCCGCACTCACCGGGGAACGGTAGCTGCCCCGCATTTCCAGAAACTTCTTCACATCCCCGCCCTGGCTTTCTATGTTGGCCAGGAACAGTTCCCGGGGCTTGCCCCCGGCCAGGGCCTGCTCACAGAGCCGCCGGCCTTCAGAGGCGTCCTTAGCCTTGCCGCCGAGCACCACCATACGGGCGGCCAGTTCCAGGGTCACCTCCATCAGATCCGCCGGGCCCTTGCCTTCCAGGCAGTCCAGGCTTTCCTCCACTTCCAGGAAATTGCCCATCATGTTCCCCAGGGGCTCGTTCATGTCCGTGAGCAGGGCGACGATCTTTTTCCCCATAGCGGTCCCGGTGTCCACCAGGGACCGAGCGAGCTTTTCGCCGTCAGCGGCATCCTTCATAAAGGCGCCGGATCCGAATTTAACGTCAAAGACCAGGGCGTCCGCCCCTTCCGCCACCTTTTTTGAAAGGATGCTGGCGGTGATCAGGGGGATGGACTCCACCGTGGCGGTCACATCCCGCAGGGCGTAGAGCAGCCGGTCAGCGGGAACTATGTCCTTAGTCTGCCCGGTCATGGCAAAGCCGTCCTTGGCAAGGATGCGGCGGAATTCCGCAGGCTCCAGGTTGCTGCGGTAGCCGGGAATGGCGTCCAGTTTGTCCAGGGTGCCCCCGGTATGGCCTAGGGCCCGGCCGGACATCATGGGGTCCTTTATTCCCAAGGCCGCCACAATTGGGGCCAGGATCAGGCTGGTCTTATCCCCCACGCCTCCGGTGGAATGTTTGTCCACAAAGGGGCCGCTTATGCCCGAAAGGTCCATGGAGGCCCCGGATTTGAGCATCAGGTCCGTCAGGGCGGCGGTCTCCTTTGCAGTCATGCCCCGGAAAAAAACCGCCATGGCCCAGGCAGATACCTGGTAGTCCGGTATTTCCCCCGCCACATAGCCGCCTATGAGAAAGCCTATTTCTTCACGGGAGAGTTCTTTCCCGTTCCGTTTATTCATGATTATGTCTACAGCACGCATTTTGCTTTACCTCTGTACTTAAATTTTCTAAAAATCCCAGGTTCCCAGCCGTTTCCCCAGGGCATCCGCCATGACGGCGGTAACAAAGCCCCTGGCCTGGCGGGCCGAACTTTCGTCCAGAGTGTACCGGGTCAACTGGACCGGGCTCAGGTCCTGTACCGCCCGAAGCCAACCCAGGGCACCCGGCCCCGGTTTGTTCCATGGTACTCCATTTTCCGGGGGGTCACAAGCGTTATCCCGGGCTTCCGGGTCCGGCCTGACGCCCAGAAACTCCGCCCAATTCCATAAAAAGTGGATGAAAATCCGGGCGCAGCAGGGATCATCGGCACTGTCCAGGGCTTCCAGGGAGGCGTCAACCAGTTTGAAAGCCTCGGCCCAGTTGCCCCCGCCGCCGTGAGTGGCCAGAACGGTTTCGGCGATTGCGGAAGCAGCGGCGGAACGTATATAGGCTTCCCGTATGCCCGGCTTCCAGGACTGGACATCAAAGTCGGTCACCTTCCGGGAATCCCGGACTGGGTCCCGATAAACCCACAGGTCCCCCCGGTGGTAGGGCTCCACATAGGCCCGGAGCTTGCTTTTCGGCCCCCCGAACACCGTTGCCCGGAGTATGCCTTCCTCGGCGCTGAGAAACCATGCGTCCCGGTTTGCCTCACCTACGGATCGCACCCGGAGAATAAGGGCTGAATAGGTAAAAAGCCGAGCCATAGCCTATAATAGGTGCCAGGCACCTTTTTTGCCAGAGGGAAGAACACAGAGGGGAAGAGGAAAGAAAATCTTCCTTTCCTCTTCCTTATCTTAATAAGAGCTATTTTTTCCCGTAAGTCCGGGCGGTCTCAAACATTGCTACAAGATTTTCGTATTTAACGCTTTCCATACTGCCCCCGGTATCTAGGAGGAAGCCCCCGCCGGCGGCGCAGTTATCCACCAGGTACTTTACCCGATCAACCACCTGCTCCTTGGTACCCCAATCCAAAAGCTGCAGGGGCATGCCTCCCTCAAGAGCGGCGATACCGGAAAAGGCCTTTTTGAATTCCCCATAATCCCCTTCCTCAAAGTGGATCACAAAGGACCCGGCGGGGTACTTCTTTAGCTGCTCTGCAATAAATTTATAGCGGCTGTTGTACTTGCCTTCGGTATAGATAATGGGGGTCACCCCCATCTCAAGCAGAGCGGCAAAGATCCTGTCCATGGGTTTCCAGTAGAGTTCTTCATACTGCTTGGGCCCCATGAAGCCGTCCATTCCCTTGTGGAGGGGGAAGAAGACCCGCTTGACCGGCATGGGCACTACCCGGAAGTACTGGAGGTTGGCGATCTGGATATCCGCAAAAACTTCGCAGGCTGCGGCGATCTTTTCGGGACATTCGATTTGATCCTCAAACACCGCTGCGGTGCCCCGGAAATAATCGCTTATAATATCGAAGGGCGCCTCGGCCATACCGGTCATCCAGGGGGGAAATCCCAATTCGCCCAGCTTTTGTGTAAGCCTGTTTGCAATGGCCCCATGCTTTTGACTTTCTTCATACATCAGCTTCAGCTTATCCAGGGCTTCCATTACCGGGGGAGTCAGGATGGATGCAAAGGAGAACAATCCCAGTATAACTGCGGGATTAAAGGAAAGCCCTTCAAGCCCCTTGAGGCCCGGAAAGGCCCGGGGAATGTACTTTCTCCAGATAAAACCGGAAGGATCCTTGATGAGTTCATCGTACTCATCTGCTTCCATATAACACCGTTCAATCACCTGGTAGGTTGACATATCGGAAACAGTGGTCCCCGGCCGTCCGGGCCAGTCAATCATGTTGGACTGGGCGATCTCATTGGCCTTGCCGCTCTGGCCCAGGGGTCCCATGCCTACATCGGGCTTGAATTCCTCGTGGTACTTAATATAAGGCTCCTCACAGTCCTCGGGGCTGTAATAGACTGCTTTATGGGACCCCTTGTTGTAGATAAAATAGGGATTCCCGCTGGGCATGGGTATCATGGGCAGCTGATCCGTTTCTTTTAGCTTGATAGCATCTTCTACCCGCTTAAGCCGCTGGTTAAAAAGTTCTTCGTTTGCCATATAATCTCCTTATTAAAGAATGATAACTATAGTATGAAGGGCATTCTTCCCCAGGTATATGTTCATATTGCATGAAGTGATAGAAATAATTTCTTGCTTATTTGTGCAATATGCACTATTATATGGCAATGACCCTAAGCCCGGAATTTATAGCTGAAAAACTTCAACCCTTTTTTAGAATTGCCCATTATCAGGGTGAAAAAAGGGCGGTCATTTCCGGGGTCCGTTTCTATTCCGACAACCTGCCCTTTTTTTCGCCGGAAGATATCTATGTCATACAGAAGCCTGAAGATTTTCTGGGAAGCTCCCTTAAAAACTGTGTCCTTTTAGTATACTCCGAGGGATTTATCCTGATATACAGGCAGAAAGCTGAGGAAGTAACCAATAGCCTGCTGGCCCTATTCGATTACTACAACCGGTGGGAAGCGGCTCTTTGGGATGCCGCCGAAGCGGATAATGCCCTGCAAAGGATGGTCGATCTCAGTGTTCCTATTTTCGGGGCTCCTATCTTTATTGCAAATATCGACGGACGTGTACTTGCCCACAATGAAGTGGAAGATACCGATGATACCCTGGATGATTTGTGGAAGGAAATACATCAAACCAATATGGTCTCCCTTACGTATGCAGGGTCACCCGTACTTTCCCTGGATAATAAAAAACTGGAGGATTGGACAACCACACCCATGCTCTACCGGCTGATATTCGGCAATGTCTATATTGCAGCAAATATAAATACTGCCGGTGAACCTGTCGCCACAATCTACATAGAAGAACATTCAAGAAAACTAAATCCCAGCGACTGCGAAGCTGCTGTGGTCCTCTGTAAAGTATTAACCCATGTGATAAATACCCGGGAGGATCTGCGGATCCTTACCATAGATTCCATTCTGGTCGATTTTATTGAAGGTAAAAAAGAGACCAATACTATGCCGATAACTATTGGCAAAAAAATCCCATCCCCATGGAAGCTGATAACCATCCGTAATATAGCAGCTCAGGCGTCTTTGACCAGAAGGCGGCGGCTGATGGGGATCATAAAAAACATGAACACACTGAATACCGTGTTCCTTTACGGTCAGGAAGTATTAGCGATTGTATCGGAAAACCAGGTGAACACTTTTCTTGCGGAGCTGCTTAAGATTATTGTGATTAAATATTATGCCATCGGCATTTCAATGCAATTTGCGCAGTTGACGGAACTCCGTTCCCGGTATCGGCAAGCCATCGCGGCCATCGATGAAGGAACCAGCGGCGTCCATGATGCTTCCATTGTTGCCTATACCCATTTGCTTAAAATCGCCCGGGAGGCCAACCGGGATACACTGTTTCAACACCCCGCCCTCCAAATACTGAAAGCCTATGATACTGCCCATAATACCGAACTCTATAAAACCCTTTTTGAATATCTGTATCACGGGCATAACAAGAATGAAGCCGCCAGGGTGCTGTTTCTCCACCGTAATTCCCTGAATTACCGGCTTAACAAGATCAAAGAACTTACCGGCGCAAAATTTGATAACCCGGATGAACAGAATTTTGCGTTACTGTCGTTTTTGTTGGAAGAGCCGGAACCCTGAAACCAACCAGAGAGAAATCCTGCAAAACACTATTTCACCTTCCGGGTAATCCTGAAAATATATACAAAATTGTATTCATAATCTTGTTATATCATGGTTTTATATTTTATGCGATTACTTTTTTCGTCCTGTAATGCGAAGTACCAAGTCGTACACCATTATTATGCTCTTTATTATTTAGTTAATATTTACCATAATATTTAAACTGGCATTATCGCTTTTTGAGGAATGGTCCGAAAGGGTCATTGCCCCGTATAGACGTTTGGCTCGATGTTTCATGATGATAGGAATACTGTCACTTATATTTAGTGAATGAGAATATTATAGGAAAAGAGACCGACAAAAATAGAGGTTTTTCTAAGGGGCTTCTTTACAGATACTTATTCTACGGCCTAATTATGTGCTGTTTTGCCACCTACACTATGCCCTTACAATAATGGTGAGTTTATTTTCCTTATAAAATATTATTATATTTTATAAATTTAGAATTAATTTTCCAGTTGTTTTATCATTCTTCCAAACATTTGTCGTTTGCCGTTGCCACTTATAATAAAAATGACAATGCAAGGTCAATTTATTTTCTGCTTGTGGAAGATAACTATAAAAATCCGTTGAGCCATCATCAAATATCAAAATAATACCATATTCATGTATTTGCGGCCCTGATTCTTCATATGTTATTTGTATTTTATCAATATTCCTTGTTTTTGTATCTGTTGTATTAATACCATTTAAAACAGCCGATTGAGTAATTTCATATTTTGAACCGGCAGTAATAATATTTTCTGAATTATTATTAAGTCCCGCAGATATAAGACAATTATAAATATCAACGGTTTCTGTATTAACCGGAAATTCAAAACCAGTAGGCGTTTGATACTTAAGGATATCCGTATTTGGTAAATCTGTATTAAGATTTTCACATGATAATATTATTGAAAAAAAGAAAAACGCTATTAATCCATATTTCTTCATAATACCCCCATTAATTTTATCTTTCAATATATTATTTTAAAACAATATAATTTATTTGTCAATATAATCCGCATCCATGGCTTTCTTTTCCCACAATTCACCCTTTAACCATATTTCTTCTGATATTCTGGCACACATTTACCTATATTATGTACCGTACTGCAAAGATACCATTGACTGTTTACCTTCTTTTTGCTTCTTAGGGTAAACCGATTCATTCTCTTGTAATATTCCACATCTGAAAATATCGGTTCTATTATCTCCATTCGGTGTGAATTAGGTTAATAATTTTCCCCAAGGGCAAGTATAGGTATTATCATCTTCATTGAAAATAAAATCATTAGCTTCATATTTTTTATTATTTTCAGTTGCATATCCAGGCCTTTCTTTAAACCGCTCATCCTGGGTTCTAAAATGTGGGTCTGGTATGAGTACTTCTATTTTATTTTCTTTGGCTAATTGTACAATAGTAGTATTACTAATACAATAGTTTTTAGACAATATCGTTATGCGAAGTGCCCGCATTTTATTCCAACCTTTTTAATAATTTATCTATTCGCTTCTTTTGTGCCCTTTTTATTTTTTGTTTTAACTAATTCTTTTGCCAATTCTATATTCGGTTCTTCATCATTTTGGCCAAGTGAATATGCCAATCTTTCCAACATGATTTCCTCCAATAATTTATAATATCATGTTTTATTTATTTTTGTCAATAATATTTATTTCAATATATTTACAAACCAGGTTGCGGGCATTGTACAGACCTGTTAAGACTGTCGATTTAATTATAAAATAGTATTACTGCGTATTAAATTGACTTTTTCCAAAAAGGATCGACTACCATAAAATACCATGCTGTATTATACCTATTATGGCACGATATAAATACCAGGACCCCTCCTAGGGGCTATTCTTCAATATTAACTTTAAAGACCAGCTCTTTCCGGGCACCTTTGAATGGGCCTTAGAGTATCTCATTGACCATTCAGAACTATCATTATTCGATTTACAGTATGGGAGTTCTGGCGGCGAAATACAATCCAATATCACCGATCCGGAGAGCGCAAGGATTAAGGGGCCGCATGGATATATTCAGGGGTATAATGGTATTGCTAAAGCTGATTCAGCCCATCAAGTCATTATTTCAGCGGAGGCCTTCGGAAGCGGCGGTGAAAGCGAACATTTCCGGCCAAGCTTGATTCCCTGCAAGAAAATATGCAGATGATAACCGGGAAGGAAGAACCGTTAAAAAAATCGCTGGTAACAGGGGATACGGGTTTCTTCTCGGAAAACAATTTACAGGAAGCTGCGAAATGGAATATAGAACTACTAATCCCCGATCAGCAGTTCCGTAGGCGGGACCCTTATTTTGACGATCGGAAAGGCCACAAGGTCAACCGATTTACTGCAGATGATTTTACCTATAACAAAGAAAGAAATATTTTTATTTGTCCTAATAAAAAAACACTCATTTATAAGGGATTTGTTAAACTTAGCCGGAACAGCGGAGAAAAGTACCAGGCATCTCCCAAAGATTGCATGTCTTGCCAGTTTCTTTCCCGGTGTGTTGCTTCCCTCAAAGGTAAAACCCGTATGCGTACCTTATACATCCCGGTCTCGAAACATTCTGAAAATCTTTGTGACAAGATGCGAAAGAAGATAGACGATCCCGCCTGGCGAGAAATCTATTCCAGACGGATGCAGATAATCGAACCTGTTTTTGCAGATATTACTTATTGTAAGGACATGGACCAATTTACACTCCGTACAAAAACAAAAGTAAATATCCAATGGTTGTTATACTGCATGGTGCATAATATTGCCAAATGTATACAGCCATTGGCCTTTAGGTACGGGATATAGGGGGTATACGGAAGTAAATTCCCCTCAAATGAGGATTTAAAATGGTTGCTGGTAGAAATATCGAACTTGTAATTTTTTTAGTGTAAACGGTAATCATAGGGGGACTCTGTCTTCCCCGTAAATGATTGCGAATTGATTGAGGGCAGCGCCCCAATCCCGTATAGGCATTGTCCATTTTCTGGAAATGTTTTTCAAGCCCATAAAAATTAATTTCACCGCAGCCTCATCGTTTGGGAAAGACTGGCGGTGTTTGATAATTTTTTGAATCGTGTAATTAACCGATTCAATGGCATTGGTAGTATACACCGCCTTCCTGATTTCAGGTGGGAATTTGAAAAACGGTATGACCTCGTTCCACCGGCTCCGCCAGGACTTTGAAATCATCGGGTATTTTTTATCCCACACTTTTGAGAACTCGTCCAGCGCTTCGGCGGCAAGTTCCGCTGAAGGAGCCAGGTAAATAGTTTTGAGGCTGGCTGTCACCGCCTTCCGGTCTTTGTAGGGGACAAACCGAACTGAGTTTCGGACCATATGGACGATGCAAAGCTGGACCTCGGTTTTGGGGAACACCGCGGCAATGGCGTCGGGAAAACCGGTCAGCCCATCGACGGCGGCGAAGAGGATGTCCTGTACCCCCCGGTTTTTGAGTTCATTCATAATGCCCATCCAAAACTTGGCCCCTTCGTTCTGCTCAATCCAGAGCCCTAACAGCTCTTTCTGGCCGTCCAAACGTATCGCCAAGGCCAAATAAACGGATTTCTTGACTACCGCAGCCCCATCGCGGATATTGACCCGCAGCGCATCCAGGAAAACTACCGGGTAAAAGGGCTCAAGAGCCCGCCCCCGCCATTCGGCTGCCAGTTCCTTAACCTCATCGGTTACCCGGCTGATAAGCTCAGGCGAGACGTCAACCGCGTAGATATCCTTGAGGTGATCTTGAATCTGGCGGGTAGTAAGCCCAAGGGCGTACATCGAAAGGATTTTGTCATCGAACCCCCGAAACTCCCGCTGGTGTTTGGGAACAATTTGAGGCTCGAATGTCCCCTCCCGATCACGTGGGACTTCGACCGGCATCGGCCCGTGGTCGGTCCTCAGCTCTTTGCTGTTTTTGCCATTCCGGCGGTTCGAGATTTGTTTTTCACCCGGGTCGCTTTTCTCATACCCAAGATGCTCGGTCAGCTCAGCCTCCATCGTCCGCTCCACCAGCGCTTTGGTCAGCTGCTTCATGATCCCTTCGGGCCCGTAAAAGTCATCGGGCCCATGGTAGTCCTTCAAAATCTCGTCCAGGACTTCTTTTGAAAAGGCCATACTTGCTCCTTCTAGGTAGTATAGCCGTTTACACTAATTTTGTTACAGGCTCGAAATATCGTAAATTAATATCACTATTACTGTTGAATATTAAAATATAAGGATAGTATTGTTATTTATATAGACTTAATCGACACCCTGGTTATGTGCAGTTTTTTGCTTATATATATATTATGGGAACTTTAATATTTAACGATACTATTTATTGAAATAATTCTCCTTGTTTTTGCCTATCTACATACTGTTTATCATATTGTGCGAGAAAATCATCAGAGATTATTTTCATCAATTCACCAAAATCCTTTTCGGTAATTACTAAATAGCCCCCATTCCTGCCCAAATTTGCTTGATCTGTCGTTTTATAATTTATAATCAAGCAATAAGTTTCTTTTCCATTTATTTTTTGAATACTGAAAATATAGTTGACTATATATACATTTGTATAGAGGCTATCCATAATCGTAGCAAACATTACAGCGGATTCTTTTCCCGTATTTTTTGTTAATTCATGAACTCCATTCTTTTTGGCAACGGCAGCCCATTCTATACATTTATCAATGGCATTTGATAAATATTCTCTAGAATTTGAATCTCCCATTTTCCCATACAATAAAGCATTTGTGAGAGAGCCATTTTTATAATATAGTAATATTGTATTGGTTAAACCCGTATTAGATAATTGTGGTGGGTAATAGGTGATTTTTGACGTAATTTTTTCAAAATTTCCATCATAGATAGTAATGTTATTTGGAATATCATATTCTTGCGAATACACATATGGTATTGTTAAAAATAATAACATAAAAAATATTACCCATGTAATATCAATACTGAATTTAAATTTCATAAAAAACATCCTAAATTTACGATGCTACAGACGACATTGGATATATTTCAATAATACAATCATTTTTTATCATTTGTCAATGTTTTTTTATAATATTTTAAAAAAACTTGCACCTAACTTCTTTTATATGAATTTTGCCTATTCTTCCATATCCGCTGTATAAACGCAATTGTTTGCGTTTATATCACACGCCCGGAAAAATAAATGTAGATTGCTAATCGCCACTTAAATCCATAGCATCCAAGGAGCTTTGTATTTTCAGGGAATGGCGGCGGGCTACGTGAGTGTGGAGGCGTAAACTATCATGAGAAGGATTTGTCAATCGCCGCCCATCTCCCCCACCGTCACTTCCGGGTGATGATACCGCTCCGTATCCGGTTTCAATCGCTTGTAGCTGATTGCTCTGCTTGGACAGAAGTTCAGGCAGGCCTGGCATTGTTCGCAGTTTTTCTGAAAGACGGGGCCTTCTACCGTCATCCTGATTGCGCCGGAGGGGCAGACCCGGGCGCAGAGCCCGCAGGCGGTACAGGCAGCGGTCAGGCGGAATCCCCTGACCAGCAGAGGACGGGCAAAGAGAAAAAGTGCGCTTATCATTTTAGATATTGGCCGGAAGGTACTGATGCTGTTGGATTCACGGGCGATAATCGCTTGAGCTGTTTGGGCGGTCGCTGCGGTCTGCATGGCGATACGCTTATCCTGTACGCGCTTTTCCTGGACGCCGAAAATGGGGATGTAGTTTTCTACGCTGGGGATGAGCGCGGCGTAGTTCAAGGTCAGGGTTTTTTTAGCCAGGATACGGCGGACATCGGCTAAGGCGCCGCCCTGGGAGGTTCCGTAGGTCACTGCAGCTGCCAGATAATCTGCGCGGATATCGGCTTTTTTCAGGAAGCGGCTTACCATGCCCGGTATCCCGTAGGCATAGGCGGGGAACAGGAATACTGCGGCATCTGCTTCAATACATATTTCCGGCTGCTGTATTTCCCGACTTATCGAAAAAATAGCGGCATCCCCTATCAGGCCGGCAAGTTTTTTTGCCGACCAGTAGGTGTTGCCGGTTCCGCTGAAATAGTATATCTTTGTCATTATTTTATATTTGCTCCCTGAAAGTTTTTCTTGTATACCTGAAAATAAAAATCAACCTGCTCTTTTATTGCTTCAGCTGGCGGACGGGGGGCGTAGCCGGTGAGGGCGGTGATTTTTTCGTGGGAAAAATTGCAATTGTCCCCCAGAACTTTCAAGGCATAGGGGGTGAAAGTTAGTGTTTTTCCTTTACGAAGGGCATCCTGTTCGGCGAAACCGGCAAATAGTTTTATAAAGTCCAGGGACAGGCACAGTTTTGGCGCCTTTACCCCGGCGGCAGAAGCGGCGGCTTGGATCATTTCCTTGACATGCAGGGTTTGCCCGGAGAGGATGTAGCTTTCGCCGGAAACGCCCAGCTTTGCCAGGTCCGCCAGGGCCTTCACCACATCCTTTACATCCACAAAATCGTAGCGGCCTGTAACGTATACCGGGAGGCGGCGTTCTGCCACATCAACTACTATCTGCCCAAAATTGGATCGGGTTAATTCAAAGGCGCCGACTATCCCGGAGGGCATGGCGATTACTGCGTCAAGCCCGCGTTCCTTTATCGCATCCAGGACCAGGTTGGAACCAATCGCCTTACTTACCGCATAGGCGCCGGAAACTGCGTCCGGGTCAAACCGGGGGATCTCTCTTAAAACACTGGTGTTGTCCGAAAAGGGTAGGGTGTGAACAGTTCCGGTGTGAATGAGGCGCTTTACCCCGCAGCTCAGGCTGGCATCAATGACGTTTTGCACCCCTGTGATATTAACCGCCTCTATGTCCGCATCAATTTTACTGGCAATGGAAACGATGCCGGCCAGGTGATACACGTAGGTGGCCCCCGAAAATGCGGCGGCCAGGGTGTCAGGGGATCTGATGTCGGCAAAGACAGCTTCATCGGCGTACTGCTTCAGGAAGGGCACAAACTGTGTGCTGCGGTGATACAGGGCCCGCACGTAGGCGCCCCGGTTGTGGAGTTCAGCACACAGGGCAAGGCCGGTTCGGCCTGTGGCGCCGGTTACGACATGGATTTCTTGGCTCATTTTGGTATGTATCCTTTAGGGCGCCTTAAAAAACGTTTTTCAGGGATTGCCCTTATAGAAAGCTACCATGGGACCGAAAAAACCACAAGTCTTTGCTTCCAGACGGTTCTTGAAGCCGGCCCCGGTTTCGCGTACTATAGAGTTATGGCAAAAATTAAGTTACCGGTATGGCCGGAACTGACTCCCCAGGAAACGCCGGAAGCTTCTGTGCCTGCTAAGGGCGGTGAAAAACCATCGGCTCCACAAAAATCCCCGGCTTCGGTTCAGAAAGACGGAAAGTTTCCCCCAGTACTTCCAACGCCGGCTCCGAAAAGCGGTGGAAAGCCTCCGATTTCGGGAGACGGAAGGCCTGCTGAAGGGGCAGGAGCCAAGGCGCCCTTGGGTCATGGGATAGCGGCGTATCAGAGCAGCATGAAAAAGCCTGAACCCGCTGCCAAGGGCAACTCCACGAGGGGAAACCCTGATGAACCCACCGCCGGACCTGAAAGCCGCCTATCTTTGCCGAAAAACCGCTCCCCGGAAACCGCGCCGCGCCGCGAGCCTTTGATACCCGGTGATGGGTTTGTGAAGACCCGGGAGCAGCCCGGGAGCGGAGAGGTGTCTAAACCTGAGGACAATCCCTTCTTAAAACTTCCCAAGGTCCTTCCCCGGAGCGCTGAAAACAAGGAAGCGGATCCCAAAATACGCCGGGTTGCCAAGTTCCTCATCCTTATCGGGGGGGACGAGGCGGCGGGGATACTCGCCAAGCTTGATATGGAACAGGTGGAGGATATCTCCCGAGAAATCGCCTCTATCCGGGGTATCTCCTCCGAAGAGGCGGCGCAGATTTTTGAAGAATTCCGTTCCCTCCTGTCGTCCACCTACGGTTTCCTGGGGGCCTCCTCAGGCGGGGTGGAGGCGGCGCGGCGGCTGCTCTATGCGGCCTTCGGGCCCGAGAAGGGCAATGATTTTCTCAACAAGGCCTTGCCTGAAACCAAGGAAAACCCCTTCACTTTTATGGAAGAATTTAACGGGGAACAGATAGCTTTGCTCTTGAAAGATGAATCCCCAGCAGCTGCGGCGCTGATCCTTTCACGGCTGCCTTCCAAACTATCCGCCCAGACTTTGATCAATATTGAGCCGGGGCGGAAGATGGAGATTGTCCGGCGTATTGCCCGGCAGGGGGAAACCTACCCGGAGGTGCTGGCCCAGGTAGCGGGGGCCCTGCGGGAAAAGGCCCGGCATATCGGCAGCGCGGTTTCAAAAGACACTATTACTATCGACGGGAGAAATACCCTGGCAGCGATTTTGAAACAGTCGGACATTTCTTTCGGGGATCGGCTGCTCCAGCAGCTTGATGATGAGGACCCTGAGTTGAGCCAGGAACTCAAGGAACGGATCCATACCCTGGAGGATGTAGTGAAGGCCGACGACCGGCCTCTCCAGGAAAAACTCAGGTCCATGCCGGATAAGGATATTGCCATGCTTCTCAAAGGCAAGACACCGGAATTCACCGAAAAAATACTTTCAAATATATCCGCCCAGCGGCGGCTTGAAATACGGGAGGAGGATCGCATCCTGGGGCCGGTGCCCCGGCGGGATGTGGATGATGCTGCAAAGGCTTTCCTGAGCTGGTTCAGGCTGAACCGCGAAGAAGGGCGGATTATGTTAATCGATGATAAGGATGTGATTGTATGACAACAATTCTGCGCGCAGGACAGGTATTGGACAGCGGGTTCGAAATACTGGAAGTAGTTGATCTAACGGAACTGGAAGCTGTCGGTATCTGGGCACGGCACGTGAAAAGCGGCGCCGAAGTGTTCCACATTTTGAATGATGACAAGGAAAACCTTTTCGGTTTTGCCTTTGCCACCGCTCCTGAGGATTCTACCGGGGTCGCCCATATCTTGGAACATTCTGTGCTCTGCGGTTCCGAGCATTACCCCTTAAAGGACGCCTTCCTGGTCTTGGCCCAGGGAAGTCTCCAGACCTACCTCAACGCCTGGACCTTCCCAGACAAAACGGTTTACCCTGCCAGCTCGGTGAATGAACAGGATTACTTTAACCTCATGGCGGTTTACGGGGATGCAGTGTTCCGGCCCCAGCTTTCGGAATGGACCTTCATGCAGGAGGGGTGGCGTTTAGCTTTTTCGCCACCGGAAACAGACACTAACACTGAGTTTCCCGGAACGGGAAACTCAAAGCAACCCTCCGGAGGAGGGTTGCATATTACAGGGGTGGTCTATAACGAGATGAAGGGGGCCTACTCTTCCCTGGACGAGTACGCAGGCCGCTGGTCTGTCAGGGCGGTTTTGCCGGGCACTCCCTACGCCTTTGATTCAGGCGGGGACCCGGAAACGATACCGGAACTCACCCTGGAGGGCCTGCGGGATTTTCACCGCCGCAAATATTCCCCCGCAAACTGCCGTATCTTCCTGGCAGGGAATATCTCCACGGAAAAGCAGCTTAGTTTTCTTAACAAACAGTTCCTCGGCTCTCTTCCGGTGGGGAAAGCGGCGGCCCCCATTTCCAGGACCCCACGGTGGACCACCCCCCAAACCATCACTATCCCTTCCCCTGCGGGGGGTGAACAGAAATCCACCGTGGTCCTCAGCTGGCTCTGCGGGGACACCACGGACGCGAATGAAACTATCGCCCTGGGGGCGCTGACAGAAATACTGCTGGGCCATGACGGGTCCCCCTTGACCCGTCTGCTCATCGAATCCGGGCTCGGGGAGGATCTCGCCCCCGCGACGGGGCTGGAAAACGAATCCCGGGAAACCCTCTTTAGTGCCGGACTGCGAGGGGTGGACCGGCAAAACGGGAACACCGGCATCAGCGAAAAAATAGAGAAACTAATCATAGACGCATTGCGGCGCTTGGCATCGGAGGGAATTCCTAAGGAAGAAATTGAAGCAGCATTGCTGTCCATGGAATTTTCAAACCGGGAGATACGCCGGTCCGGGGGGCCTTACTCCCTGGTGTGGATGCGCCGCGCACTCCGGTCCTGGCTCCACCTCGGTTCTCCGGAACTGTCCCGGGAAAAGCGGCCCTGGGACAGCCTGCTCTTTGTCCCGGCCTTCACCGAGCTAAAACGCCGCTTTGCCGAAGACAGCCGGTACTTTGAAAAACTCATCGAAACTTATTTGCTGCATAATCCCCACCGGGCACTGGTTTCGGTGGACCCCGAGGAAGGGTTTCAGGAAAAGAAGGATGCTGCCCTGGCGGAAGCACTAACAAAAAAAGAGGCGGCCCTTTCAGAAACCGAGCGGCGGGACATACTGGAAAAAGCCGAGGCTCTGGAAAAACTTCAGAGCGAAGGGGAGAGCCCCGAAGCTTTAGCCACCATCCCCCACCTTTCCCGGAAGGACCTGGTCCCGGAAATCGAAAAGGTCCCCCGGGAAATCCTGGATGCAAAGGGCATACCCACAGTAGCCCATGAAATTTTCACCAACGGTATCAGCTACCTGGACCTTGCCTTCCCCCTGGACATTCTGGAAAGCGCCGACTACCCCTGGTTCCCCCTCTTCTCCCGCTGCGTAGTATCCCTGGGCCTGCCGGGGATGGACTACGGCGCGGTTTCCAGCCTTCTGGCCCGTACCACCGGGGCCTTCTACGGTACCCTCCAGACTGGCTCCTGTTTGCCGGGCTTTTCCCGTTCTGCGGCGCTTCCCACAGGAACACTGGATCTGCGCGGTCGTGACTGGCTTTGCTTCCGGCTCAAAGCCCTGGATGAAAAGATACCTGAGTCTCTGGATCTGGCCCGGCGCATCATTACTGAGGCGGATTTTTCCGATCAGCGGCGCATCCGGGACCTGGTCCTGGAAATGAAGAACGATACCGATTCAAGCCTGGCGCCTGGGGGGCACAGCTACGCCATGGGCCGCTCAAGCCGCCTCTTTTCCCGCTCCCATGCGGTGGAGGAAATCTGGAACGGTATTTCCCAGCTTGAGACGGTTCATACCTTTGCCGACACGGATACTGCGGAAATCTGCAAAACCCTCATCCGCATACGGGATACCCTGGTAAGCCGCGCAGGGCTGCTGGCAAATATCACCGGAAACGCCGGTGCCATACAGGGCGCAATAAAGGGCATAGCGGAAACTTTCAGCAGCTTTGGCGCCCCCCGGCCCCGGAACAGTGTTACTGCGGAAGGAACGCCTTTCTTCGATCGGCTCAAAAGTGACGCCAACACCCCAAAGGCAGAAGTCCTGTCCTCTTCTTCCCTTCAGGTAGGTTTTGCTGCAGTAACCCTGGCTGGTTCTTTCCTGAACAGCCCCAGGCCGGGCATAGAATCGGTATTGGCCCACCAACTTTCCACCGGAGCGCTTTGGGAGGAAATACGCATGAAAGGCGGAGCTTATGGGGCCTTTGCCCACCCTGATTTGGCGGAAGGAACTTTTTCCCTTTCCACCTACCGCGACCCAAGCCCACTCCGTTCCTTGGAAGCCTTTCCGGGCATCCTTGAAGCAACGGCAAAGGACGCTCCGGATGAGGAAGCCCTGACCAAGGCGGTGATTGGCAGTTTTGCCAAGGAAACCCGGCCCCGAACCGGCGCCGAAAAAGGACTTTCGGATTTTTTTCGCTTCCTCTATGGCTTTGAGGATGCGCACCGGGCAAACAAGCTGCAATCCATGGTTTCAATCACTGCGGAGGAGCTTTGCGCCGCAGCAAAACGGATCGCCGCTGCCGCTGCTGAACAGGGCCGGGGCATACCTACGGTAATTGCCGGGACTGTAGAGGCGGAGAAAGCGGCGGCCAAACTGGGGGTGGAGATACGGAAGCTGCCGGTGTGATAATGAGGAGCGAGGAAGGAGGAGACGAGGAATGGGAAATAAGGAAAAACCTGCGGTAAACGGGGATCCGGTAGTATTACTGCACGGGTTTGACGGGGATGCGCTGATGGCTGTGGTCCGGGCGGTGAAGAGCGCTGCGGGAGAAGCGGGGATCGATCCCGGGAGCATCGCCTTTACCACCACCACACCGACCAATCTGGAGTGGAAGATAAAGGCACTGATCCGGGAGGTGCGGAAGGAACACGAGTATTTTCAGGAAAACGAGGGCAAGCAATCGGGGTAAGACAGTTTCGTTAGGTGTATTGACCGTTCTTTATATTTATACACTATTTGCTGCTATTATTTCTATGAAAGAACCCCCTATAGTTTTTTACCACAACATCTTAAGCAGGTTGCAGCTGCAGCCACTATATAAAGACACCTTGACGGTTTTTTTCGTTTATGTAATCCTTTTATAAATGTGATTCTTTTTAGAAGGAGATGTATCTATGAAAAAGACATTATGCGTATTGTTATTATTGGCCCTATTGGTGCCGTCGGTTCTGTTTGCAGGTAGTTTGGATTACCTGACCAACCAGAGCGCCCGGTGGCTGTTCTCCCTGTCACGGAATGCGGCTACCGATGCGGCGGATATTGTAAACTACAACCCAGCGGGTACCGCTTTCTTGCCCCGGGGCCTGAGCCTCGACCTGAGCAACCAGACCCTGTTCAAGTTTTATAGCAACAAGGATTCAAAATTTACGCCCGGAGCAATAGCTGGAGCCGGTATTTTTGGCGCAGACCCTTTTGGGGGTGTCGTGAAGAAGACCCTTGAGCCGGAGCTTCTGACCCCGGCGATTCCCAATCTCTATGGGGCGTATAATTTTGGCGACATCGGGCCGGGCAAACTGGCGATCTACCTGCAAGCCGGGATTCCCGCAGGCGGCGGGGACCTTGCATGGGGCGATGGTACCGCAGGTTCCACCTTTGCCCTTAATGCACTGAGGGCTTCGCTGTGGTCGTTGCCGGCAGCTCAGGGTGGGCCCGTTACTACTGGCGCCCTCCAGTCCCAAGAGTTTAACGCCTCCAGCATATACTATGGGGTTGGCTTAGGGGGAGCCTATTCTTTCCTGGGCGATTTGATGTCCCTAAGCCTGGGTGCCCGTTTGGTTATACCCCAGCGGGGTTTTTCCCTCAAGGCTTCCTATGGCCCTGGGTACTATCTTAGCGGTGAATATGAATATTCCGCCCTGGGTGTTACGCCCATTGTCGGAGTTGATCTGCGGCCCATTGATGGACTTACCATCGGCCTCAGATACGAAATGGAAACGGATCTTGAATTTAAATACAATGAAAAAAAATTGGACGGAACGCTTGCGACAGCAGGAAAATCACTTCTTGCCAAAAGCGGCATAGTGGACGGTACCAAGTTCAACCAGAACCTTCCCCATCTCATAGCCCTGGGCGCGGAATATCAGGTGAACGACAGTCTTGGCGTTTCCCTTTCGGGGACTATTTACCTGCTTTCCCTTGCCAATCTGGGTAAGACCTTTGATTCGACCGGGACAAAAGACGGGGATATAAATGACTACTTCGATACAGGCTGGGAAGTAGCCCTGGGGGGATCCTATAAAATTACTGAGGCGATTAAGGTAGGATTGGGGGTTATGTACACCGAATCCGGCGCAAAGGACAAATATTTTAACGATTCGCATACCCTGCTGAATGCGAGCGCGAGCCCTCCCCTGGATTCAATTTCCTGCGGCTTGGGCGGCTCCTATGCTTTCAAGAACGGCCTGGATCTGATCCTGTCTTTCCTGTACAGCCACTCTCTGCCGGTGGATTATTCCGTGAGCCAATACGCCCCCGCGCCTCTCAACTTGGAAGTTTACAACGTATCCGGTACTCTCAACAAAGATGTTTTAGAAGTTGGGATTGGGGTAGGGTATAAGTTTTAACCGAGGAAGCTATCTATATGTACTGGCTGTCCGTTAATGGTCAGCCAGTACATAGTACACGCCGCTTTTGTGTAGACACCGAAAAATGACAAGCCGCCTCAGGGGACTCTATCCAATTCCCCAAAAACAGATAATTATATCCCCATGGCAAAGGTTAAATACGGCGTAACCCCCTGGGGCGCCTGGTTTATCGAGGTCTTAAATAGTTACGAGATGGGCGCACGGCTGGATCGTGGTAAGACCTACGCTAATACCGGGCGGGTCCTGTCCCTGGACTTTGAGGAGGGCAAGGCATCGGCCGAGGTGGAGGGGAACTACCGCCCCTTTTACCGGGTAGAGATTGTGTTCCCCGCGCTCAATGAACGGGAGCAGCTGTATCGGATGATCGAGGATGATCCCGGCCTCCTTGCCCGGATCGCCGCAGGGGAACTGCCTGAGGAATTCCTGGAAAAGCTCAAGGCCGAAGGGATCAGCCTGATCCCCAAACGCTGGCGGGACATGAAGCGGTCCTGCAGCTGCCCTGACTACGGGGACCCCTGCAAGCACATGGCGGCCCTCTACTACATCATTGCCCGTGAAGTGGACGCAGACCCCCGGCTCCTCTTTCGTCTCCGGGGCATGGACCTGGAAGCCCGGTTCGGCCAATCCGTGGCCCTGAACTTGCCCGCCCCTTTTACAGTAACCGCAGCCCTGCCGCCTAAAAAGGTGACTGACACCATTCCTACGCCTGACGTCGCTGGCACCATTCCTGCGGCCCTGTTCGCGGAGATACCCCATTGCGCGGAACTTATTGTTTCCCTTTTGCCACCCAAGCCGCCTTTTGGGGACCGGGACTTTGCCCTTAGCATGGCGGAGTTTTACCACCGGGCGGCCCGGTTTAGCCCCTGGGAAAGTGCCGATTTCATCGGTGCCGATGAAACCAGCGTCGGTGACGGCAATAATGATGGTGATACGGAGCACCGCTATTCAAGGTCCCGCTGGGCCGTGCTTTGTCCCAACCCCGGCCCGGGGGAGGATGTCTTTCTTGAGGAAACGGACATCTTGGGGAAAAAGACCCGGCATACCCTTTTCGAGGTCTGGCAGAGCTTTGATAATTTTTCTTCCGATGACGGGACTGGGGATTATACCTTTCTTTTTTACCTCTTTAGGTTTCTAGGGCAGGCGGCCCGTTCCTGCGCCTTTATTCCCTTTGTCCTCCTGAAGGATGGGATACTGCGGATCATCTGGAAGCCCTACGAAACCCTGCCCCAGATTGGTCAGGCCTTGGACGCCCTGGCTTCCCTGGAAACAGGAATGCTGTCTTTCAAGGACCATGACGAGAAATCGACGAAGCGGGGTAGGGGAGTCACTGTCGGGAAAAAGCTTGCGGTGCCGGACAAAAAAACTGCGATGGCGGACAAAGGGGAGGCCAAGGCTTCGGGCCGGAGCGTGGTGGATCTTCTCAGCTCGGCCTTCATGGGAGAATGGGTCAAGCGGAATTACTTTGCCTTTCGGGCAAGGGCTGGAAGCCGGGAATATAAGGAACTGCTGGCCCTTTTTTTCCAGGGCGCAAGCATGGGGGTTTCTTCCCCGGCCCTGCGGAGTCTCCCGGTTTCCATAGATCGGTGGCTGTCGGTGCTCCATATCGACTTTACTGCCTGGAAGTATCGGTTCACCGTGAGAGATGCCCCGCGGAAATTGATGGAAGATGCCGGATCTTCCGCAGGAAAACTATCGGGAAATTCAACAGAAGTTCTCGCCGAATCGGATACCTACACCCTTTCCATGGACGCTCTTATTGAAGGCCCCGGGGAGATTGCCAGGATACCCCTGATGAAGATCGCCTCGCTTAAAAAGCTTCCCGGGGGCATGAAAATCGATACCCTGGGGGCGCTCCGATCTCCCATGGCGCTTTCCAATTATCTCCCGGAAATACGATCCCTGTTGGTCCATAAAAAGGTTCCCCTTTCTGAAAAACGGCTGGCTGAATTTCTGGAATCTGCCTCGCCCCTGCTTACCCGGCTGGGGATTGGGGTGGACCTACCCAAGTCATTGCACCGGGAACTCAAGCCCCGACTCGTGCTCAAGGGGACGGGCAAGGACCGGGGCGGCATGGTCAGCTTCCTGGGGCTTGATTCCCTGTTGGACTGGGAATGGCAGGTAGCGGTGGGGGACAGTATCCTTTCTATTGAAGAATTTGAAAAGCTTCTGAAACAAAAGCGGGACCTGATCCGCTTCCGGGACGGCTTTGTCCGGCTCAACGCAGATGAGTTGGCGGCACTTCTTAAAAAGGCGAAGACCGGCGAACCGGGCGCCATGGATTTTCTCAAGGCCCATTTTGCCGGGGACAGTGTTCTCTCATTTGATGCAGGGGAGATCGTCAAAAAACTTTTTGAAGAACGCCGCTTTTCCCCGCCGCCTTCCTTGAAAGCAACCCTGCGGCCCTATCAGAAGCGGGGCTATAACTGGGTTTGCTCTCTCCTCCTGGCGGGTTTCGGCTGCGTTCTGGCGGATGACATGGGCCTGGGAAAAACCATCCAGGCAATATCGGTACTGCTCAGGCTCAAGGAGGACGGCCTCCTGGGGAATCGCTGCCTTATTGTGGCCCCCGCAGCATTACTGGAGAACTGGGAACAGGAGCTTTCACGGTTCGCACCATCACTGGCCGTAAGCCGCTACCACGGAACAGGCAGGAAGCTTGAAGCCGGCCGGGATGTGTTTCTCACTACCTACCAAACAGCAGCCCGGGACAGCGCAAAATTGCAGAAGGAAGTGTTTTCCCTCCTCATCGTGGACGAAGCCCATCTGATGAAGAACACCGAGACAGGCATCTCCCGGGCGGTAAAGAAACTGCGGCCTCTTTACCGGCTTGCCCTGTCCGGGACCCCGGTGGAAAACCGGCTAGAGGATCTTCGATCGCTTTTTGATTTTATACTCCCTGGCTACTTGGGAAGCCCCAAGGAATTCAAGGACCAGTACCGCTATCCGA
This sequence comes from Treponema primitia ZAS-2, assembly GCF_000214375.1. Taxonomy (NCBI): domain Bacteria; kingdom Pseudomonadati; phylum Spirochaetota; class Spirochaetia; order Treponematales; family Treponemataceae; genus Treponema; species Treponema primitia. The sequence continues at coordinate 3,304,625 of NC_015578.1, read as the reverse complement.
TAGAAGTTCTGCGAAACCAGGAAAAAGCCGATTCCTTGAAACGGATCACCGCGCCTTTTCTGCTGCGCCGCCTCAAGACCGACAAGACCATCATCAAGGACCTGCCGGACAAGATCGTAACCAATGAATACGCAGTTCTGGAAAAAGAACAGGCCGCCCTATACGAGGGCATGGTCAGCGAAATCATGGAGAAGTCGGCGAAGATCGATCCCAAGGAACGGCCCGCACTGGTACTGTCCCTGCTCACGGCGCTGAAACAGATCTGCGATCACCCCCGGGTCTATGACAAGGAAAGCCCCGCGGTCTCCGCCCTTTCGGGGAAGGCCCAGCTCCTCAAGGCCCTGCTGGAGGAGATCCTCGCAGGCCGGGAAAAGGCCCTAATCTTCAGCCAGTATGTGGAAACCCTGGACTGCCTTTCCCGGATCATTCTGGAAGAGCTGGGCGAGCCGGTACTGGTCTACCACGGCGGCATGACCCAGAAAGCCCGGTCCGAAACCCTGGCCAGTTTTAGTAACGATCCCGCTTCCCGGCTCCTCCTGGTAAGCCTCAAGGCCGGCGGGTTGGGGCTCAACCTCACCGCCGCAAGCCGGGTGATCCACTACGACCTCTGGTACAACCCGGCGGTGGAAAACCAGGCCACCGACCGGGCCTTCAGGATAGGCCAGAAGCGCAACGTTTTTGTGCACCGATTCATCACTAAAAACAGCTTTGAGGAAAAGATAGACGCCATGATCTCAAGCAAAAAGGAACTGGCGGATATGACCGTCTCATCCGGGGAATCCTGGCTTGCCCGGATGAGTCACCAGGAACTCAAATCCCTGTTTGAGCGCTAGGGGCCAAGCTTTCTATTCTATGCGCCGGATCCTATTTGATTTTTCAAAATATTCTTCAGCGCAGTACCGCTCCCGCAGTGGGACTGTACCAGGGGAATATTGGCTTGGGCTGCCTTGGTTCTTGCAGCCCAGGCCATATCATGGGCAACCGGATTGGTAAAAAGGACAATTAAGTCCGGATTCCCAATACGCTCAAGTAAGTGGCCTTCAAGTTTTGTAAAAACCTTTGCTTTGCAGCTATATTCTTTACATATACATTTATATCGACATTCCATGCACTCGTTTCCGCCAATTATTACTACATTCATGTTAAGCTCCCGGACTTATTAGTCATTTTTTGTCTTTTTATGATATTATATATTATTAATACCATATATTTACTATGTATTATTCAAGGCTATGTGTCAAGTAATTTATGAACAATTTGTTCCAATATGGTCTATCATCTGATCCTAGACTGGTGGGGGAGTGCCCAAATGAGCCTCCTTTGCCTATCTAGCAAGAACCTCACATAAGGAGTAGCCTTATGTAAAGGTATACATTTTGATTTCATCCATGGCTGAAAAGTGGAACAACCGGGCGATTTTCCGCCTCCTGTGGCCCCTTATTATAGAACAGATCCTCGCCGTTACCATGGGGGCGGCGGATACGGTAATGGTAAGTTCCGTGGGGGAATTTGCGGTTTCCGGGGTTAATATCGTTGATAATATCAATAATCTGCTGATTATCGTCTTTACCGCCCTTTGTACCGGGGGCTCGGTGGTGGTCAGCCAGTACATAGGCCGCCGGGACAGCCAAAACGCTGGCTCCGCGGCGAAACAGCTTGTCTATATTGTTACCGCAGCCTCCCTGGTGGTCATGGTAATAGGCATGATTTGGCGGCGGCAGATTATCACACTCCTCTACGGCAAGGTTGCGGAGGATGTGCTGAATGCGGCGGCGGTTTATTTTCTGATAACCGCCCTCTCCTATCCTGCCCTGGCGGTGTATAACGCCAACGCCGCCCTGTTCCGGGCTATGGGGAACAGCCGGGTAACCATGCGTATCGCCCTGCTGGTGAATATTCTGAATGTGGGGGGGAATGCCTTTTTTATCTTCGGCCTCCGTATCGGAGTCGTCGGGGCGGCCCTGTCCACTCTGATAAGCAGGATCGTTGCCGCTGGGGTTACCACAGTTTTGCTCGTCAGAAACCGGCAGGGCGCGGTCTCCCTGGCGGGGCTGCTTAAAATCCGGTTTATCCCTCCCATGATCCGTATCATTCTGAATGTGGGTATCCCCAGCGGCTTGGAAAATTCCATGTTCCAGCTCGGCAGGCTCCTTACCCAGCGGATCTTTACCAGCTTCGGCACCTCCGCCATGGCGGGGAATGCCATAGCCGGGGTGGTCAACTCCTTTTCGCTTATGCCCGGCATGGCCTTTGGTTTGTCCCTTATTACTATTGTTGGGCAATGTATCGGTGCCGGTGATTATGTATCCGCCAAACGGAATACTGCAAAAATAATGAAGCTCTCCTACATCACCCTTTTTATCATTAGCGGGACTATCTATATCTTCATGGAAAACATGGTGAGCCTATTTAATTTGAGCCCGGAGGCCCACGAATTGGCAAAAACATTCCTGCGAGTGCACTGTATTTCCATGGCCATAGGCTGGCCCATGAGTTTCGGCCTGCCCAACGCGCTGCGGGCTGCCGGGGATGCCCGGTTTGTGATGATCGTGGCGGTCATTTCCATGTGGACCGTCCGGGTCAGCGCCGCCTACCTCCTGTCCTATACCTTTGGTATAGGGCCCTTGGGGGTGTGGCTCGCCATGGGGGGCGACTTTATCGTCCGGGGCAGTTTTTATCTGACCCGCTGGGTTCGGGGTACCTGGGAGAAAAAGACGGTTATTGAAGGATAGGGATATTTTTCTGAAAAAAATACCCAGGATTTATTGAAAAAGATGGAGCATGGTACTATATTTCTTAAAAGTATTTGTTATGAGGGGTATGTACCCGAGCATAACACTATTAAAAACATCTGTGCTGCTAGCCTGGTATTATAAAAAAGGAGAACCTATGAAAGGAAAAAAATTTTTATCATGTGTCATGGACAGAGGGCCGAAAGCTAGTGTGATTCTGGCTATTTTTGGCATAGTTTTCGCCGCAGGGGCTCTTATTTCCTGCGAAACTGGTTTGGGCCCAGCAGTCGATTTTCCTAATGAGCTAATAACAATGACAGAAACTGTCATAGTTACGAAACCCGGGGAAATTATCTACGTCACGCCGGACCCGGAGGATAACGGCAAACTAACGATCGAAAACGACACCGAAGGTCAAACCATCCATTTTATCCGGATCAAATACCCCGATGGGACCTATAAGGTCATCCCCGCAGATGTTGGGACCGGGGACAATAAAGAACTATCCCTGCCCGCCGGAAACTATGAGGTGTCCATCAGTGAAGATGGGATCTATTATTCAAGTGTAGAGCCTGTTTCGGTTGAACCCGGTTCGGTTGAACCGGATGGTAAAATCCTGGATACGGGTACTAAATTCCAGCCCCCCTTGTGGTGGAAGACCGGCGGACATAACGATCCGAATTTTCCTGACGAGCCCGGCTATGACCCGGAGTACCCGGAATGGAATCCAAATAACCCAAATAACCCTGAATCCGGTGACCTTACTACCCCGGGAACCGATACCGATGGTACTACTCCCAATGCTTTACCGGGCTGGGGGCATCTGAAAATTACCAATAACAGCAACTACCCGGTTGACATAATAAAAGTAACCTACCTCGCCTGGCCTGATGGTTCTACCAAAGATTTACCTGCAATCAGTTCCGAGAACCCCACAAACGAACTGACCTTTACGCTGGATCCGGCGCTTAAACCACCGGCGACTGCGGGGGGAGTAGGAGATTCTATTACATTAGCCCTTCATGCTGGAAAATATAAAGTTGAGTTAGGCTATAAGGGGGGTAATAAAACCCCTGCATGGCTTGGGCAAAGTGAAAAAATTGTAAAAGAAGGCGAAACAGCCACTATAGAATTGCAATCTGACGGCGGCAATAGCGGCGGCGGGACTACCCCTCCAACCGACACAAAAGGCTCCTATTACATAGTTGTCAAAAATCAATACAAAGACACAATTGTTAATGCAATCAACGTATATCAAATGCCTGAAAGCGCCCCCGGCGGTACTACCACACTGGCCCCGAATCCCACAGGGATAGTAGTAATTACGCCGCCCCTTTACTTTGGGGATATCTACTATTACAAAGTCCCCACCACCGGTAAATACAAGGTACGGATGGGGTTCTACGATCCATCATTGCCACCGGGGCCAGGCAATCCGTTCTGGTACAACGCTCCCAGTGATGACGACGACCCGGATCATCCGGCCGATTGGACGGAACCCACGGATGAGATTACTGTGGGGACTGATCCCAATTTTGGTGAAACAAACAAGGATAAATCCACGGATTATTCCGGGGCCAATAATAACCCCGGCAAGACCGGAGACACCCAGTCCGGCGCCTCCTATTATATAGCTGTCAGAAATGATTACACGAACACAAACATTAATGTAATTAACGTGTACCAAGTACCCGGCAGCGCCCAGACCGCCATGGAGCCAAACCCCAGCGGCCTGGTATTTATCAATCCTCCCCTTGCCCCCGGCCAAACTTATTACTACCAGGTCCCTTCGCGGGGAACCTATAAGGTGCGTATGGGGTACTATGATCCAACAAAGCCAATAGGGCCGGGTAATCCTTTGTGGTTCAATGCCTCTAACGATGATGAGGATCCTGGGAACCCGACTAATTGGGATACCGAGCCTAAAAATACCGTTGTTATCGGTACAACCCCGCCGTTTGGTGAAACAACTATAAAAGACGAACCGAAGAATAACACGGACGATCCCAACAACAAAGGCAAGATAACAGGGCCTGTAATTGCTCCGCATCAATGGGCGTATTTAAAGGTAGTGAATACGGGCAAAAATAAAATCTATGCGGTGTTAGCCACCAATCGTTCATCGGATGATACGCTTCATCCGGCTGATGCTGCCCATGAGAATAAGCCCTGGTTTGACTACGGCGGGGACGCGACGCGCCTCGGCGGGTTGTCGGACATGACAAAATCCGCTGTGCGCAACAAGCTCCACAATTCTACCCCGTACCTTGCGACCAACGAGGAAACCGATGAAATGGAAGTCCCACCCGGTGAAATGTATGTCCATATTTATCGCAGCAACAATAGCAGTTCGACAGTTTATCATGAGTCCATAAAGATAAATACCTACATCGATGTTTTGACCATCGTCAGACTTAAGGATACAACTTGGGAGTCATATCCGGAGTACACCACGCCGACGGCACTGCGGGATATCACGGCCTCCGTGGGTTCGGTAACTATCATTAACCGTGAAAGCACAAAGGGCCATATCCCGATTCAAGAGATACTTATCTCAAATTACGCCGAAGCTGAAAAAGTTGTTGCTTTAACCGACGTTAATTCAGGGCTTTATACTGCATACATCGACTGGAAAGCAGGCTATGTGCCGAACACCGATCAAATTGAACTGGCAGCAGGAACAGCAATCCCATCAAACAAAAAAACTTCATCATCACGATCCGGCAAAATACCGAATGTCCTTTCGATGAACCAATACGTACCGCCGCAGTCTTCTACTAATGCGGGTACACTGGAGAATTGGCATGATGGCACTACGTTTGGGGTACCGCAAAATAGTTCGATAACTTTTAACTTAAAACCGGGGCTCTACCGTGTTGCTGTCCGTACAACCAGGGATGACCATTGGTACGGGGGAAAGACACTGTACTTCTGGAAAGCCGTTCATATTCGGGAGGGTGTGTCTACGGTATTCACCTTTGATGGCTATCACCTTGAACCCTAGCCTGTTGAAGGAACTCTAGATTGACCCCAAAGGCCCTGGCTCATACCAGGGCCTTTTTTTAAACCCCCAGGTGTTAAATGCGGTATACCCCATTCACATTTGCCTGTTTTTGGTATATACTAAGCGATAATGAACAAGTTAAGCGTAAAGACATTCCAGGTTGAGCAGAAGGTGGTATATCCCAGCCAGGGGGTTGGGGTTATCCGTTCAATCGAGGAAAAAGATTTTAAGACCGAAAAAATCCCCTACTATGTTATATACCTGGAAGTGTCCGATATGACCATCATGGTTCCGGTGGACAAAGCGGAGCGGCTGGGGATTCGGGCGATTGTGCCTAAGGAAGAGGCTCAGAAGGCCCTGGAGTTGATCAGCGAGGATTACGAGCCTATTCCTTCGGACTGGAAACTCCGGTATCAGATGAACCTGGACCTTCTCAAGAAGGGCAGCGTCATGGATATCGCCTCCATAGTCCGATCCCTCTATCACCGGAGCAAGGTCAAGGAGCTGCCTATCCTGGAGCGGAAACTCTACGATTCGGCGCTGAAACTGCTGGAAGACGAGGTTGCCTACTCCCTCCGCAAGCCTAAGGATGAGGTGGAATCCATGATTTTTGCCCGCCTGGAATCCAAATAACCGTTTGCCATGGATACCGCCATTGCTGCGGTCATCACCGCTGCCGGGTCTTCCAGCCGCATGGGCGGGGGGCTCAAGAAAGAGTACCGCCCCCTGGGTCCCGGCTTTACCGATGATGCGGGGAAGCCGCTGACTGTTCTGGGGGCGGCGGTGGGGGCCTTTGCGGCTATTGCGCGTATCGGGCTTATCGTTATTACTGTGCCGGGGGAACACCCCGGAAAGCTTCCGGCAAGCGCCGAAACCGGGGAGGCTGCCGCCCGCGCGGCCCTGCCTGCCGGCCTCCTGGCGCCGGGGGGGCGGCTGCGGATATTCTTTGTGCCCGGGGGGTCCACCCGGCGCGCTTCGGTACACCACGCCCTGGCCTTGATTGAAGCCTGGAACCCGGCTTTCGTGCTGATCCACGATGGGGGCCGGCCCTGGGTGGATGCGGCCCTTATAAATCGCACCATTGATGCGGCGATGCAGCGCCGGGCGGCGGTCCCCCTGCTTCCCCTGACCGAAACTCCCAAGGAATTTGATGAATCAGGTGTTGTGACCCGCCACCTCAGGCGTTCTTCCGTGGGGGCCGCCCAGACGCCCCAGGGCTTCGCCTTCCCGGAGATACTGCGGGCCCACGAACAGGCGGCGGAGCGGGAGTTGCGGGAACACTACGAATACACCGATGATGCGGAAGTCTGGGGGGAATTTATCGGCCCTGTAGCGGTGGTGGAAGGTTCAGTCGAGAACAAAAAGATTACCTTTCCGGAGGACCTCCATGCTTAGAATTGGTGTGGGCAAGGATTTGCACAAACTGGTTGCCGGGAGGCGCTTCCTCCTGGGGGGAGTGGAGCTTCCCTCGGATCTGGGGGAGTTGGGGCATTCTGACGGGGATGTGCTGGCCCATGCGGTGATTGACGCCCTGCTGGGGGCCTCAGCCCTGGGGGATATCGGGGAACTGTTTCCCCCTTCAGAAACAAAATGGAAGGACGCGGATTCTATTGCCTTGTTGCAAGCGGCCTGGGAACTGGTGCGGGGTGCGGGGTGGCAGTTGGTGAACCTGGACTGCGTGGTGAGCGCGGAAAGGCAAAAGGTCCTGCCCTGGCGCGAACAGATACGGGAGTCCCTGGCAAAGGCATTGGGGGTTTCTGCTGAATTAGTTTTTGTGAAGGGGAAAACCGGCGAGGGTTTGGGACCCATTGGCGAGGGGCTGGCGGTGGAAGCCCTGGCAGTATGTCTTTTGGAACGGTAAGGCGGCGTATATGGGGACCGTGAATAAAAAAGGGAAGGCCGGCGGAACCAAGCCGGACTGGGACGCAATCGTGAAAGCCCTGGAAAAGTGGAGGAAGGACGCACAACTGGGGGAGCTGCCGGTGGAAAGCGTTGGCCGGGAACATACCGCAGGCACAAGCGGTGCAAAGCCGGGAAAAGGCCGGCAGACTGCGCCTGCACAGGGTGACCCCTCAGTGACCACCGTGGCGGAACGGTACCGGCGCAATCCCTGGGCAGTACTGGCATCAACGATACTGAGCCTGCGTACCAAGGACGAGGTGACACTAAGCCGGTCACAGGCGCTGCTGGAAAAGGCCCCTACCCCAGAGGCGCTCCTGGGCCTTACAACTGAAAAAATTGAAAAGCTTATTTACCCGGTGGGCTTCTACCATACCAAGGCGCAAAATCTGCAAAAAATAGCCGCCATTCTTATGGAAAGCTATAAGGGGCAGGTTCCGGCGGACATGGAACTTCTCCTGGCCCTGCCCGGGGTAGGCAGGAAAACTGCCAACCTGGTCCTGACCGAGGCCTTTGACATGGATGGGATCTGCGTGGATGTGCACGTGCACAGAATTAGTAACCGCCTGGGGGTTCTGGAATCGAAGAACCCGGAAGGAACAGAAATGATACTCCGGGAAATACTACCGAAAAAATACTGGAAGCGGATAAATATACTGTTGGTGTTATACGGCCAGCGGGTTTGCAGGCCCATAAGCCCCTTTTGCTCCCGGTGCGTGATGCCCGGGCTTTGCAGGCGGGTGGGGGTTACCACGGAGCGGTAGGGACTCAGACCCCCCGGTTCCCCATTTCCAGGATCAGCTCCACTTCACCCACCGCAAGTTTCATCGTATTGGCAATCTCCTCGACCGACCAGCCCTGCTGCTTCAGCCGGATTACCGTTTCCCGTGAGCCTATGGGGGGGGCGCCCCGTTCTTTCCGTCTCTTGCCCGGCTCCTCGTCTTTGAGCAGGGCGGCCATGAACTTAAACTGTTCCTGGGCGCTCTTGTTGATTTCCTGAAACCGGGTCTCCGCTTTGGCCAGGGATTCCCGGACGGTTTGTAGTTTTTCCATGCGGCTTTCCACGGCGCTCAGGAGTTCGTCCAGAGAGGAAATTTTTTCCGCAGCTTCCTTAGCTTTGCTGTTCTCTGCGACAAGTTTTTCTATGGAGGATCGGAGGGAGGCTTCCTCTTCGGTAAGCCGCTGCATGTCCAGGTTCACCCGCTGCACCGTCTTTTCTGCTTCCTGCAGGGCCCTGAAGTTCTGATCAATACCCGAATTGGTTTCTTCCAGGGTCTGGTTTTTCTTTTCTATGCGCTGGTACTTTTCCTCAGTATCGCTGAGGGCATCTTCCAGGCGGCGTATCTGCACCTGGACAGCCTGGAGGGTGTCGTCGGTGGCGGAAACCTGGGCGAGTTTTTCTTTTACCGACTGGGAGGTCTGAAGCAGGCGGTTGAAGTCCGCCTCCATAAGTTCGATGCGGCGTTTTTCGGACTGGAAGTTTACCATCTTGGCGTCCACATCTTCTTCTAGGCGTTTTATCTTGACAAATTTGATCTCCAGCTCCGCAGCTTCGGCCCGGCGCTGTTCAAGGCCGCTCATATCACTGCGCATATCTTCGATTTTCCGTTCCAAATCGGTTTTTAGCTGATCCGCCTGTTCAAAGAGTTTGGTCTGGGCCTGGAATTCCTTGATCCGCCGGTCAGCGTCCTTGATAGCTGCATCCAACACCTTTACCTGCTCGCCGGTATGGGTAAAGGCTTCGCTCCGCTGGGTGGCGGCTTCTTCCCGGATGTTTTCAATAGCTGTGCGAACCGTTGCAATGCGCTCATCGTTTTCGGTCCCAAGGTCCCGGACTTTGCGGCGGTATTCGTCCACCGAAACGTCCAGGTCCCGCATCTGGCCGGCGAACTTGCCCTGCCATTCGTCGATGTTCCGCCGGGATTCGTCCAGGAGTTCCCCGAATTCGCCGCTGCGGAATTCCACCTGGGCGGAAATCTTCCGGAGATCCTCCTCGATTTCCCGCTGGTACTGCTTAAGGGTTTCCGCCATGGAAAGGGAGAAGCGGCCGAGCTCCGCCTTGACCGAGGATTCGGCGCTCAGGCGGGCATCATCCAGGTTCCGATCAAGCTGATCCTTCAGGGTCCCCAGGGTTTCATCCGCTTGGGCTAACTGGTTTCGTATCCCCTCTTCAAAGGCCCCCGCTTCGGCCTTAAGGTGCTCAAGCTCGGATACCATCCGAGCGTCCTCGTCGGCAAAGCGGCGCTGGAGTTCGTCCTCGAAATTCTGCTCCAGTTTGCGCCGACCCTCCCGGGATTCTTCGGCAAGCCCGGTCAGTTCTGAGTCCAGGCTATCCTTCCACTTGCCGAGCCGGGTGTCGAATTCATCCCGGCGGCGGAACAGGTCTGCGGCAAATTCGTCCTCAAAGGTCTTGAGTTTGTCCGATACCCGGTCGTAGGCATCCGCCTTGAGAGCGGTCAGTTCCTTTTCAAGCCCCGCGACTTCCGCCCTGAGCGCGTCCATTCCCGAAGCAAATTCCGCAGCTGCCGCATTCCGGGTACCGGCAAAATCCCGCTCAAAGAGGGCAAAGTCAGAGCGCACCCGGTTTTCTGTTTCCTGCATATACCGGCGCAGTTCCGCATCCAGCTTGGCCCCGTCCTCAGACAGGGAACCCAGGCGCTCAAATTCCCGGGCCTGGGCCGCCCGGTATTCACCGAGCTTGGCGTCCGCCGTTTCCAGGGCCTTTTGCCCTGCATCCTCGATGGTTTTGGACAGCCGCTCCTTCATGAGGGTAACCGCATTGGCGGTCTGCCCGTCCAGTTCCCGCAGCCTGGCCTCAAGCTCTGCCACGGTCCGGGCGGTATTAGCTTCCAGGGCGGCCACCGAGGCCGTTACATTTCGTACTTCTGTGCTACTCTGTTCAACCAGGTTCTTCCAGTCATCCCGGCTATCTTGGATTTGGCTGTTCAGATCCTGGATATCCCGTTTCCATTCTTCTTTATTGTTTTTCTGCTGACCGTCCATCACCGCAAAGTCAGCCTTCCACTCTTCCTTGATGGTCTTCGCCAGATCCTGTATGTCCGTGAGCCGGGCCTTGGAACTTTCCTGGTAGACCTTGAGTTTTTCTTCCACCACGGTCTGGAAACGCTGAACCCGCTCCATGGCCTGTTCCCGAAGCTTAACCAGGGCGGCCTCTTCCATCTTGTCCGCCCGAAGCCCCGCCTGCTCCACCGCCTCACGCAGGGTTTTTTCCACGGTCTCCATATCCCGCGCAAGGTTTTCGGTCCGGGACTTTTCTACCCTGTTCACCGCCTCCCGGTGATCATCCACCTGGCGTTCTACGGTTTCCGCCGCAGCTCTGAGATCCGCCACCGTGGACCGGACTTCTCCCAACATGGACTCGGCGGCCCTTTCCAGGGAAGCGGCGTTCTCCTGCTCAAAATGCCGGCCCAGGTCTGCCAGGCCCTTTTCCACCAGGGTGAGCTTTTCCTTGGCCTCCGAGACCCGTTTCCCCACCCCCTCCACAAAGGAGGATTCATCCCGTATGCGGTTCAAATTTTCCTGCACCCGGACGGTCATGCGGACCAGTTCGCCCAGGGTGGAATCGTAGGTTTTGATTTTTTCATCCAGGTTCGCCACCGCCGTAGCTTTGGCTCCCAGATCCTCGTCGGTCACCTGGAGCCGGTGCATCAGCTCCTTGGCGGACTTGAGATGCACATCCAGTTCTACCCCGTAGTCCCGGACAGCGGCTTCCTTCTGGGCTACAAAACCGTCCAGGTCTTCTTTGAGGTGCTCCCCATACTTGCGCATCTTGTCCAGGGAACGGTTGTTCCTGTCAACTTGACGAAACAGGATAAGGGCGATGACAACTATACCCAGGGTTAAAAGATTTCCAACCGTAAAAATCATTGCTATTAGCCTAACACAAAACTGCGTAATTGGCGATAGTCGGAAAAAACAAAATCCGCTTTACTTCGGTTAAGCAGGGATTTCAGGGGATTGGTGGCGATTAGGGCGGCCTTCATGCCCGCCTGTTTAGAGCCCACAATATCGTAGGGAACGCTGTTGCCCACGTAAAGTATCTGTTCCGGGGGTAGGTTCATCTGCCGGGCCAGTTCAAGGAAGGGCGTTTGGTCAGGCTTGAGCCGGTTGGTATGTTCGGAGCAGATCACCGCGTCCCAGAAGGAGTCCAGCCCGAGGTATTCCAGTTTAAGCACCGGGGGAAAATCCGAAAGCAGCCCCAGGGTAAGGCCCGACTCCTTAAAAACGCCCAGGGTTTCCCGGACATGGGGATAGAGCTTGACCTTTTTAAAAAGAGGTTCCCAGCCCCGGTAAATGATCCGCTCAGTCCGCTCCCTGATAGCCATCCAGTCCTGCTTCAGCCGGTCGCCCATCAGGCGGGCCTGGAGATCGTAAAATTCACCCTCCCGGAATTCCGCCCGCAGGGCGTTTCTGGCCTTGCCAAAGGCCCAGAGGTACCTGTATTCCTTCAAAATAAAGGGGAGGAGACGGACATAAAACCGATAATTCGGGTAAAACGTTCCGTCCAAATCAAAGGCAACCCCGTGGATTTTACTCATACTATCTTTATACTATGGATCAAAGGCGCTTTCTACGGGTATGCGGACTAAATTGACCGAGTAATAGCTGGGGTACCGGGTTTTGAAATTATTGAAGCTGGTTTCCTCGGCGCTTTCAAACACCGCGACCCGGAAATTGCCGTATTCGTTAAAGTAGGGGATCAGCACCGCCACATGGAAATGCTGGCGCATCCGGGGTGCCGGGTCCATTTCAGCACTCACCGAGGCAAGGTAGATGCGTCCCGGCTCGTTTATGGCCAGGGTATAGAGCAAGGGCTGGAGCCCGTCAATGCCGAACCCCGCATCCGGAAGGTAGCCCGGATAGGTGCGGACCACCGACCCCTGTTTTTCTCGGCGTATCACCGAAGAGAAGGGGGCGTCCTGCACCTCAATTTCCGGCAGTTCCCCAAAGGCCGGGTCCAGAAGTGCCCGCCCCGCAGCGGAAGCCAGGTTCCGGGTCCAGTCAAGACCGAAGAAAGGGTCCCGCAGCGCCTCGTAGGGCTCGGTAAAGCTGGACCCTCGTTTCCCGAAAGGCGCCTTCAGGGGGGCAATGGAAAGCCGCTCCCCCGTAAGGGGCCTGAGCAGGCCGTCCACCACCCATTTTGCAAACCCGGAACAATTAAGCCCTGCCTCTCCGTCCTGGGCTTTCAGGTCATTGATGAAAACGTATTGCCCCTGATCATCCAGGGCGCCATCGTCCCGGAAGCTCAGCTCAGGGATGTGCTCCCGGAGTTCATTGATAAAGGTCCTGATATCCCGGTAGGCCCCCAGTTGGGGCTCAAAGTAGCGCCGGGGAAATTTGTCCTTTGCCAGACCCAGGACCTCCTCCAGGGGCAGCACGTAGAGCCGCTCAAAGGGAAGCGCCAGGGGCAGGGAATCCACTATATAAGAATTGTAGACCACCACATCCATGACGCACTTATCCGCGGAAAAGGGCCTGAACTGGACGTAGGTATTGAAATCGCTCTGGGGGAACACCCGTATCCGCAAGCTGCGGCCATCGTCCCGTCGGCGGGTCAGCACCCAGGACCCCTGGGCCCACCCGGTAAAGGCGCCGTTCTGTTCCCGGGCCAGGATGACCATGAACTCTTCCCCCACCGCTTCGGTCCGTACTTCCACCCGCCCGCCTCCGGGCAATTCCCGAATCTGCCGCCGCCGGTTAAGCACCACCGAGGGCGCCTCGGTAAACCAGGCATCTGCCAGGGATATGCGCAGGGAGGAATCGTCGGGGATACGGTTCACCGGCAGATCCAGGGCCGAAAGGGCTGCCTGAATGCCCAGAAAGATGAGGAAGGGGATAAATGGGCGGACGAGCCTGGAACTATACATATACTCTATAACTATCGGTGAATTTCAGGGAAGAGTGAAGGGGTGGGGCAATACAGGAATTCTAAATTCAAGCACCGAGAGTGACTTACTCCATCCCCGGTGTCTGCCGCTCCTGCTTCTTCTGCCCGTGGAGATGCTTTGATTGCAGCCGCTGTTCCCGGCTGGCTCGGGTGGGTTTGGTGGGGCGTCGGCGTTTGGGGAGCTGGGCACCATTAGTTACCAGCATTTCCAGCCGGGCATAGGCTCGCTCCAGGTTGGTATGCTGGGACCGTTCCTCGCTGGCGGCGATGACGATTTCCTCCCCGCCATCTCCGGCGGAAATTCTGGACCCCAGGGTTTCCCGCAGGCGGTTCAGCTCCGGCTCGGAAATCCCCGCTAAATCCCTCAAGGCCAGGCGCAGGGTAACCTTGGTGTTCACCTTGTTGACATTCTGCCCACCGGGACCACCGGAGCGGGAGAAGCTTGCCTGGGCGGCGAGACGGATTGTTTGGCGCAGAATGGATTGGTTCATGGTTTACGACTCCTATCGTACCAGCGAAACCCTGAGGGTATAGCGATTATCCGCCAGGGGGTCGGAACTCAGGGTCCGTACCTTGATTAGGTAGGTTCCCGGTTCCAGCCGCTGCCTGATCCGGGCGTTAAGGCTGTCCCCATCGTCATCGTTTTCAGCGATGCTGTTTTCATTGGCATCATATAATTCAAGATAACTGTCCAGCAGACTGTCTGAGGCGTTACATCTGATTTCATAGGAACCCGCCTGAGTAATGGTAAACCGCACCCAGTCAATATCCGAGGCGTCACTAAAGGTATGCTCCTGGGGGGCTCCAAGGGCAATGGGTTTTGCGGTTCCCGGTGTATTGTCGTTTTCATAGCTGTCAGGCTTGGGAGGCTCCTGAACTCTGGCATTCAGGGTGTAACGGCCCAGGTACCCCTCAAGTTCAGTAACCTTGATATAAAAGATTCCCGCCGGAACAACGGCTTTTGCCTGGGCATTAAAGTTGGCGCCTGAATCATCATCCTCCGCAAGCTTTTCATCTGCCCCGCTCCAAAGCTCAATGTAGGTATCCCGGCTGCCTTCGGTATAAACAACCAACTGCCCACCCCCTGCGGGAACCGTGACCCGGTACCAGTCAATATCCGCAGCGGACTGGAAGATACCGTTGGCCGGGATTCCCAGGGTGATGGTTGTTGCCTGGGAACGGGTATCGTTCGGTTCGCTGATGTCCCGGGCAAGTGTTTCGGTACGGGCCTGAAACTGGTAGGAGCCTGTAGTCTCGTTACTAAAACTGGTTACTTTAACCAGATAGCTTGTCTTTTTTTGATTGATATAATCAATTTTTGAGTTTCCCTCATCACCGCCATCATCGTCCGACGCAAGCTCGTTCCCGGATTGTGCATCATAGAGAACCATATAGGTATCCATATCGCCCTTTGTTTCTATGATAAGCTCACGGTCACTGTCTACGGTAAAGCTGAACCAGTCGGTATCATTTTCGTGGATGGTCCTGGAAATCCATGAATTGTCCGGCGTAATGAGCTGAGGGGATACCATGCTGTCCGGTTCATTCGCATCCGGTTTAACCGACTGGGCAGGGGAATTCGTTGCAAGTTGCGCAAAAACCAGGGTGTTCAAACCAAAAAACAACAGTATAGGTACATACAATCGGAATAGCATCATGGGTGAAGGGTATCATATTTTTTTATGCATGCCTATTAGTACCGCCACTTGAACCCAAAGGAAACCATGGGTATGGGCAGATCGTACACAGGGGTATACTCACTGGGTTCTTCTTCGCCGGTATAGCCATTGACCCGGGATATCCAGATGACGTCATATACCAGGGCCTGGAGGTTCTCTATGCCAAGGTATATTTCAGTGTTGACCTTGCCCTTGGGGTTGAAACGAAAGAAAGAAAACTTTACATCTACGGGCCATGAAAAACCCTCCCGCTCGTCATTGTCATCATCATCGGGACGGCCGGTGGCAAAGCCGAAGCGCAGCCCTATGTTGAATGCCTTTGAGGGCTTGAGATTAAGTATCAGGTTGATGTTGTGGTACCGGTGAAAGGATGGGTAATACCAGCCGTTTCCGGTTTTAGCGTAGCGGCTTCTGTCGGCGAACATAGTAACACCATCACTGTCGAGGGTCGGGGGGAAATCAGGCGCCGCGTTTGGATCCCGGTACTGGGCCCAGGTAAAGGAATAGGATAGCCACCCGTCCCAGTACCGGGATTCTGTTTTTTGTAGTATAAAATCAAAGCCGATGATCCTGCCGGTCCCGTTAAACCGGTAGTCGGTCACGGATATCTCTCTGTAGAGTACATTTTCGCTCTCGCCTTCGTCGTCGTCATCATCATCATCATCATCATCATCATTACTACTATTATTGCTACTATTACTATAGACATTGGTTACTGTATAGGCCCGGTCAAAAACATGTTTGAAATAGCCTTCAATATTAAAACTGAATCCCCGGATAAAATCAATCTTAAGCCCCAGAAGGGAAGTCCAGGACCGGTTTGGCTTCAGTTCAAAATCATCAATATTATTACTTAGGGCAATGCTGGTAATGGCGTCATTCATGGATGAAAAAAGTCCGGTTCCGGTGGTGACACTGAGATCATCAATGATGCCCCTGTTTTTGAAAACACTGTAGTCAAGGTTGAGCCGGGGGTTAAAAACCGGCAGGGTTTGCAGAGTAAAATCCGCTCCCACAAAGTAAAAATGATCCAGCCGGAGCCCTAATTCTGCGCCGTATTTCTGGGAGGGGTTGCGGTATTCCAGCAGGGAATAAACCGACGAAGAGAACCCCTGATTCAAAACCTCCAGCTTGCGGTTTCCGGGACCTCTCCAGAAGTCCGGGCTATAATACGGCCCGGGCTCTTCAAATTGTATATGACTGTCAATGTTTTCAGTTTTAATCCACTGGGCATACAATTCCTGCAATCCCGCAGCAAAGAGGAAGCCCTCTGCGGGTTCCCAGTCAAAATCAACTCTGCCCTGATAGTTGATGGTGGTAGATATACTGTGGATATCTGTCTTTACGTTCCGGATACGACTTTCAATATCAATGTCGGACATATCGTCCCCCGACCCTTCCGTATCTTCTCCGTCTTCCGTATCTCCTTCGCCTTCAAGGTCTCCTTCAGCCGGATCTCCTTCATCAGGATCTCCGTCTCCTGGATCGGAAACCGTCGGGGGGCCCGGTTCCTGATTCATGTTGATCTTCGCAATCAGGTCGGATTCATAGAAGCCAATCCCGGCACTTGCCCTGAATAGCATATCACTGCGGGGGCTCCAGGTAAAACCGGTGATGGCAAAGGCGGTGTAGTTCATCCAATCAAAATCCAGGTCCACGTCCCGGTGGCGCTCGTCCCTGGTAAAGGTGTTCTGGTACTCTGCTCCTACCCCGTCTCCCCCGAAAAAGCCCGTAAAGTTCAGGTCCATATCGGTGGAAAACCGGTAATCCCCATTAAGGGAGAAATCCCTGATATAGGGGGCAGTAGTAATACTGTTGATTACTTCAATTTCCGGAACCCCCTTGGAAAGCTGCTGGGCTCCCAAGACAAAGGGATCCCAATAGGTTACCTTGCCTGAGGCGGAAATACCCCCCCTCCCACCCAGGGGAAAGGACAGGCCCAGGTTGGTTTCACTGGTTGAGACCCCCAGGTCCAGCTGGGTTTCCGTATGGGAAGGTTTGCGGGAAACAATTTCCAGGAGCCCGGAAATTGTGTGTCCATAACGGGCGGAAAAAATGCCGTGGGAAAGCCGGGCGCTTTCCACCATCTGGGGGACAAAGATGGAATAGGCTCCCCCCCAGTGATAGGGCTCTTCTATGTAAAAGCCGTCCATGGCTGCCATGAGATCCCCCGGGTCTCCTCCGCGGATTGAGGGCTGGGCATTGAACATTCCCGAATATCCCACCCCGGGCAGCAGTTTTATTGAGGTCATCACATCTTCGATAAACCCGATCTCCGAGGTGCGGTTCAGGGCGTCCCCAGCAATAGTAATACTGCGCCCGCTGCGGATTTCGTTCTCCTCTGGGGGAGATGCCTCGATCACCAGTTCCCGGTTTTCCATGACCCCGCCCAGGCGCAGGGTTCCTGAGAAGCGCTCCCCGGTCACCGGGATCATGAGCCGGCCGTTTTCATAACCCGGGTAGGCAATGCGTATCACCACCGGCCGGTCATCCGGGACCGGTATGCTTACCCGGCCCTCTTCGTCGCAGTAATACTCATCGCCGTCCCAGGACCGGATCACCGCCCCCTCCAGGGGTATTTCCAGGTCCGCATCGCTTACGGTAATCTCCACATCCCGGGCAAAAAGCGGCCCTAAGCAGAAAAAACAGAGAAGGATAAAGTAGGCGGTTCGGACACTTCTCATGGACACATCCCTGCATGATAATCAACAGCTGGGGTTGAAAAAACAAAACCGCAAAGTGGTTTACTTTGCGGTTAGAATCCTTTCACCGTAGGCTTACTACTTAATCGCTTTCTTAAGCGCCTCTACCTTGTCGGTCTTTTCCCAGGGGAATTCCGAACGCCCAAAGTGGCCGTAGCTGGCAGTTTTGCGGTAGATGGGCCTGCGGAGGTCCAGCTCTTTGATGATCCCCGCCGGGGTAAGATCAAAGACCTGTTTTGCAGCTTCTTCAATTTTGACTTCAGGGACCGTGGCGGTACCAAAGGTATCCACCATCACCGAAACCGGGAAGGGGACCCCGATGGCATAGGCCAGTTCAACCTCAGCCCGTTCCGCCAGTTTGGCGGCCACGATGTTCTTGGCCACATAGCGGGCCACGTAAGCGGCGGAGCGATCCACCTTGGTGGGGTCCTTGCCGGAGAAGGCGCCGCCCCCGTGACGGCCCATGCCGCCGTAGGTGTCCACGATGATTTTCCGGCCCGTCAGGCCAGTATCGCCGAAGGGGCCGCCCACCACAAAACGCCCGGTGGGATTAATGTAAAACTTGGTTTTCCCGTCCAGAAGCCCTGTGGGTTCCAGAATCGGCTTAATAATTTGATCAATAACGGTCTTTTTGATTTCCTCATAGGAAACCCCATCGTCATGCTGATGGGAAACCACCACCGCGTCGATACGTATGGGCTTGTGCCCCTCATATTCCACCGTAACCTGGCTTTTGGCATCCGGCCGCAGCCATTTGATGGTTTTGTTTTTCCGCAATTCCGTGGCCCGGAGCAGGATCTTATGGGCCAGGGTGATGGGCAGGGGCATGAGTTCCTCGGTTTCGTTACAAGCGAAGCCGAACATCATACCCTGATCCCCCGCCCCCTGCTGGCCTTTGTACTCATCAAGGCCCACGCCGGAAACTCCCTGGCTGATATCCGGGGATTGGCTGTGAATCATGTCCAGCACCGCCATGGACTGGTAATCCAGCCCGTAGGCGGGATCGGTATAGCCGATTTCCTTTGCCACATTCCGGACTACGTCCTGGAAGTCCACAAAGGTTTTCGTGGTGATTTCCCCGCCCACCAGGACCAGGGAGGTTGAAGCGTAGGTTTCGCAGGCGACCCGGCTTTGGGGGTCTTCCTTGAAGCATGCATCAAGGATAGCGTCAGAAACCTGATCGCAGAGTTTATCGGGATGGCCTTCGCCAACCGATTCCGAAGTGAAAAAATAGCGCCGATTTTCCATTACTTTCCGCCTCTTTTAAAAAATTTGTGTTTTTTCTATATCATGAATAGGTCTAATCTTAGTAAACCCACCCGTGATTATTGTAATATAATAAAGAACAAAAATAATTACTAGTGAGAAAAACGGCAGGCTTCTCAGTTTATATTTCAATTATACTACACTAATGTATAGTATATAAAAGGAAAACCGCAAATTGCTCCTACCGGTTATCAGAGCCGATACGCTTATTCGTGACGCCGGCCCTTGCCTTTCGTGTTCTTTCCACTTTTTAATGTAACTATTTTTTCATCCTGGGTAATGACCACCAGAAGTTTAGGAATACTGGTATTCCGTATTTCAAAGGGTTTAAGAAAATCGGCAACTAATTCGGCCATTTTAGCCGGATGCAGGGGCATATCATGCTGGAACCAGTCTATGACCACCCTAAGGCTGCCGCCGAGTTGGAATTTTACCATATACCTGAATGACAAATAATCTTTTTTTGTTAATTTGTTTTTATATAAATCAGATATTATATCTTCCCACTTTTTAAAATAAGAATAAAATAAATGTTCGGTTTCATCTTTGAATAATTTTTTTAAATTTTCTTTGTGTTCAATTATCTGTTCGAACCGCAGCGTTGCGATGACCTTGTTTGTTTTATCGTGGTTTGAGATATTCTTTATCCGTATCAAATGAGCCGTAAAAATGTCATCCAGGTACTGAATAACAATATCGTCCTTGGTGTCATAATTACGGTAAAAGGTCTGACGGGCGACCCCGGCTTTTTTGGTAATATCCGAAATGCCTATCTTTTCATAGGGCTTTTCATCCAACAGGATGAGCAGGGCTTCCAGGAGCCACCCCCGGGTCCGTTGAACCTGACGGTTGTCTGTATTCACTTTATGCAACACTTATGCCCCCTTTGTCCATTCTTGCATCAAAACTATTGTCTCTTTAACAACAAGATAATACGTTTGTAACATCTTGTGCAAGTGTAACATTCTAAATTGGGAGAAATGATGGATAAAATATACAAGCATCCCGTTCTGATCGTGGTAATCATAGGGATAATCACCCTGTTCTTTGCCCTCCAGCTTCCCCGGGCGGAGCTGGATAATAACAACTCCCGTTTTGTTCCGGATACTGATCCGGCAAAAGTAACAAACCGTTTGATTGACGATACCTTTGGCGGTTCATCCTTTATCCTTATCGGCCTGGAGCGGAAATACGGCGATATTTTCGACGCCGGTTTCTTAAGCAGGATCCGGGATTTTAATAACTGGGTTGAAGCAATAACCATTGTGGGGGATGTCAACTCCATAGTCTCATCCAAATACATAGCGGGGGTTGGGGATTCCATTGTGGTTGAAAAGCTGGTGGGTGATGATTTTACCGGCACAAGTGCGGAAATTGCCGAACTTAAGCGGCGGATCCTCTCCTGGGATATGTACCGCCATTCCCTGGTTTCCGATGATTTTGCTGCGACACAAATCCTTGTCTCCCTGGATATCAGTGATGATGATATGAGCAATAGGGATGTTGCGGATGAATTTCTTAAAATTCGTGACATGGCGCAGGAAATGTTTTCCGGCATGGCGGAAGTCTACGTTACCGGACTGCCAATAATTTCTGAAACCATTAACGAATCAATGGGTGCTGATCTGGTTCTTATGATTCCCCTGGTAATTCTGGTGGTACTGTTAGTGCTGTTCTTTTCTTTCCACCGCCTTACTGCGGTATTGCTGCCCCTGCTCACGGTGGTAATTGCCGTCATCTGGTCCGTGGGAGCCATGCCCCTCTTTGACATTAAGCTGTCGATTATTTCGACGGTATTACCGGTAATTCTCATTGCCGTGGGAAGCGCCTATGGTATCCATGTAATAACCCACTATATTGAGGATATTGGAAGCAAATCTCTTAATGCCGAAGAACACCGCTTTCTTGTTATTGCCCTGATGCGGAAGATCCGAAAGCCTATTTCTCTTGCCGCCCTAACCACCTTCGCCGGTTTCTGCTCTTTTTGCTTTACCAAGGTTGTCCCCATCCGGGAATTTGGCTTCTTTTCCAGCTTCGGCGTGATTGTTTCCTTTGCCGTATCAATGACACTGATACCTGCTCTGCTGCTCCTTCGCGGCCCGCGCCCCCTGCGGAAAGTTGAAAAAAAGGAGGAAGCCGGGGAAACCAACCGGGTGGTTACGGATGTTTTTCTAAGCATAGTCCGGAAAAAGCGTACCGTTCTTATCTTTACCTCACTGATTGTACTGATATCGGTATATGGAGTATCAAAAGTTATCATTGACAATGTGTTTATCGAATATTTTAAGAGCAACACAGATATTGCACGTTCCGACAAGTTTATCCGTGATAAATTCGGCGGATCAAAGGTAGTAAATGTGGTTTTTGAGGCGGATAATTCTGAAACCCTCCTTATGCCCGCAAGCCTTAGTGCTATGGATGGTCTCAATACCTACCTTGAGAAACGCATAGCTGAAACCGGTAAAACCATGGGATTTACGGATCTGATTAAACGGATTAATCAAGTGTTTAACGCCGATGAAAGTCCTGGGGGGATACGAAAGAATTATACAGTAGGTGAAGGCCAATTTGACAGTTTTGGTTTCGGCGGAGAAACGGGCTTGGGATTCGGAGAATGGGATGATGCGGGATTTACGGACCCAGAAACGATGGATGGATATGGGCAAGCCCCTTCTGTAAAAAAAGACTATACCTTTGAAGAGTTCTTTTCAATTCTCGACAGGGCTGTAAATTCCGGCGAGAACAATTCCATGAACGCTTCGGAATTTATGCGGTCCATAGCGCGGCAGATAAACTACGAAGGCGCTTCTTATTACGAAATTCCCAGGGACCCTGAATTTTATGGAAAAACAACGCCCGAGGAATTACAGCGTCTTGTTTCAAATTATCTGGTACTCCTTTCAGGAAGCATTGATTCATACTCCGACGATGCCCTTGAGCCAAGGGCAATCAAGACAACCGTACAACTGCGGACTCTGGGTATGATAGACACAGGCCGGGTTATTCAGGAAATACGGCGATTTACGGATGCCATGGCGCCGGAGAATATTAAGGTTATTATCGGAGGCACGGCGCTGGTAGAAGAGGCGCTGAATGAACTGGTGGTACATTCCCAGCTCATATCGGTTTTTATTTCATTGGGTATTGTTTTTCTTATTCTCGGCTTTTCAAATCATTCAATTATTGCAGGTGTTATCGGTATTGTCCCCCTTTCCATATCCATACTTATTAACTTTGCGGTGATGGGATTTTTAGGCATAAAACTCAATATAGGAACATCCATGGTCGCCAGTGTTTCTATCGGTATCGGCATTGACTACACAATCCACTACATGGAAGCGTTCAAACGTGAATATATACAAAGTCATGGGCGGGGAGATTTCTTGCAAAACACCTTTGCCGCATCAGGAAAAGCAATCCTGATTAACGCAATTTCTGTGGGCGCAGGTTTTGCAGTACTCTACTTTTCCCATTTTGTAATATTGAAAAATTTGGGGTTACTTATTGCATTAACCATGGGAACCAGTGGGTTGGTAAGTCTTACCGTATTGCCGGTCCTTTTGTTAACCATAAAACCAAAATTTATTTATAGAGAGGTTTAAGGAAATGAAAAACAACGTGACGATTATGCCATGCGTAATGTTCGCCCTGTTCTTTTCTATTGGATCAGTGTCTGCCCAGGCGGTAGACGCGGAAGTAATTATAGACCGATCCCGGAACAGGATACAGGCGGATACAACTTCCACTCGATCCCGTATGGTCCTCGCTGCCAAGGATGGAACCGCCAGTGAACGGGTTATGGATCAATATTCCAAAGATGGCCCCAAGGGACACAGAAAAATTATTGTATTCCAGCGTCCTGCCTCGGTGGCCAATACCCGTTTTCTCACCCTGGAAAATCCCGGAGCTAATGACGATCAATGGATTTTTCTTCCCTCCCTGGGGAAAGTGCGGCGTATAGCCTCCAGCGAAGGCTCCAATAGTTTTATGGGCAGCGATCTTTCTTATGACGATCTATCTGCCATGGACCGGGATGCAAATCTGGATACCCATCGTATAATCCGGGAAGAATCCATAGCGGGTAATCTTTGTTATGTCATTGAATCCATCTCAAAGGACAATACTTTCCAGTATTCAAAGATGATACAGTATATAGATAAAAGTACCTATGTTAATCATAAAGCGGAGTTATTTGACCGGCGCGGGACCCTGGTAAAAATTCTTGAAATGAGTGAACTAAAGGATGTGCAGGGAAGGCTTACCCCGATGGTAACAAAAATGACAACCCTGTCTGCCGGAACCTCCACCTCAATTATTGTGGACATCATTAAATATGACGATCCCATACCGGAAGGGGTATTTACCACAAGCTATCTTGAAACCGGGCGGGCGCGGTGAAATCAAAACTATTTCTCCTGATAGTTATCTTGTTCATCATTTCCGGCGTACTATATCTTCCTGCACAGGATTTCGGATTTAACAATGAAATGGATGGCGGTTCCCTTGGTCTGGCCCCATCTTTTGTACCCGCCGTAACCATAGGCGGTGAACTATCGGCGGGGCTTACCGGATATGGGGATGATTTTTCGGACATTGGAAAAACAAATTTAGGGGATGTTCTTAAGGGTAAACTTAACTTCACTGTTGCAAGCACTCACGCAGATGGGACAATCAACCTGAAACTTGCCCCGGTCTTTGATGGTTCCGCCTCACCGCTTACTATTGATGAAGCCTACCTCCGCGCTTATTTTGGCGATTTTAGTCTGGAAGGGGGCTTGCGTAAACTTACCTGGGGCAAGGCAGACAGTTTTGGTCCCCTGGATGTGGTAAACCCCCTGGATTATTCAGATTTAAGTCTCATGGGCGCTGTTGGGGATATGAAAATTGCCCGTCCTATGCTGCACGGTTCATACCAATTTGGGGCATTTACAAAACTGGAGGGGGTCTTTATTCCCACATTTCAGGGCCACCGTTTTGCCCTGGAACAGGGAAGCCGTTGGGCGCCCTCCCAATTTACCGATATATCCTCATCTTTTCTGTCCGCAATTTTAAGCAAGCCAGAAATGGGCACAGGGACGGCGGCTATCGGGAAAGGCATGAATGATCGGATGGGGCGGTTTCTGTCTAATGACATGACAAAGGAAACACAAATTTTGTCATTTCTTGAATATGCCCAAGCAGGTCTTAGGTTTACTGCGACAATTGGGTCCTCTGATCTTGGAATACAGTATTTCTATGGCAATTTATTCCGTCCTGGCATAAGTATTAAAGGGATGTCAGGATTCCAAAACGCCCTGAGCGTTGCAGCGGCAGGAGAGTTTCAAGAAACTGCGGTAAAGGATGCATTTGATACGCTGCAAATCAAGGTTCGTTATAACCGTTATCATCAGGCGGGAATTGATTACGCACAGGTACTGGCAGGGTTTAATATCCGTGCAGAGGCGGCAATACTGCTTACCGATGATCTTGAAGGGGACAAGGGTGATGTTTATAATCCCCAGCTTGCATGGTCCCTGGGGTTTGACCGGGATCTTTTTTTGGGTATAAACCTAAATTTACAGGCAACTGAAACCATACGCTTATTTCACGATAAGCTAAATGGCGATCCCTTGCTTGATATTGAAGCCGGGAAAGAACTGAGTTCTACCAGACTTACTACGGTACTTGCACGGAAATTTCTCAGGGATGAGCTTGAGATAAAGGCGACCGGTCTTTGGGGCATTGAGGACAGGGATTTTCTCATTCTCCCTTCAATAGCCTGGATTAAAAACGATGTTACGGTTGAACTTTCAGGAGGCCTCTTTGGGGGGGACGAACAAGGGGAATTGGGGCAGTATGGGGACAATCATTTTATTAAGGCGGTGATGGGGTATAAGTTTTAGGGGTTAAACTCAGAACAAAAAATTTACATTTTGCTCACAAAGCATATTTTTACCCTCTTGACAAATCAATCAAATAGATATATAATTGATTTAGTAGCGTTAGAGGAGGGTAGGTGGCATATTCAACTGAATTTTCAAGGGCAATCACAATCGGCATTTTGATTAACATAAAAATGGAGGAGTTTGGATTCGAATATGTATCGACAAAGGTTCTTGCCAAACAATTGAAAATACCTGCTCCAACGGTTGTTAGAATACTGAAAAGCCTTAATGCGGCTGGAATCACCACGACAAAGGAGGGCTCTAAAGGCGGAGTCCTTTTGGCAAAGCCGATTGCAAAAATTACCTTATTGGACATTTTTTTGGCGCTCGAACACGGGCATTTATTTAAGACTGAAATTGATTTTATAGTTGAAGACTCTCGGATCGAGCAGTTTAAAGAAGTTTTAATGGGTCGTATGCAAGATGCGGAGGACGCAATGAAGCAATCGTTAGCAAAAACAACCCTTGCAGATATTGCTAAAGACATTGTTGCCGCCGTATATGAAAAGTAACAATTGGGTGAATAGTGCTTCAATAAATAATCGGCTTCTTGATATTCGCAAGGCGAAAGGTCTTACCCAAGAAGAATTTGCGGATAGGATAAAAATAAGCCGATCCATGATTAGCTCCATCGAGGAAGGGCGGCGGGAGATAAAGGACCGCCTTATTTCTATGGTCTGTTTTACCTTTGGAGCCAATGAGCATTGGATTAAAACCGGCAAAGGAACCATGTTTGATACTCCGCAAAATGAACGACTAGAACATATTATTTACCATTTTAATAATTTAGACGAAAACTCCCAAGATTTTATTTTACAGCATCTAGACCTGCTTATTGAGTACCAGAAAAAAGCGGGTATCAAGTAAGGTCTTGCGGCCCGATGGATTCATTTTTATATAACTGTCAAGTTATATAGTTCACCAGGTTTTCTCTCCTGGCGCCCGCTTTAGGATTCTCCGCCGCTTTATATCCCAATGCAATTGAATAAATTGGTTTATATCCTTCAGGTATGTTTAACGCTTTTATTATTTGTTTGCCAGCTTCTGTATTTGCGAGTTGGGGAAACCCACTCACCCAAACTGATCCGATATTTAAGGATTCAGCGGCAATCAGCATATTTTCACCGGCAAGGGCGCAGTCTATATCGGGTGACAATGAATTTTGATCGCCAGAAATCACAATGACAGGAAGAGCATTGTAAAATAGGTGAGGTCGCTCTTTCCCTATTTTTTGTAAAAACGGAATGGGCATTTCTCTATACACAGCTTTTATAGCTTCAGATATTTCGCCAATTACTTTTTTGTTTTGAATGACCGTAAAGTGCCAAGGTTGGTGCCCACCTGAGGAAGGCGCATACATCCCGGCTTCCAAAATAACCTCAAGTTCAGAACCCTTGATTTGCTCTGGTTTGAAATCTCTAATACTGCGCCTGTTTTTTATGACTGATAAAGTTTCATTCATTGATAGATCCTCCAAAATATTTCTTATTGATTTCCAAAAATATTCTTTTATTCTTATTTTGTCAATCATAATAATACAATTGAACTAATTTTTCTGTGTAATAGGAATGCATCGTTTAACTTTTTTGTACAGTGTACAATCAAATGAATAATGCAATGTGGTAAAATAAACCAGATGAATAATATAAACAATCAGACTGTAAGTATATTATGAAATATACAAAGATTGTCGTTATGGCGGCTTTAATTGGGTTCGCCTGTATTGGAAGCATTTTCGCCCACGGCGGGCATGGTAGAGGCTGGCGGTCGGCAATAATGCCGCCGCTGGTTACCATAAAAAAAACCGCCGCCGAAAGGAGGAAACGGCGGCGGCAATGAAGAGAAATGTATGGAGGAGATCTATTCAATAAGGAAACAAAAGATCCGTTTCAAGTCCTATAATAGGTTGTTTTATACTTCGCCATCACCAGGCAGCCTCTTTATAGAGCTAAAGTAACCTGCCCAATCCGAGGCATAAATAGGGGTTCCCTTAACTTGAGAGGATTAGCCTCTTCTGCCACAATCCTCTCGTAATCGTTGTGAAAGCAGCTACCTTACAGGAGAGTTTTTATGCGTATGGCTAATCCTATACCTCCGCCACAGCCCCAATCTTCCCCTGTCCCGTCCTATCCCGACAAAGCGAAATCCCCCAGGAAGCCAAAGTAACCTCTGCCTTGTGGTTAATCTCATCAACAGATAACCCCTCATTTTCGTCCTGGACCTTTAAGTGTATAGCATGAATTTCTTTCGATACCTCAAGAGAATCCTTCAAAGCCGGAACATTCCGCCGAAGCCAAAGGCTGAGGTTCCCCTCCGGATCATCGGTAATCCGGGGACCTGTACCGTCTTCATAAATCTAGCTCCTTCCACAGGACGGTATATCCCGATACCGTCAAAATCTCCCCGAATATTGACCTTCTTGACCTTTTCTGCCGCAAAGGCGCAAAATGGAGGATTTTGGCTTGCCTGTCTCCCCAAAACCTGGTATGTTTTAGAAAAAGGTAACGAAATGACCATCAACGTCAAACCCGTGCAGCCCACACATATAAAGGGAAAAGGCATTTATTTTTTTCCTTGACAAGCAAGGGGCAAACCCTGTATATTTTTAGTAGTGATCGTGTTGCGGAGGTTATTAACCAAGGCGACCGGAGGGGCCCTGAAGGGCTCCTTTTTTTTAACCAGAGGATACCATGCCGGAAAAAAAGCCCTTTTTAACCTATGAACAGCAGATACGCAAACTTCGGGACGAAAAGGGTCTTGCCATACCCGATGAAGCTCATGCTATAGACATCCTTACCCAAATCGGCTATTTCTCCCTCATAAACGGCTATAAAACCCCCTTCAAAGACACCGTTACCAGACAGTACAAAAGCGGCGCAACCTTTACCGACATTGAAAATTTGTATTATTTCGATGAAGCCCTCCGGGAGTTATTTTTCAAGTACCTCCTGAAAGTGGAGCAAAAACTCAAATCCCATATATCCTATTATTTTAGCGAGGAACACGGTAACTCAATCGACGCCTATACTAGCCTGTATAACTATGATTACCAGGACCCCAAAAAAATATCGGAGATATTCAGGCTGTTAGGCGAAATTAACCGGGTTATTACCGCCAACTTCAATGCGGTTAATCTGAATCACTATATTGTAAACCACGAGAATATCCCCCTCTGGGTCTTGATGCGGAAACTGACCTTCGGCAATGTATCAAAAATGCTTGATATGCTTCCCATGCTGCTGCAAACAAAAATCAGCAAAAACTACACCTCTTTAACCAGTACACCGCAGTTATCCGCAATCATCAGCCTTTTGGTATTGTTCCGTAATACCTGCGCCCATAATGACCGCTTGTATAACTATACGGTAAACAAAGGCAAACTGCCGTATTTACAGCTCCATAAGGAACTTGGCGTACCCCGCCTGGCAAATGGTGATTGCGCCTACGGGAAACAGGACTTGTTCGCCGCAGTCATTGCGCTCCGGTATCTGCTGGAAGATACTAATTTCTCCCGGTTTTTTTGTAACCTGGAGGATATAATCAAAAACCACCCGGACAATGCCGCCTTCCCCAAACCTGAGTTGATTAAAAGTATGGGCTTCCCGGACAATTGGCATGAAGCGGCATTGTTGCCGGTGTAAGGTAAAATAAATTTTCAATTTTATGATTTGCCTAAAGATAGTATTGTTTGAGTAATTATACCATGTAAAACTGCTAATTGTTCAAAATTATATATTTTTATTGCATTTTTATCATAGAGAATTTGTAATTTTGAAGGGAACTCATCATCCCCTTCATAAAATACTAATTTGATCGGTATTTTGGGTAATATTTTATAATTCCAACTATACTTTCCATCCCTGTTTCCTTCTTCATATTCTATGCCAAACATATTCATTATTTTTTTAAATTTGTCATAATCATTACCAAATGTATCTGCAAATTTTTTATTTGCCATTGATACCACACTACTGCTTTCCCGAAATACACCGCCGGAAAATTGTCCCAGGGCGCAATATTCATATAGTGGTTCTATATTTGCATCTGACAATATATAATATCCTAATACGCTTTTTAAGTCATATTCATAATCTTCTGATGCTGTTGTCCATATTGTTTTTTTATCAATAAGTTCTATATTGTTTTTTGAGACTTTATATATCCGATCAAAAAAATTAATTAATACAGCGTTTTCTGAGATTTGCTCTAATCCAAGCCTTTTAGCGCTATCAGAAAAATCACAATTATTCAACAAGCTTACTACCCAATTATAAGTTTTTACGCATCCTTTTTCCATCAAATCCCCCAAAAAATATTAATAAAATTGTAAATATTTCAATTTACTCTGTCATGGATGGTACATAATTTGTAATTTTATCTAATACCCATTCTGCCATATTACGTACATGTTCGTTAGAATCGTTACATGCCTTTCTTATATAAAATAAATAATTTTCATTATAATTATTCAACATTGCGTTAAGAGCATTTGTTTTCCACTTATATACATCGCCCTTACCTATATAAAAAAATTTTGAAGATATAATACCTTCTAAATAGGTATAATCCATTTCGATTATTTTTTCTAATGATATATGTTCTGCCAATTCATTTAATCGTGGGAATTGTTCATTTTCCATCCATTTGTTTTTATTAAAGGGGCAAATATCCTGACAGACATCACAACCATATATCCAATTCCCAATATTATGATTATTTGACTCTTTACTCATATCCCACCCTTCAAAGGTAGTAAGGCATGATACACAAGTTGAACGGTCCATAGAATAAGGCTCATGAAGTGATTTTGTTGGACAGGCTTTTATGCATTTGTTACAGTTATTTGGACAGGGTTTTGAATTGTCATTGTTTTTCATTTCCATATCACAATCTATCAGCCATGCCTCTAAATATACCCAAGAACCACTTTTTTCTGTATAAAAGAAATTATTCCTTCTAATTATCCCAAGCCCTGCCTTAAATGCCGCCCATCTCAGTGCGGTTAGTCCAAATTTTCTTTCCGTAGCTGTTTTCAGACCTACTTTATTTAAAAACGTTTCAAATTCAATGCTTGCCTGAAAATCTATAGATTGTTCATTTATTCTTCCGTCTACTAAATAATATTTAGCGATTAAATTTTTTAAATTATTCGGTATACTGTATTTACCATATTTTCGCACACAAACAATAATTGATTTTGCCCATGGAAAACGCTCATTCAAATTTGTAAATCGATTTAATTTTTCTAAAGTATTTTTGGTATTGGGAAATTTTATAATACGATCATTTATTTTTTCAGCATAATCATTAATTTCAGAAATATTTATAATACCACAATCTTCATAACCGAGTTCTAGTGCTTTCTCTTTTATTAATTTTTCATTAATCATATTCACTTCTCCTTATTCTTAGAGTCAGCCCGGATTAATTTTATTAATTTACAAATCCTTTAAGTCTCTTATAATTTTTTTTAATTCATTGCCATCTTTTCCTAACCGGTAAAGCAACAAATGCCCTTCGAATATGGCTAATGCACGCTCTGCAGCAATGGTTGCATTTGCTTTGGAGAAACCTGACCTTTTAAGTACATCTTCAAATATATCAGCCACACTTTTTAAAGTCGCATGATTTTTTGCGGCAATGTCAGGATCAAGAAAGGCGGTTTCCATTCCCAATACAGCCAAAGGGCACCCATATACTCCCCCCTGTTTTGCTTTCTTAACGATACCACCCACCAGCTTTTCGATAAAATCTTCCCACGTTTTGCCTTGTGCAATCCCGGAAAATTTGGTTAGTATCATTTGGCTATGATATTCTGTTACAGATATAGCTAATTCTTTTTTACTTGAAAAATAAAAATAGAAAGACCCTTTGGAGAGACCAGCTTTGGTTATTATCTCGTTTATTCCGGTTGCATTATAACCATTTTCCAGAAATAAGCGGGCGGCACATTCTATCAATTGTACTTTAGACTTTTCGCCTTTTAAACCTTTTGCATTCAGATCCATATAATCTTTCCATTAAAACAGGCATTTACAGCGGCAAATAAAACCGACTGGTCTATTAGAGTATATCATACATTGCAAAACTGTCAAGCATTGTTGAAAATCAATCTGACTAGGACGATCTGAAGATAATATACATATTATGACTATAGGAATGATATGTATATTATCTTTGTCAATCATTAAATTTATGGTAGATTTCAAGCAGATTGCGCGAGATATGGAATCGGCAGTGAAACCTTACCTGAAAAATTATCTTGTATTGTCTAATAAGGCTGCGGTATATGCAAAACCTGTACTTACCCCAATTCGCCCTGCCGTTTCCTGGAAAAATTACATCATTTTATAGAAGGCTATGGGATTCTTGTCAATGAACTAACACAACGGGCAGATATCAATTATAGCAATGGAGAAGATACCGTTACTTATTTTGGCGCCCTTTTATTCAATGACGACGAAATTAGGGAATCGAGAGATAAACTATAGATACTACACCAGCGATAATAGAAAAAATGCGTGCAAAGAAAATGGAGGGGATATGAAAAAGGGACATGAAGAAACATATAAATGGGTTGTAAAATTATTACAAAAATATAATTTTTCAGATAGCTCAAAGAGACTTGAGATTAAACAAACTTCGGAGGGTGAAGTTTTGGTTGAATTTTAAGGTGGAATATATTTAGTTAGTAAAAACGGAATTCAGCTCGCAGAACAAAAAATTATTTGGCCAAGCAATACGGAAGAATTTGATTATAACTTAAAAAGTGTTTTGGGCTATTATGTATTATCCGAAGCGTGTATTGAGCCTTTTTGCGATTTTTGTACACTTTCAAGTTTTTCAAATGAGGTATTTCGTGAAAATAATGAAAGCGATGTGCTAAACTCACGCCTATTGGGAAAAGTTTTTGGTCCCGATTATCAAAAATTTTGCAATGAGAAAAAGTCTGCTTTAATTGGGTTCGCCTGTATCGGAAGCATTTTCGCCCACGGCGGGCATGGTAGAGGCTGGCGGTCGGCAATAATGCCGCCGCTGGTTACCATAAAAAAAGCCGCCGTCGAAAGGAGGAAACGACGGCGGCAATGAAGAGAAATGTATGGAGGAGATCTATTCAATAAGGAAACAAAAGATCCGTTTCAAGGTTACAAAAAAATTATTCGAGAATTCCCTTCCCCGACGGCGCCTCATTTTGCCAAAGCGGCTCTTGCCGCTTCCAGGGCAGCGGCGTAATCCGGCGGGTTGCCGATATCCGCCACTTGCTGGGTGTACACCACCGTATTTTCCCGGTCCAGCACCACCACCGCCCGGCTCAGAAGCCCCGCCATGGGGCTGTCCACAATTTCCACCCCGTAATCCCTGCCGAAGGACCGGTCCCTCATCTGGGAAAGGGGGATGATATTGCGGATCCCCTCATTTTGACAGAACCGGCTTTGGGCAAAGGGCAGATCGCAGGAGATGCCCAGGACCACCAGCATGGGCTCCTTCTCCACCTCCTGGTTGAAGCGCCTGACCGAGGTGGCGCAGACCGGGGTATCAAAGCTGGGCACAATATTGAGGATCTTCACCTTTCTAGCCCAATTATCTAGGGTCCTGTCCCCTAACTGGCCATCCACCAGACAAAAATCCGGCGCCCGGGAACCCAAGGCAGGCAGGTCGCCGCTGGTTTTTATCATTTTTCCCCCAAATGTCACAAGAGCCATAATAACCTCCGATACAATACTATACTAAATTGTTATTCCTTTTTAAATACTGGAGAATCAATATAAAAAAATAGTCCATACTTCTAAAAGATCGGATATCCTCTCTGACAATATTGGTATATAATTAATTTGTTCTATAGTTGTAGGGGGAGTATCTATGAGAAAATGTATTATATCAGGGCTTATTGCAGCCTGCCTTATCGCCTTTATCGCCGCAGGCTGTTCCAAGGGGTCCGGGGCAAAACCAGCCCAAGCCGGGGATATCACGGTGGTTTTTGTGCCCAAGGTTACGGGGAACGCCTTTTTTGAAGCCGCCAACCAGGGCGCCCAGGCCTATGCCGCGAAGAACGGGTTTAAGATACGCTACGACGGGAGCCCCGAGGCGGCGATTGACAAACAGATAGACATCATCAACCGGGCTATCGAAGAAAAGGCGGCGGCCATCTGCATTTCCGCCCTGGACGCCAAGGCCCTGGACCCGGTGCTGAAGAAAGCCATGGCGGCGGGCATCAAGGTTACCACCTGGGACTCGGATGTTTCCGGCGACGCCCGGCAGATCATGGTCTCCCAGGGGACCCCGGACCAGCTGGGCAAGATGCTGGTAGAAATGGGGGCAAAGGGCCTTTCCAAACGGGGGCTTAACCTGAAAGGGCCGGTAAACTATGTCTGGCACTATTCCCAGGCCACAGTAACGGACCAGAATTCCTGGCAAGCCGCCGGGGAAGCCTATATACAGGCCACATACCCCAACTGGAAAAATGTGGAGGCGAAAAACTACTATAGCGACCAGGATCCTGTGAAGGCCATTGCGGTGGGGGAAGAAATACTGAAAGCTCATCCCGGGATCGATCTTATCATCTGCAACGATTCTACCTCCCTGCCCGGCCAGGCCCAGGCGGCAAAAAACCTGGGCTTTAATGCCGCGAACCTGACCATCACCGGGTTCGCCTCTCCCAACGCCATGCGGGATTTCAGCAAAGCCGGCATTATTGACCGCTGGGGCCTCTGGGACTGTCAGGTCCAGGGCGCCCTGGGCTGCTACCTGGCCTGGCAGCTGGCAATAGGCAAACAACTGCGGGTAGGCGACCGGGTGGATGTGCCTGATATAGGCACCGTGGAACTCATGCCCAATACGGTACTGGACCCAGGGGCCTATACGTCCCCTGTTTCCGCAGTGGTCCTGCTGCCGGATCGGACAGAATTTACCATCAGCAACGTGGACAACTATGATTTTTAAGAGAACCATAAAAATCCTCCTCCCGGGACTTATTCTCGGCGCAGTTATTCTGTCGTCCTGTATACAGGAAAACGACCCAGACCAGAGCGGGCCGGTTATACCGGGAGGAAAGCTTACTATCAACGAGGGTTACTATACTGCGGAAGGAGCTTCCTTCGACAATCATGGCTGGAAGGAATTTCTCACGGTTTATATCGACCATAACCGTATTGTAACGGTTGAATACGATGCAAAAAACTCAAGCGGTTTCCTCAAGTCCTGGGACATGGAATATATGCGGGAAATGAAAGCCGTAAAGAGTAACTATCCTACCAGGTATACCCGGACCTACGCAACAGCCTTGCTCAACCGGCAGGACCCGGCCAAAATTGATGTCTTAACAGGAGCCACCAATTCCTATAAATCCTTTAAGCTGCTGGCCGAGGCAGTGATTGAGCAGGCAAAGGCCGGGGACAGAAAAGTCGCTCAGGTCGAATTGCCTGAAAATTAGATCTAGAGGGGAACATGGGTAAAGAAAAAAGCATCACCACCCGTATCGCTTTTACCGCCGTACTGGTAGTTATTTTCCTCACCGCAGGATTAGTGACGGTAATGACCTATTTCATGAATTCTCTGACCGATGAAATCTTGATCCATGTGCTGCAAACCACTGCAAAAACTGCGGCCCGGAATGTAGAGAGCAATCTCCATACCCTAGGGGATCGTTTTTTTATGATCCGGGATCGGAGCGCCTTTGTGAGCCGGGGATCCGGCTCCTCCGAAAGGAGGGCGATAATTGAGCGGGTCGCCTCGGGGATAGAATTTGTGTGGCTCGGCCTGTACAGCCATGACGGGGTGCTTCTGGACGGCAGCGAAGATTCTCCCCGCAGTATTTCCGGGCGGGAAATATTCCACCGGATCAGGGAAACTGACAACCTGGTGATCAATGACACTTCAGTGGGGAACAGCGGCCTGGAGATACTCATGGGTATACCCCTGCTTTCCGATTCCGGGGAAACGATGGTCGATGACAACTCGGCTGCGCGGGAAACTTCGTTGCAAGAGGAAGCCTGGTACCTGGTGGGAAGTTACCGTTACGACATACTCAGCGATGTGCTGCACAGCATCAATATCGGCGCCCGGGGTACCGCATTTATCATCAACGAATCGGGAAAACTGATTGCCCACCGGGATCAAGGCCGGGTTTACAGCAGTGAGCTGGTCACCGAAAGCCTGGGGTCGGGCCGGGAAGCGCTGGAAATAGTGGAACTGATGAAGCAGGGCCAGTCCGGCTCCGCCAACATAGCCGGGGCTGGTGAACGGATCTTTATCAGCTTTGCCCCGATTCGGGGAACCCTCTGGTCTCTGGGCATACAGGCACCACGGCTTGATTTTATCGCTCCCCTCCAGCTGGCCATCGTGGTAAGCATCATCATTATGATTGCAGCAATCCTGTTCTTCATCCTGGTCTTCCATACCGCCCTCAAGCGGATACTTACCACACCTTTGGGGAAAATTACCGAAAGCGCCCATATGCTTGCCTTGGGAAAATTGGATGCCGCCCTGCCCAAGGATATTACAAACCGGCGGGACGAAATCGGCCGCCTGGGCTTTACCTTTATCTCCATGGCCCAAACCATCCATACGGTGATCAAGGATATTGCCGGCCTCTCCAATGCGGCCCAGGCAGGTTCACTGAACGTGAGGGCGGACCCAACCCCCTACCAGGGGGACTATCACCTGATCATCACCGGAATAAACGCCATGCTGGACATCATTTGTTCCCACCTCAACGTCATGCCCAATGCCCTGGCCCTGTTTGACGGGAACAGAAAATGTATCTACCTTAACCAGACCATGGTAGATATACTCTTAAGCCACCAGCTTAACGCTGATGATCCTGACCTGCTTTCTTCTATACTTGCGGCGGAGAAAATTTCCACTGTCAAAAAAAACCACCTGGAGCTCCTGACAGCCCTGGCCTCATCCCTCTTTATTGTGGGATCAAAAAATGGCGACACCTGCAGCGCAGAATTGGTGATTCCCGATTCCATGGAGGAAGATCGCAGTTATACCATGACCCTGCGGCGGATAAATGGTGGTCCCGGGGGCATTGAAAACTCGGGCCCGGTCTGCGTTATGATGATCCTCAGCGATGTTACCATGCTTGCCCGGGCCAGACTGGAGGCGGAAGCCGCAAGCAGCGCCAAGAGCAATTTCCTGGCGAACATGAGCCACGAAATGCGCACCCCCATGAACGCCATCATCGGCATGACCTCCCTGGCAAAATCTTCCACCGAAATTGAACGGAAGGATTACTGCCTTGAAAAAATTGAAGGCGCCTCCATCCACCTCCTGGGGGTCATCAACGATGTGCTGGATATGTCAAAGATTGAGGCGAATAAATTCGACCTCTCGGATACGGATTTCAATTTTGAAAAGTTGATCCAGCGGGTGGTTAATGTTATTAACTCCAAGATGGAAGAGAAGCGGCTGGACTTCAATATACACCTGGATGGGGATATACCGCCATCCCTGATTGCGGATGAGCAGCGGTTGGCCCAGGTGATCACCAACCTTCTTTCAAATGCGGTTAAGTTTACTCCCGAAGAGGGGACCATAAAACTGAAGGCCTCGTTTATAAAAGAGGAAAAAGGAATCTGCACCATCCTGGTGGAAGTGACCGATTCGGGTATTGGGATCAGCGAAGAACAGCAGGCCAAACTCTTCGCCTCCTTCCAGCAGGCGGATTCCAGCATATCCCGGCGCTTCGGCGGCACCGGCCTGGGGCTTGCCATATCAAAGCGGATCGTGGAGATGATGGGGGGCGCCATCTGGGTAAAATCAAAACCCGGCGAAGGCTCCACCTTTGGCTTTACTATTCAGACAAAGCGGGGCAGCGAGACCCGGCAGAGCCTCCTCAACCCCGGGGTCAACCGTAACAACCTCCGCATCCTGGCGGTGGACGACGATGGAGACATACGGGACTGCTTTGTAGAATTTATGCGCCAACTTTCCCTCCAGGGGGACACTGCCTCAAGCGGCGATGAAGCTTTGGCACTGATCGAAAAAAACGGGCCCTACGATCTCTACTTTGTGGACTGGAAGATGTCCGGCATGGACGGGGTGGAACTTTCCCGGCGCATCAAAGAGGGAAGCACGGGGAATTCGGTAGTAATAATGATATCTGCAGC
The DNA here is from genome assembly GCF_000214375.1 of Treponema primitia ZAS-2. Classification (NCBI taxonomy): domain Bacteria; kingdom Pseudomonadati; phylum Spirochaetota; class Spirochaetia; order Treponematales; family Treponemataceae; genus Treponema; species Treponema primitia. Next base: position 3,267,398 of record NC_015578.1, on the reverse strand, counting down.
GGAGTGGAACATTATTGAAGGGGATGCAAAGAAAGCCGGGGTGAATAAATTCCTCTCAAAACCCCTGTTTGCATCTTCTGTGGCTGATATCATCAATGATTGTCTGGGCCATGAAGAGGCGGATACAGACAAAGACGCCGCCGTTACGGACAACTTCAAGGGCTTCCATCTCCTTCTGGCGGAGGACATTGATATTAACCGGGAAATTGTAATGGCCCTGCTTGAGCCTACGGAAATTGAGATCGACTGTGCGGAGAACGGCGCTGAGGCCCTGGCGCAGTTTACAGAAGCCCCGGATAAATTTGACATGATCTTCATGGACGTACAGATGCCCGAGATGGATGGCTACGAAGCCACCCGCCGCATCCGCGCCCTGGATACCGAGTGGGCAAAAAAAGTGCCCATAGTGGCCATGACCGCCAATGTATTCCGCCAGGACATAGAACAGTGCCTGGCCGCCGGGATGAATGATCATGTAGGCAAGCCCCTGGACTTCAGCGAGGTATTACTAAAACTGCGGAAATACCTCTCCCGGCGGGTATAAAGGAACCTGATGAAGCAAAAACAACCCTACGCTATCATCCATGAGGACAGCAATATTACTGCTGTCAATAAATCTGCGGGCATAACCGTTAGCGGCGACCGCTGGGACGAATCCCAGGACAGACTGGACAAACTCCTGGAAGTCCATTACGGCAGCCGGGTCTACATAGTCCACCGCATTGACCGGGACACCTCGGGGCTGATAGTCTTCGCCCGAAACGAAGAAACCCATCGTCGCCTCTCCAAAGCCTTTGAGTCCCGGGAAGTGCAGAAAACCTACTTCGCCATTATCCACGGCCGCCCTTCCTGGACTGAAACGGACTGTGATCTCCCCCTGGCCCCGGATGGGGACAAGCTCCACCGCACGGTTGTTGATAAACCGCACGGCAAAAAATCCTTTACCAGCTTCCGCCTTCTCCTCTCTGCGAGCAGCTATTCTGTGGTAGAGGCAAGCCCCGCCACAGGCCGTACCCACCAGATACGGGTCCACCTGGCCAGCCTGGGCCACCCTGTAGTCTGCGATCCCCTCTACGGCGCCAGGAACAGCCCGAAGCCGGTGTACCTTTCTTCTTTTAAGAAAAACTGGCGCGGTGATCCCCTGGATGAAAAGCCCCTCCTGGAAAGGCTGGGCCTTCACGCAGCAAAGCTGGTGCTGCCCTCAGACGAGGAAGCGGGGCTGGCTGGGGAGAACAGCGCCCTTACCCTGAGTGCGCCGCTGCCACGGGATATGGCAGCCATGGTTAAGCAGATGGAGAAAGTTTCAGGGAAAAAGCTTAGCGGTTAAATTTGAAATTTCTGATGTGAACACCATTCCCTTGACATGGTTCTCCAGGTATACTAGGCTTTGATCTCCATGATGCTACCGCAATCGGCATTATCGGATCCGCCGATGGGCCTGTGGCAATTTTGATATCCCAGATTCTCAAGTCACAATATATCGGCGCCATTGCGGTGGCGGCCTATTTATACATGGCCCTGGAGGAAGATCCCGGGAACTTTTATTGTAAGCGACATTATTATAGTTATGGTACTAGTGCTTTCAAAACTTATAAAGAGTAAAGACGACGTAAGAGAGCACACAGACTAATTATCGTCTTTTCCGTGTGCTCCCCTACGTGCTCATTCCTACTTTGAATTGCCCTTAGGCATTAATGCAGGGATGAAATGTCTATTTCTGTCCATGCGCTATAACCCGGCAACCCGGTGTTTGCCCCGAATTGGCCATTGCGGTTTGAGCCTGCGGCCCAGAGTTTGCCGTCCTCGGTCACCGCAAGGGTATGGTCGAATCCGGCGGCTACACGGGCGACATTTTCCAGAACTTTCACAGCCCTGGTCTGGGCGATGAGCCCGTTTATGCCCAGCTGTTTTCTCCGGTTGTTCCCGGCAGCCCACAGGGTTCCGTCACTTCCCAGTATCATGGAATGGGTTTCTCCCAAGGAGACATATACCACGCCGGTTAGGGGGTTCCCCGCAGAATCAATAACAGGCTTAAATGAATTCTGATTTGTGAGATTCCCCACACCCAGCTGTCCAAGTTCATTGTACCCCGCAGCGAAGAGCCTGCCGTCTTTTTTCAGGATCATGGTATGGTTCAGCTTTCCTGCAAATACCAGGGAGTTATCGCTGCCGGCATCTGCAATCAGGGTCAGGCCGTTTTTGGTATTGGCGGTAGTACCTGTTCTGCCCAGCCAGCCATTACCGGCGGCATAGAGGGTTCCGTCATTTTTAATAGTCATAACGTAGTCCTCACCTGTGGACACGGATAGTATACCATCCGCAATTTTTTCAAAGGTGAGCTGCATGCTGCCGTTGCCGTTTCCCAGGGCCCCGTAATACCGGCCCCCGGCTGCCCAATATTCGCCATTTTCCGTCAGCAGGGCTGTTTGGTTTTTGCCGGCAGATACAGATGCTATCCGGACTGCGGGGATGGCATCGCCGTCAATAGTATACAGGGGTATGACCGGAAGAAGGGCGGAACCATGGTCAGCTTTATTGCCCAGCTTACCGGCATCGCTTTTTCCCCAGCCCAGGGTAGTCCCGTCATTCAGGATGGCGAAAGAATGGTCTTTACCGGAAATCGCTGCCTTTATTCCGGCGCCGGCGACAGCTCCGCTAACCGGGACAAACTGCCTCTGGGGTACCGTAGTGCCGTTTCCAAGCCTTCCATCGGTGTTGTCCCCGGCGGAATAGAGCCTTCCGCTTTCAGTCAGCAGGGTAGAAAATTTTTCTCCCGCAGAGACGAAAGGGAAAACCTCTTTCCACTGGGCATACAGTTTTATTGTTTTTCCATTCTTAGGTATGGATGAGCCTGCTTCAAAATTGTCGCCTGTCCCGTCAGAACTGGTATTCCACCCGGTAAATTGGTAACCCACCCGGTACAGGTCCCCGCGATCCTTTAAGGTAACAGTAGTACTGTTTTCATCATCCTGACTTTCCGATATCAGGGTGGTACCCCAGGTGTTGCCATTACCATAATAGTAGATCGTCTGTTTTCCCGAAATACCGGGAACATCAGGGTCGGAAGGATTAGCCGGATCAGAAGGATTAGCCGGATCAGAAGGATTAGCCGGATCAGAAGGATTAGCCGGATCGGAAGGGTTGCCCGGATCAGAAGGGCGGGCCGGATCGGAAGGATGGACCGAATTGGATGAACCCCCCGGACCGGAAGGTTCAGCAGGGGATGTTGGCGAAGAACAGGCCCAGAACCCCATACTCAGAGCGCAGAGGATTGGAAAAATCCATTGCTGCTTCATAGTTACACTCATAATAATACCTCTTATAATATCCGAAAGGTACCGTACCTTTTGTAATCGGATTATTGCGCCTATATAGTTTTAGTAAATGGTTCATCACTTTTTGTTCAGCCAGGGAAAAACGGATTTTGTATCAAACCCTTTAACCGGTACAGGGATAATACGGAAGCTATAATTTTCCTGCTGTCTCAACAGGAATAATAAAACATATACCTGATAGGCATTGAGTAAATGTACTAATCCTAACTCAAATAATCAACATTAAAATTAAAAAATAAAAAACCCAAAGACAGTAAAAAATCAAAACGAATTTTTTCACAATAGAATTTATTTGTTATTTTTTAAGAAATTGTATAATCATTTGCTATTGAAGTGAAAAGTTGTAATCATACAAAAATACTAACGGGAATCTCTAAAAACTAACCGAGTTTTTAGAGATTCCCTTGATCCCTTTTCAAAGCATCCCGATGTCGGTAGCGGAGGATCAGGTCTACAAAATCCCGGTTTTCCATGGGCGGGTCCGTAAAATAAAAAAGATGGCTGTCGCAGCGGCAGTCTGACGAGCCGAAGCCGGGTATGCCCAGGCCGCCGATTTTTTCCAGGTCCCGGGCCAGGCCGCACTCAAGGTTACGGTAGGACATGATGGGCAGGGCTTTTATTTTGCCTGCCTGGGGGGTGAGGTAGTCCAGGTGCCAGTGTTTCTGTTTGTAATGATGGCGGAGATGGCGGTTTACCCGCTGGGAAAGGTTCTTTCGGGCGGAACCGGTGTAGACATACCAGCCGCTTTTAAATGCTATGGTCCCCAGGGCGCCGATTTCTATGGCCTGTTCCCGGGGCAGTTCCAGGAGTATCAGATAGTTGCCGCTGTTGCTGTCCGCCAGTTTACCATGGGAGAGGTCCACCGGAATGGCTGGGGAAACCAGTTTTGCCCGGCCCTGGGAGTCGCAGCGGATCAGGGCGGCATGGATGGCTACCGGGCCATCGCCAGCGGAAGCGTCCGCAAAGGGCAGCACTGCATGACCACAGCGGCTTAGGGCTGCAGCAAATTCAGGATCCGTGTGGAGGTTGGGGATGAAAACCCTAGGTTTACTGTGGGTAATGACAAAGAGGATATGGCAACAGTAACCCTGACTGGACAGTTCTGCCAGTTCTTCCAGGTGTTTCAGGGCACGGCCGCTGGGGGCATCGGGAAACATGGCGCTTTGGTACTCAATGAGGGAGCAGGCCTTGACTTCCACCAGGTGTTTCCGCTTTTTGTTGTCCAGGCAGAGGAAGTCGAAGCGGGAAGGGCCTAGGGTATACTCGGGATGTATTTCTGTAAGCCCGGGGATAATTTCCTTAAGGATGAGTTTTTCCGCCGCCCCGTTTGCTCGGGATGCAAAGAGGGGTACCACAGTATTCCTGTGGTAGAGACCTGCGGCGGTCCAGGCAGTTTTGGCTTTCAGGTTTTCCTCGTCCCGTTTTTCCAGGATGAGCCTGGTTCCGGGAAAAGCAAATTCCATGAGCCGCCCGGGGTTGGGGCAGTGGCAGACCAGTACTTCGCCCCCCGCCCCCTCTTCCGGCGGAGCAGCGATTATGAGAAAGCGGTTCGGCCGGCGGAGGAAAACCGCTTCCCGGTGATTGGTAAAGAGGGAATAGCTTTCACCCACGTTTTTTGGCGGTGAAGCCCTTGAAGATCACATCCCACTGGGTGGCCAGCATACCGCAGAACATCAGCACAAAACCTACCAGGGTCCAGGAGCCTAAGGGTTCTGCCAGGAGGAGAACCCCGCCGATAGCGGCAAAGACCCCTTCAAGGCAGAGAATGATTGAGGCGTGGGCCGGGGGGGCGTCTTTCTGGGCTACCACCTGGAGGGTATAGGCCACACCCACAGAAGCAAGGCCGCCATAGAGCAGGGGGATGATCCCGGCAATGATTGCATCCAGGGAAAGCTGCTCTTTCAGGAACAGTGCTACTGCGCAGGAAAGAATTCCGCAGCAGGCAAACTGCCCGGAGGAAAGCATGAGTGGGTCAATCTTCTGCACTAGGGCGTCGATGACCAGCACATGAAGGGCCCAGAACAGGGCGCTTACCGCAGTGATGATATCTCCGGGGTTAATGTTAGTGATATTCCCTGCAGCGCTGAGGAAGTAGAGCCCTGTCAGGGTGAAAACCGCCCCCACCCAGGTGGGGATACCGGTCTTTCTCCCTAGGAATATCCCGAAAATGGGAACCAGCACCACGTAGAGCCCGGTGATGAACCCCGAATGCCCGGCGCTGGTATAGATGATCCCCACCTGCTGCATGGATGCCGCGATAAAAAGGCAGAGCCCCGCCGCCAGGGAGGAGAGGACGAGCCGTTTCGCCGAGACAGGGGGCTTCGTTTCCCCATCCCGAGGGGGCTTCCGCCGCAAAAAGAAAATCAGCGGGAGGAGCGAAAGGCTCCCCAGGAGGAAGCGCACCCCGTTATAGGTAAAGGGCCCAAAGTATTCCATACCCGTACGCTGGGCCACAAAGGCAAACCCCCAAATACAGGAGGTTAAAAGCAAAAGAATATCCGCACGCAATGCCCGTTTGTTCATATCAAGAGTATAGTCGAAAAGATGAGAATTTGGGAAGATTCCATCAGAGGAAGAGGCTCATTGTCCAATTTTTTTGCATTTCAAAAAAATATTCACGATACTTTAAGCCATAACACCCGATATCTTAAAGGAATTTAAGGAGATTTTTATGTCCAGTGACGCAAAAGGAAAGGCTAATCCCGGCCCTCTGGGACTTTTGGGGTTTGGAATGACCACGGTGCTATTAAACCTGCACAACATGGATATTATTCAGTTGTCCATTGTAATAGTAGCAATGGGAATTGCCCTTGGTGGGCTTGCCCAAATTATCGCAGGTATATGCGAATTGCAATCGGGAAACACCTTTGGGGGTACGGCGTTTACCGCCTATGGTTTTTTCTGGTGGTCCCTGTGTATTATCTGGATTAAGCCCTTTGGCCTGGCGATAAAACCAGGCGACCATGTTTCGATGGGTTTTTACCTGCTCCTGTGGGGAATCTTTACTTTTTTCATGTTTTTGGGAACCCTAAAACATAATCGGGCAACCCAGCTTGTGTTTTCATCCTTAACGATTTTATTTTTCCTGCTTTCCGCCGGTGATTTTCTGGAAAACCACACCATCACAAAGCTTGCCGGTTTTGTAGGCCTTGTCTGCGGGCTTTCAGCGATTTATTCCGCCATGGCTCAACTGGTAAATGGAGAATTTGGCAAAAAGATTCTTCCACTCTGAAAGAAGGCGCCGGGCATGGCGCCTTCTTGGGCTACCCCTCCGCAGAAAACACATCGTAGGGATCTTCCCCCAGGCGGCGGTGCTGTATGGCTTCCAGGATGTGGACAGTTTTAATGAGTTCCTGCCCTTCCAGATCCGCAATGGTCCGGGCTACCCGGAGTGCCCCATGGTAGGCCCGGCCGGAAAGGGCCAGTTTTTCTGTGGCAGTATGGAAGGCTTTTTCTGCGCCTTCGCTCAGGACGCAGTACCGGTCTATCAGGGCCGGAGACATATTGGCGTTACGGCGAAGATTTACGTTTTTAAACCGTTCCCGCTGTATCTTCACCGCCCCAAGAACCCGTTTTGCAATAGCAGCGCTGCTCTCCTCCCGTTCACTGGCCATGCGTTCCAAGCCCGGGGACGCCACGGCTACCCGGAGTTCTACCCGGTCCAGGAGGGCGGCGCCGAATTTGCGCCAGTACCGGCGTATCTCATCGGAGCTGCAGAAACAGCCCTGGGCGCCGGGGATGGCGGCGAGATGCGGGTCCCTGGGGATATACGGTGCGTCTGGGTTGCCGGCTGTGATTCCCCCTGAGGGTGTACGCATACCCAGGCGGCCGCAGGGGCAGGGGTTGGCAGCCAGGATGAGCTGGAATTCTGCGGGAAGCCGCACCGGGCCGTCCGCACGGGAGATGGTTATCACCCGATCTTCCAGGGGTTCCCGCAGGGACTGAAGGACATTGGAGCGGAATTCAGGGGCCTCATCCAGAAAGAGCAGGCCGAAGTGGGCCAGGCTTATCTCTCCTGGGCGGACGGTTTTGCCGCCCCCCAGAATGCCTTCGGCGGAGGCGGAATGGTGGGGGGAGCGAAAGGGGGGCCTGGTGATAAGCCGGCCCTCGGTTTTTTCCATGATGCGCCCTGCCAGGCTGTGAAGTCGGGTCACTTCCACGGCTTCCTCCGCCGTGAGGGGGGCCATGATCGAGGGGAGGCGCCGGGCCAGCATGGTTTTACCTGCCCCAGGGGGACCGAAGACCAGGAGGTTGTGCCCCCCTGCAGCGGCTATCTCCAGGGCCCGCTTGTACCGGCCCTGGCCCCGGACTTCCGCAAAGTCCCCCCAGGCTGATTCGCCTGGGGCCGCCGTGCCGGAAGCCCCAGTATCCGATGCCGCTGTGGAAAGGGGCAGGGAGCCGGTTTCCCGGCGCAGGGCCAGGGCATGGGCCGCTTCGGTTAGGGTAGCGGCGGCGGCAAAGCGGCCTGAAACCAGGATGGCCGCCTCGGTTGCATTCCCTGTGGGGACCATAAATTCCCCAATACCCGCCTTAAGCCCTGCCGCAGCAGCTGCCAGGACCCCCCGGACCGGTCGAATGCGGCCGGAAAGTTCCAGCTCACCCATGACCAGCAGGGGCTTTTCATCCCAGGCGCTTTCCTGGGACAGGCCGGTATTGGGGATAAGCCCTGCAGCGGTCATCACCGCCAAAGCTATGGGCAGGTCCAGGGAAGCCCCGTCCTTCCGCACCCCCGCAGGGGCCAGGTTGATCAGGACCCGGTCCATGGGAAAGGTAAAACCGGAATTCCGGAAAGCCGCCCTGACCCGTTCCCGGGCCTCCCGTACCGCCCCCTCGGCAAGACCGGTGATATCGATCCCCGGTATGCCCCTGCGTATATCCGCCTCAACCCGGATAATAATTCCTTCAGCCCCAAAGGGCGCATAAGTATGAATCAACATTTCCCGCCTCCGTACCTTTTAGGGTATTGGGCTAAAAATTGCTTTAGCCATCATAAGTTGAGAATAGTTATACTCAAATGATTCTGCGTTGACCGAATGTATTTTTCCACTATACTATTAAGAAATGGAACGTTGTTTATCTGATTTTTTCACCGATGGTATTTCCTGGCAAGCGGAGTTATTGGAAAAAAATGGCCGGGAGGATCCTCTGATCACGGGGCTTGAATACGACTCCCGTAAGGTTAAGCCGGGGAACCTCTTTTTTGCCCTACCGGGACTGCATACCGACGGGCACCGGTTTATCCCCGATGCCATACAGAGGGGGGCGGCGGCGATTCTGTATCAGGATGAGTTGACCGAATTCCAGGATGGAGTCCTGTATCTGCGGGCGCGAAATTCCCGGGCTGCCATGTCCCCGGTGGCGTCTTCCTTCTATAATAACCCCTCCAAACAGTTAACTATTATCGGGGTAACCGGCACCGAGGGGAAAAGCACCACGGTTTACCTGATCTACCAGTTTCTGCTCCTGGCCGGAAAAAAAGCGGGGTTCGTTTCTACAGTACAGTACAGTGATGGTACCGGTGAGCTCTGGAACCCGGAGCATCAGACTACCCCGGAGGCTATCACCATACACAGGCTCCTGGCTGATATGGTCGCAAACGGCGCCGAATATGCGGTGATTGAGGCCAGTTCCCACGGCCTTTCCCCAAAGACCAACCGCCTGGGGGATGTGGCCTTTGATGTAAGCGTCATGACCAACGTGACCCATGAGCACCTGGAATTTCACGGCACCTGGGAGCAGTACCGGGATGACAAGGCCAATCTTTTCCGCACCCTGGACCACTACGATCATCTTAAAGGCGTCCATTTACAAAAAACCGAGGCGCTCCCCCCTTCTTTCGGAGTAGCCAATGCGGATGACCCCAGCGTCGGCTATTTCGCCTCCGCCACCCTGCATAAAACCTATACCTACAGTACCCGGGGCAAAGACGCGGACATTTCCCTGCGGAGCGTAGAAAGCGCCGTTAATGGCAACTGGTATGAGGCGTTGATCCGGGAAACCGGGGAAGTAGTGGATATCCGGGACCGTTTGCCCGGGGCTTTTAATGCCGGGAATGTCCTGGCAAGCCTCCTCGTCGTTTCAGGGCTCCTCTTTGTGCCGGTAAAAGACTTGATCCCACTGGTAACCAAGCTCAAACCGGTCCGAGGGCGTATGACAAAGGTTCAAAGAGGACAACCCTTTGAAGTGTTGGTGGACTATGCCCATACTCCCTCTTCTTTTGAAACGATTTTCCCTCCCTTACGGGAACGAATAGACAGAACCGGGGGTCGCATCATCAGCCTCTTCGGTTCCGCCGGGGAGCGGGACACCAAAAAGCGGCCTGAACAGGGCCGGATCGCCGCCGACTGGTCGGATTTAGTGTTCCTCACCGACGAGGATCCCCGGGGCGAGGTACCCCTGACCATCCTGGAGGAAATCGCCCTAGGCTGTCCTGAGGGTAAACGAGGCGAGAACCTCTTCCTCATTCCGGATCGAAGCCAGGCCATACGGAAGGCCTTTTCTCTGGCTGAGAGCGGGGACCTGGTCCTCCTCCTGGGGAAGGGTCACGAGAATTCGATTATATATGCGACAGAAACCATAGCCTACGACGAGATCGCCGAGGCAGAAAAGGCCCTGGGGGAAATGGGCTTTACCGGAACAAACTAAAAATATCCCGGTGTTCCGGTTCTGTGGATTTTGGACCAGGCAAATTATTATAATGGCTTACTTTACAAATACTGCGGTACCGCAGCCATCGCTTAAAGGAAAATAGGAAATGTTAAATTCTCTTGCGAATTTTTGTACCGCCGCTTTAGCGCCGCCGAAGCTTATATTGTTATAATCATGCACAAAAATATATCCACCGTGCTGCAATCGGGGGTAAAAGAACAAAAGCCCGTTATAAATCGGTTCATATAGATCCACATCAATACTGACAAACACAAATTTTTCTTCTACGTCTGTTATTGTTTCGGGGAAATAACCCTTTTTAACTATACAGCTTTCGGGGTATTTCATTTTATCCAATACCAAATCAACGCTTGAATTGTAGTAATCTTGTTTTTTTGCGGTGGAAAAACCATTTTCGATTTCTATTTTTACATCCCTGTGATCAAACCCTTCAAAGGTGTCAAATAAATACAGTTTTCTCTCAGGAAACAAGGTATTGATAAGCTGGGCGAATTCACCCCTGAATACCCCTAGTTCAGCAACACATCCCAGCAGCTTTTTTTCAAAAATTTCATAGGCCACAAGTTCCAGGGAGGAATTACGGACAAAGTCGTCTTTATAGACTAAGTTATTCCGTACCCTGCCCAAAATAATATTATTAACCAACCGATTAATTGCCGTCAAAACCAGCTTACCTATCATCTTCGCTCCTGTTGTAATAGCTGAGACTTCTCTAGTACGCTGCACGGTGACGGCACGTAGGACGGAGTATATACCTAATCCGCAAACAGGTCCATACCCTGGGTTACAAAAAGTCAACTTACGGAGAGGTTCATCAAAAAAACTTTCTAAAAGCGGGTTTTCCGTCGTTCCGCGAAGCCCGTGATATCCTGAAATTCCAGTTTTGCGCCGTCGTCCAGGATCACCTTGCCGGAAAAAGAGCCGCAAACCTGGCGGCGGGTAAGGGTGTGAAAGAACATGACGTTCCGGTCGGACCGTTCCTGGTGGGGAGTGAAGGTCATTTCGAGCCGTTTGTCGTTGCTGGTAAAACGCCAGGGCTCAAGCCAGTCCGTCGGGGGGATATGGAAGGTTACCTGATCCAGTTTGTGGAGCTTCCCCTCGGCAAAAAAGGCGTTTTCCGTACCCGGGCCGGAATCGGCGCTGCTGTATCCCACGTTAAAACCTATCTGCCGACCCCCGGACTTACCGCAGGCGGCGGCCCAAAGGCGGATGTCCCCACGGGGACGGACCCCCCGGTTCCAGTCAAAGATACCCCAAGCCTTGTCTTTGAGAAAGACCAACTCGGTGCTGCCGAACTGCATGACCCCTTCGGCTATGTACCAGGGGGAGCGCCGGGTATACCAGAAGGCGTTTTTTTCCCGCCGCCAGGGAGAGCAGGTCACCATAGATTCAGCTCCCGGAGGCGGGCTCAGTACCACTTCCCCCCTCAGGCGCCGATGGTGGCCGAAACGGGGGATGTCCACTTTGATGATCCGACTTCCCCCTTCCATGGCGGAAAAGTCGATGGCGAACTTTTTCCGCTGTATCCGGGCAGAACCGGTTTCACTGCTCGAAGGCAAATCGAAGATCCCCAAAGGGAAAGGAATGGTGAAAGGCTGGGTGGACCGTTTTTTATCCTTCAGGGAAACCACACTTATACTGATGTACCCCAGGCATCCGCCGTCCATCACGTCAAAGATCATGAGGTGGGTGGGGGAAAAGATGATGTACCGTTCCGATTCGGTGATGCGCCCGTAGGGGGGGTGAACTAAATCCTTGTTATAGAGGAAAAGAGGCGAGCGGGCCCAGCCGAAATTGACCGGCTTACCGGTTTCGTCCAGAATCGGCCGCTGAGTATCTGTTTCAATGGGCGCCATGTGAGATACTATACAATGAAGTGCCCCTGGGGGCAATGGTCCGGGGTGAAGGAGTTATTGATGGAAGGGAGTGCGGAAACAAGGCAGCCATTCAGGGGGATGAAGGCCCTGGTTATGGGGCTGGGCCTCCACGGGGGGGGGCTGGAATCCGCCCGCTACCTGGCGGACCACGGGGCGGAACTGACTGTAACGGATCTGCGGGATGAAACAGCTCTGTCCCCATCAATAGAAAAACTCAAGGCCGCCGGGATCACAGCCCGCTATGTCCTGGGCCGCCACGATATCAAGGATTTTGAACAGGCGGATCTGGTGATTAAAAACCCCGGTGTACGGCCGAATTCCCCCTACCTCCAAGCGGCCCGGCGCATTGAGACGGATATCTCCCTTTTCCTGGCTGCCTCCCCAGCCCGGCTTATCGCGGTTACCGGTTCCAAGGGCAAATCCAGCACTTCCTCGGCGATACACTGGGTGCTGGATAAGGCACGGGCCAAGGGCTTGCTTTCCGGGAAGGCCTACCTGGGAGGTAACATCACCCTTTCGCCCCTCACTTTTCTGGATGGGCTGAGGGCGGAGGATGATGTGGTGCTGGAGCTTTCTAGTTGGCAGTTGGGGGATCTGCGGGGAAAAATGAGCTCTGTCCCCAATCCGGGAAACAGGGCGCTGCTTAAACCCCGGGCGGCGGTGATTACATCCATCATGCCCGACCACCTGGACTGGTATGGCGCCATGGAAGCCTATGTAGCGGACAAACGGGTGATTTGTCAGGGCCAGGATGGGAGGGATGTCACTGTAGCCCCGGATGATTCCTGGGGACAGAGCTTCCTTGGGGAAACAAAGGGCCGCCACCTGGTTTACGGTATGAAGCCCCCGGATGGGGACAGAGCCGGCGGCTGGGTTGACGACGCCAGCGGCTGTGGCCTGGCCAGGCTGGGTTCAGGGGACATCGTCGAAGTCGTCCCGGCACAGCTCCTGACACCGGGGGTCCACCAGAAAAAGAACCTTCTCGCCGCAGCTCTGTCCCTCCTGGACCTGGGGCTGCCAGCGGATTTTATCCGGGAAAGCCTGGGGACTTTTCCGGGCATTGAACACCGGCTGGAATTTTTCCATGAGGCAAGGGGGATACGGTTCTACAACGACACCGCCGCCACCATCCCCGAAGCCGCCGCCGCCGCTTTGGAGGCTTTTGACCGGCCTGTGGTGCTGATCACCGGGGGCACCGACAAGAACCTGGACTTCAGTTGTCTGGCCAAGGCGGCGGTCAAGGCAAAAGCCCTGGTACTCCTGGCCGGAACCGGCAGCGAAAAGCTCCGGAGCCTTCTGGATCAGGCGGGCATCCCCTACCGGGGGCCCTTTGGTACCGTGGATGAGGCGGTCAAATCCGCCCTGGAGGCGGCTGAGGCGGGGGATGTGGTGGCGTTGTCCCCAGGCTGTGCTTCCTTTGGGATGTTTTTGAACGAATTTGACCGGGGCCGCCGCTGGAAAGAGGCGGCCCTGCGGCTTGCATAAGGAATAATAAGCTTGGATATTGAACTACTGTGGGAACGAGCCCGGATAATCCGGGAAGTACGTGCTTTTTTTGACAAACGGAACTATCTGGAAGCGGACACCCCCCTCCTGGCGCCGGACCTAATCCCCGAAACCTGCCTGGAAGTTTTCGAGACCGCCTACCTTGCCCCGGAAAACAGCAGGGTCAGGAAAACAAAACCCTACTGGCTCATCCCCTCCCCGGAAATCTGGATGAAGCGGCTCATCGCCCGACACCGGACCAGTCTGTACCAGATTTGCAAGTGTTTCAGAAACGGGGAATCCACCGGGCGGCTTCACAGCCCGGAATTCACCATGCTGGAATACTACACCATGGACGCCGGGTACGAGGATTCGCTCAGGATTACCGAGGAGCTTTTTGCAAGGCTCCTGGGGACGGAAACCGCTGAGGGACAGAGCCCTCTCCGCCCCCCCTTCCTGCACATCACCATGGAAGAAGCCTTTACCCGCTGGGCAGGCTTCAGCCTCTTCGAGGCCGCCGAAGGGGGGACCCTGGGCGCAGAGGCCCGGAAACTGGGTCTGGACCCGACCCCGGACCTGGACACGGCGGCGCTCTACGATCTGATTTTTATCCATGCCGTGGAACCCTCCCTGCCGAGGGACAGAGCTGTGGCGCTGATGGATTACCCCGCCTTTGTCCCCTGCCTGGCCCAAAAGCGGCCGGATGGCAAAACGGTGGAGCGCTGGGAGCTGTATGTACAGGGGATTGAACTGGCGAACTGCTATTCCGAGGAAACCGACCCTGAGGAGATTCGCCGATACTTTGAACGGGAAGGGGCGCTCAAGGCAAAGACCGCCCTGGTCCCCCATGCAAGCGACCGGGACTACTGGAAGCTCTTCCAGCCCAGAGAAGCCGCAGACCCATCCAAGGGCAACCCCTCCCAGCCCGGAGAAGCCGAAGGCTTCTCCAAGGGGAAAACCAAAGGTTTTCCCCCATGCTCCGGCGTGGCCCTGGGGCTGGATCGGCTGATCATGGCCCTCACCGGCAGATCAACCATCGACTCCGTTCTTCCCTTCCCCATGCAATAGCCTAGTTGCTAATCGATGGGCCGGGACTTCCCATCGGCGGCCCGCTCGTCCATGTGCCGGAGCCGCCGGGACAGGTCCCGGGACAGGTTCATCAGTATCAGGGCAAAGGCCTTTAGGTCCAGCTTGTAGATTTCCCGCAGGGCCCGGTTGGAAATTGACATAACCTTGGTCGGGGTAAGGGCCTTTATGGTTGCCACCGATGGCATCACATCAAGCACTTCCATTTCGCCAAAGGCATCGCCTTCCTTGAATTCCGACAGGATCAGGCTCTCCTTGACCACCGCCACCCGGCCCTCCAGGATAAACCGGATCCGGTCGTTAGGGGCGCCCTCGACAATGATGTCGCCCCCGGCCTCGTAGCTCTCCTGTTCCATCAGGGGAATGATCTGGTTGATCTGGTCCTCCAGAAGACCGCCGAACAGAGAATACTTCTGCAAGGATAAAGAATTGACCATGGGATACCTCCCTCACACATTGAACTTGAAAAACACCACGTCCCCGTCCCGGACGAGGTACTCCTTGCCCTCAATACGGTACTTCCCGGCTTCCTTGATCTTCGCCTCGGTGCCGTACTGGATGATATCGTCGTAGGAATACACCTCGGCTTTGATGAAGCCCTTCTCGAAGTCCGTGTGAATGACCCCGGCGGCCTTGGGCGCCGTGTCCCCGGCGTGAATGGTCCAGGCGCGGCACTCATCGGCGCCGGCGGTGAAGAAGGTCCGCAGGCCCAGGCGCCGGTACGCGGCATGGACCAGGGCGCCCAGGCCGGACTCGGCCAGGCCCAGCTCTTCCAGGAAGGCCAGCTTCTCTGCGAGGTCGTCGATGTCCGCCAGTTCCGCCTCGAATTTGCCGCAGATGACCACTGCCTCGGAGCCCTCGGCGGCGGCACGGCGCTGCACTGCCTCGATGTGGGCATTGCCGCCCTGGCCGGCGCCGAGGGCCCGCATGGTGGCTTCATCAACATTGCACACATAGAGCTGGGGTTTGGCGGTGATAAAGTGGCAGTCGTAGATCGCGGCCCGCTCATCATCACTCAAAACCGCAGCGCGGGCGCTCTTCCCCTGCTCCAGGAGGGGGCCTATCTTGTCCAGGGCGGCCAGCACCGTTTCGGCGCCCTTCTGCTCCGCCTTGCCCTGGGTCCGCAGGGCCCGGTCCGCCCGCTCCCGGCGCTTGGCTAGGGTCTCCAGGTCGGCCAGGGCCAGCTCGATGTTGATGACCTCCATGTCCGCGTCGCTATCGACCTTGTTGGCCACATGGACGATGTCGGGGTCGTCAAAGCAGCGGACCACCTGGGCGATGACCCCCACCTCCCGGATGTGGGACAGGAACTGGTTGCCCAGGCCCTCCCCCTTAGACGCACCCTGCACAAGGCCGGCGATGTCCACGAACTCCACGGCTGCGGGGATAGTTCGCGCGGGCTTAAAGAGCGCACTGAGCTGGGCAAGCCGCTGGTCCGGCACATCCACGATGCCCACGTTGGGGTTAATGGTGCAAAAGGGATAATTAGCCGCCTCCGCCGGGGCGGAGCTGAGGGCCGAAAAGATGGTGGACTTGCCCACGTTGGGGAGTCCCACAATGCCGCAGTTTAATGCCATACTTCTATTGTAGGGGGGACAGCGGCCAGGGTCAATGCGGCTCGGCGGTGCCGATCCACTTGGGAGTTTGCGGAGCAAACTCCATGCCGTTGTTTGGGGGATGGGGGACAGAGATCACCGATTATGAGGCAGCGTGTGTGGTTACATTTAGCGGGGTTTATGGCTAAAATGGGGTGGCCGGGGAGGCGGTCCCGGCCGGGGAGGAGGGTACATGATCAGGCGGGTGTTTGTTGAAAAAAGAGCAGGGTTTGACGGTGAGGCGCGGCGGCTGAGAGCGGAATTGGCGGATTTTCTGGGCGCCCAGTACCCTGAGCTGGCCCGGTTGCGTGATTTGCGTATACTCCAGCGTTACGATGTAGCTGGTTTGGAAGATGGGCAGTTCCGGGGGGCGGTGAACCTGGTCTTTTCCGAGCCCCAGTGCGATGAAGTGTACTATGGAGAGCTTCCGGCGGCGGGTTCCGGGGCAAATACCCAGGTCTTTGGGATTGAGTACCTGAGCGGGCAGTTTAACCAGCGTGCTGATTCGGCGGAGCAGTGTGTGGAATTGGCGGTAGGGCTGAGGCCGGTGGTGCGCAGCGCCCGTGTTTTCATCCTGGAAGGGGAAAGGGTGATTTCAAATGAAGCGCTAGAAGCGGTAAAACGATACCTCATCAACCCGGTAGATTCCCGTGAAGCTTCTATGGAATTGCCCCTGACCCTGGAGGAAAAAGGAGCCGAGCCGTCTGATGTTCCGGTGCTGGAGGGATTTTCCTCCGCCAATCCCCGGGAACTGGATGCCCTTGCCAAAGGTTACGGCCTTGCCATGTCTGCCGGGGACCTTCTTTTTTGCCGGGTCTATTTCAGCAGCATAGGCCGGGACCCCAGCCTGGCAGAACTGCGGGTTTTGGATACCTACTGGTCTGACCATTGCCGACATACTACCTTTACTACCGCTCTGGAGGATATTGCCATTGAGGAAGGGGGCGACCCCTCTTCGGTCCTTGCTTTGAAGCGAGCTCTGTCCCTCTACGAGGAAGCGCGGCAGGAAGTTTACGGTGAAGCTGCGGAGAAACGGAAACAGACCCTCATGGACCTGGCGACTATCGGGACCAAGGTCTTGAACAAACGAGGGCTCCTAACTGATCTGGATGAGTCAAAGGAGATCAACGCCTGTTCCATCAGGGTTCAGGCGGAATTTGCCGACGGTTCCTATGAACCCTGGCTGCTCCTCTTTAAGAACGAAACCCACAACCACCCCACAGAGATCGAGCCTTTCGGCGGGGCTGCAACCTGCCTAGGGGGCGCCATCCGGGACCCCCTTTCCGGGCGGGCCTACGTGCATCAGGCCATGCGGGTCTCAGGGGGCGGGGATCCCCGGCGGCCCCTGGGGGACACTTTGCCCGGGAAGCTGCCCCAGCTCAAGATAGCCCGGGAAGCTGCGGCGGGCTACTCATCCTACGGCAACCAGATAGGGCTGACCACCGGGCAGGTGTCGGAATTCTACCACCCGGGCTTTGTGGCCAAGCGCCTGGAACTAGGGGCGGTGATTGGGGCGGTCCCGGAAGCTTGGGTGCGCCGGGAGGAACCGGCGCCGGGGGACCTGGTGCTCCTGGTGGGGGGGAAGACCGGCCGGGACGGCATAGGGGGCGCCACCGGTTCTTCCAAGGCCCACACCGGGGAGTCCGTGGAGAGCGCCGGGGCGGAGGTGCAGAAGGGAAATGCGGTGGAGGAACGGAAACTCCAGCGCCTCTTCCGCAACAGCAAAGTTACCGCCCTGATCAAGCGCTGCAATGACTTTGGCGCCGGGGGCGTGGCAGTGGCGGTGGGGGAGCTTGCCGCCGGGCTGGACATCAACCTGGATAAGGTTCCGAAAAAATATGCCGGCCTGGATGGCATGGAGATCGCTATCTCAGAATCCCAGGAACGTATGGCGGTAGTGGTTGCCGCCGCTGACGCAGAAAAACTGATCCGTTACGCAGCAGCGGAAAACCTGGACGCCGTGATTATTGCCACGGTCAGCGCTTCTGATGAAGAGGACGCCGCCTTTTCCATTGAAGAAGCCGACCAGGGTCCCCGGCTCAGAATGAGCTGGCGGGGTAAGGCTGTCGTGGACCTGTCCCGGCGTTTCCTTAACTCCAATGGCGCCCCCAGATCCGCCAAGGCGCTTATGGATCTGCGCGGGGAACTCTGTTGCACGTTGCAGGGGAGCGGGGTGGATGTTCAGGGTAACGAGGCGGCAGTATTACTGAAAGCGGTGAGAGTAGAAGAGAAGGATACCGCAGTATTACTGAAGACTCTAGAACAGGAACTGGGGGCCCTCCGCAGCGGGAGCCGCCGGGGTCTCCAGGAACGGTTTGACGGGTCCATCGGGGCGGCTTCGGCGCTCTACCCCTGGGGTGGGGCGGAACAGGGAACCCCGGAGTGCGGCATGGCGGCTCTGCTCCCTTCCCTGGAAAAGGAAAGCCGCACGGTCAGCCTGATGAGCTTCGGCTACGACCCGGACCTGGCCCAACGCAGTCCCTACGAAGGAGCTAAGTCGGCTATTCGGGAGGCCCTGGCAAAGTACGCCTGTTTGGGGGGCAATCCTTGGGCCGCCCGGCTTTCCCTCCAGGAGTACTTTGAACGCATGGACAAACCCGCTTCCTGGGGCAAACCCCTGGCCGCTCTTCTGGGTGCCCTGGAAGCGGAACTGGCCCTGGGCATACCCGCCATCGGCGGCAAGGACTCCATGTCCGGCAGCTACCGGGACAGCGTCAACGGCATCGACCTGGCGGTCCCCCCCACCCTGGTCGCCTTTGCCGCCGGAACCGCTCCGGCTGCTGCGGTCCGTTCCGGGGCCTTAAGCGGCAGCCCGGCATCGGTAGTGATCCTCCTGTATCAAGCCGCCGAAGCCGGTGAGTGGGACGTTTTCAGGGCCAACATGGACGCCCTGGCCGCCCTGTCCGACAAAGGCCTGGTCCGGGCCGCCTATCCCGTGGGCTCAGGGGGGGGTGCCGCAGCCCTGGCGCTCATGGCCTTTGGAAACATGACCGGCCTTGAGGTTTACGAAGAAACACTATCACTGTTGCAGCCGGCCCAGCGGCCGGGATCGGTCCTTGTGGAGATAGACGGCGCGGCCCTTGAGGGCGGCGCAAACGGCGCAATGGTTCGGGCAATACTGGCGGGCACCGCAGCTACGGCTCCGGGCGGTGCTGCCAAAGCAGCTCCAGGGGTTTCCGGGGCCAAGCCCTGCTGGGCCATTGCAGCCCGGACCCTGGCTGAGCCGGTTTTCCGGGTAGCCCGCTGCGCCGCCGATCCTGCGGTGCAGCCGGGTGTCAGGTCCGGGGCTGCGGAATCGGCGGCGGACTTATCCGCAGAGGCGCCATTAGTAAAGCTGCGCCGTATCTACGAAGGCGTCCTGGCTAAGGTCTACCCCCAGACCTCTACGGGGGTCACAGCGGCGGAAGAGCCAATTGCTGTTGCCGGTTCCGTGCCTGCTGATGGCCTGGAAGCGCTTGTCCGCAGTGCCAGAACCGCCTCCGCTGCAGCGCCGGGCAGAAAAAATGCCGCCGGAACCGCCAAGCCTTTAGTGGTGCTGCCGGTTTTTCCCGGCACAAACTGCGAGTGGGATATGGAGCGGGCTTTCCGCAAAGCCGGAGCGAGAACCCGGCCGATTATATTTAGGAACCGGAACCGGGAAGATATCCTGGAATCCACACAAGAACTGGCGGCTGCCATCGCGGAGGCCCAAATAGTGGCCCTGTCCGGGGGCTTCAGCGCCGGGGATGAGCCTGATGGGTCGGGGAAGTTCATCGCCAATGTGTTCCGATCCCCCGCCATTGCGGAGGAGTTAACAAAACTGCTGGATGCCCGGGACGGCCTGGTCCTGGGTATCTGCAACGGCTTCCAGGCCCTGATCAAGCTGGGCCTGGTCCCCTACGGTGAGTACCGGGAAGCGGACCCCTCCATGCCTACCCTGAGCTTTAACCGCATAGGTCGCCACGTTTCCCGCATGGTCCGCACTAAAGTTGTCGCCAACCCATCGCCCTGGCTTGCCCTGGAGAATCCGGGAACCGTCCACATACTTCCGGTGAGCCACGGGGAGGGCCGCATTGTTATCAGGGAAGAGGAGGGCCGGGCCCTCTTTGCCGCAGGGCAGGTCCCCTTCTGTTACGCCGATCCCCAGGGCAAGCCCACCATGGCCGAGCCGGACAACCCCAACGGTTCCGACTTCGCCATCGAGGGCCTCACCAGCCCGGATGGCCGGGTCCTGGGGAAGATGGCCCACTCGGAACGCTGCGGGGAATACGTGCATATCAACATACCGGGGAACAAGCGCCAGCGGATCTTTGAGGCAGGTGTGGGGTATTTCGGGTAGGAATATGAAGCCAAAAAAGGCCCCAATCCATCAGGACGGGGCCAAATAATCCGGGTTAATTAGGGAAGTTCGTTTATGGGTTTAATCTTACTCGCATAGGCGCTCCAATTGCTTGCGCCCTGATATGCGTCCACACTTGCATCGGGGACATAAATAATAATTGAGCTTCGGTACATGGACCCATCCCATGCTGGAGGATTGACGGCTCTTACAATCAATGTGGTTAAAGCAGGCGGGTCATAATAAGAATAAAATATATTATATCCCATGCTATTCAGAGAATAGGGAAAATCAAACCGTGCAAGCAAATGACAACCGGAAAATGCGCCATCATTTATAATAGTTAATGAATTTGGAAGTTTTATTGACGTAAGCGCATGACAATCTATGAATATATATTTGCTTAAAACGGTTAGTGAAATACACATGGATAGATCTATTTCCTCAAGGGATGTACAATCTCCGAACGCTTGTTCTCCGATACTGGTAAGGGTATCAGGTAGGCTTATCGACTCAAGCAAACTACAGCCCTTAAAAGTCTCATTTCCGATACTGGTAAGGGTATTAGGCAGACTTATCGACTCAAGCAAACTACAGCCCTTAAAAGCCTCATTTCCGATACTAGTCAGGGAAGCGGGCAATATGATTGAAGTAATCTGACTGGAACGGAATACCGTTCCTATATCGGTAATCCCCGCAGGTATGGTAATATCCCCCCCTGTACGCGCCGCAATCAGGGTTACACCGTTTTTAATAAGTAATTTTCCATTCCCACCGGTACTGAATTGTCCGCTTCCGGTTATATGGAATGTTATATTATTACAGCCTTTGAATGCATCATCGCCGATAGTAGTCAGAGTATACGGCAAGTCTACAGAAGCAAGCGCAGTGCATCCGGAGAATGCGCTACTACTGATACTGGTTACCTGTGTGCCGGAAAGATTTATTGCGGCAAGCGAAGTGCATCCGTTGAATGCGTAACCGCTGATACTGGTTATCTGTGTGCCGGCGAGATCTATTGTGGTAAGCGAAGTACAGCTGTTGAATGCGTAACCACTGATACTGGTCAACTGTATGGAGGAAAGGTCTATCGCGGCCAGTGAAGTACAGCCTTGGAATGTGTATTCATCGATACTAGTCACCTGTGTACCGGAAAGGTTTACTGCGGTTATCGAAGCACAAGCAAAAAATGCTCCCTCGCCGATAGTGGTGAGCGAATCCGGCAGGCCTATCGAGGTAAGCGAAGAAAAGGCAAATGCATATCTACCGATAGTGGTGAGCGAATCCGGCAGGTCTATCGAGGTGAGGGAAGTACAACCGTTGAATGCATCGTCGCCGGAGAATGCGTAACCGCCGATACTGGTCAACTGTGTAGAGTAAAGGTCTATCGCGGCCAGTAAAGTACAACCGATGAAGGCCCCCTCACCGATAGTGGTGAGCGAATCCGGCAGGTCTATCGAGGTAAGAGAAGTACAACCTCTGAATGCGTAATCGCCGATAGCGTTCAGAGAATTTGGCATGTCTATCGAGGTAATCCCGCTTCCTTGGAATACCGTACCTATATCGGTAATACCTTCAGGTATCGTTATAGCGCCGGTCTTATCCGCCAACCATTCCAGTATTACCCCGTTGCATATAAGCACTTTCCCGGATTCCAGGGTACTCACATGAACGTTATTCCCGGTAGTCTGGAAGGTAATGCCATTACAGCCCCTAAAAGCCTCGTTGCCGATACTTACCAGAGAATCGGGGAAAATTATCGAAGTAAGGGAGCTATTGTTATAAAACGCATGATTTTTGATAGTGGTCAGGTGATCCGGCAGATCTACCGACTCAAGCGCAGTACAGTCCCTGAACATGTATTCGCCAATATTGGTGATCGTATCAGGCAGTATAAGTGAGACTATCTTGTCCTTATTCGGTCTGTACTCAATAGAGCTGTAAGGTATGTTGAAGCCGGTACAAGCACTCAGGTCTAGTCTGACATACTTACCGCTCAGGGCTTCAAAAAGCAGTCTTAAGGGGTCATAATCTTTATACAAATCCTGTTCCAGATTAATACCCTTCAATACGATGGTATAGGGATTGCTCGCCGTATTCACCGCCGCGCTGGCCAGGTAGTACATAAGGTCCGCAATGCTGCTAAACCCGGTAAAATCGTACTTCGTTCCCGCCGCCGCAGTCGTTAGGCCGCCGTAAATATGGATAACTTCGGTCCGTATGGTTTCCTTCCCATCCTTGGTGTATTTTATTTTAAGAAAATAATACCCTGCGTCCAGGGCGAATGAGCCGGAAGGGTTTGATGACAAAAGGCTTACTTCTTTAAGCGCCGTGCCTCCCGTTAATGGAAGTATCTGCAGAAAAGCTGCGCTAAATCCTGTGGGGAGGGTAACAGTATAGCTGAATATCCCCTGCTGTCCCGGCTGTACTCCTCCATTAATGTCAATGGATATCTGTTGAGCCGAGTAGGTAGACACATATATATTCGTTGCTTCCCCACGGGCCGCTTCATAATCCCCGTCGGTAATACCGCTTACGCCCTGTATATGTACATAACCTACCGCCGCAATAGTCCAGTAGCCCCCCGCAA
The DNA here is from genome assembly GCF_000214375.1 of Treponema primitia ZAS-2. Lineage (NCBI taxonomy): Bacteria > Pseudomonadati > Spirochaetota > Spirochaetia > Treponematales > Treponemataceae > Treponema > Treponema primitia. Next base: position 3,244,443 of record NC_015578.1, on the reverse strand, counting down.
GGTCCAGGCTATACCGCGCCCCATCCGTTATGGTAACCGGCGCCGTTGCGGTCTGCCCGTCCAGGGGGGTAAAAATCAGGTCATATTTACTGAATACCGGCGCATGGGGGAAAAGGGTCCGCCCTGCTTCGTCCGTTCCGGTCCCTTCCAGGGATATACTTACCCTGCCTGTGGCGGCTGTTTCCGGACTGATCCCGGGTTCCGGCTTTACCGGCGCGTCAAATAGATTGGAACATCCCGCAAAAATGATTGTTCCCAGCAGCCCTATAATAAGAACGGTTTTTCTAAAAGCTTGTCTTTTCATTTCCTTCCTCCTTTATGGTACTACCGCAAAGCTGATTTCCCGTGAATAGGGGACTACGCCCTGGTATGCAACTGCGGTAAGATGATAAACACCGGGTGTATTATAAACCGAAGCGGATAGTGTTATGCTTGAGCTTGTTTGGCCGCTGAGCTCTGCCCCGTCTATAATCCACTTGAAGCCCGAGTACGCCGAAGCATCCCCTACACTAAGGGTGATAGAATTATTATCACTTATATCCAACTTTAAATCGCCTGAGACGGTGATATCATTCGGCCCTTTGAAGCCGATTTGTACTGTCAAGACCCCCTGGCTTTCCCAATAGATAAGGCCATAGGTTCCGGGATTGTAATAGTCCCTCTTTTCGACTTTTATTTTGATATATCCTGATTTTTCGGCTTCAATAAGCTTGGGGTAGTTAAATCCTCCGTAAGACTCACTGGAAAATATACTTGTTCCGCCCTTCCATGAAGCGGAAACTTTTATATCCCCGGTTTTGGTTCCATTCCCATAAGAGCCGTCATTCCAAGACACTAAATAAGACTTTCCCTGCTGGGCGTAGAATTGGTATTCATGGGATGCCCCATCCGTAATGGTATTGTCATACCAAACATTGTCCTTCAAGGGTATTGCGTTGGTGCCGGGAATGCTGGATACGTTCTGCAAATCGTTCCAGGAAATTTCAGCTCCCCCATTAGTAAACTCTATGTCGTTTACCCCCTGTATCAGGCCGCTCCCGGTTGAACCAAAGACCAGAATTGAATAATAGCCGGTTCCGTTAAATGCCGTACCCCCGGTTATCGTATAAAGAGGCAGCGCAACAGAACCGCTGCTTCCGGTTACTGCTCCAATAGCAACGTAACTTGTTGGGATCGAAGTAGTAGCCGATGTAATTTCATCAACCGTAATATACACCGCAAAGGTTCCGGTCCCACTAGGTACATCGTTTATCGTCAGTATCCCGCCTTCGCCGCCCAGGTTGGAAAGATTCTGTAGATCAGCCCAGGAAATCGTCGCCGATCCATTGGCGAAGGTCCTGTTATTCACCGCCCGTACCAATGAACTTCCGGTTGAGCTAATGACCAGAATTGAGTAAGTGCCACTACTACTGAATGCCGAAGTTCCCCCGGATGTCGTATAAAGTGGTATGGTAACAGAACCACTGTTGCTGCCGGTCACTGCGCCAAGAGCCACGTAACTCGTCAGGATTGAAGTATAGTTTGATGATGATATTTCGCTTGTGGTAATATACACCGCAAAGGTTCCGGTCCCGGTGGGCACATCGTTGATAGTCAATGTGCCGTTTGTGCTGTTTTGGCTGGAAAGATCTTGTAGATTAGCCCAGGAAATCGTCGCCGATCCATTGGCGAAGGTCCTGTTATTCACCGCCCGTACCAATGAACTTCCGGTTGAGCTAATGACCAGAATTGAGTAAGTGCCACTATTACTGAATGCCGAAGTTCCCCCGGATGTCGTATAAAGTGGTATGGTAACAGAACCACTGTTGCTGCCGGTCACTGCGCCAAGAGCCACGTAACTCGTCAGGATTGAAGTATAGTTTGATGATGATATTTCGCTTGTGGTAATATACACCGCAAAGGTTCCGGTCCCGGTAGGTACATCGTTGATAGTCAATGTGCCGTTTGTGCTGTTTTGGCTGGAAAGATCCTGTAGATCAGCCCAGGAAATCGTCACCGATCCATTGGCGAAAGTTTTATTATTCACCGCCCGTACCAATGAACTTCCGGTTGAACTGATGACCAAAATTGAATATGTGCCATTGCCACTGAATGTTGTGGTTCCATCCGAAGTATAAAGGGGTATGGCAACAGAATCACTGCTGGTTTCGGTCACTGCGCCAAGGGCCACGTAACTCGTCAGGAGTGAAGTATAATCTGCTGATGTTATTTCGTCTGAGCTAATATACACCGCGAAGGTTTCTATTCCTCCGGGTATATCGTTAATAGTCAATATCCCGTTTCCAACTTGGGGAATAGGGCTTGGGAGGACCCATGAATTATTGCCCCCGCCGCCTGTTGGATTACTGCAAGCGGATAGAATCAAACCACAGGCTAAGGCCAGAACGGTTATTCCCCGGAATACATATTTTTTCATCAGAGTCCTCCATTATCAAAGAAATTAAAAAAGCCCCGGAATAGGCCGGGGTACAGAGATATAAGGAAGCCCGGTATGGGCGAAAACAAAAAAGAGAATTTTGGAAATTTGTATAAATAACGGGAATTTGATAGAGATCGTCTTTCCGGAAATGCCGATGGCAAACCGGTAATTCCTGGTAAACCTATCGGGGGGGGGGGGGGGGGGGGGCTAATTCATTATAATACAAGGAAATACAACGATTTAAAAGCACAAAAAGGATCCCTTTTCAAAAGCTAGTATAATCCAATTAATTTTAGCACCTTTTTTCCTTACGGTCAATAAAATATTTTAAAATCTCCGGCCCGCTTTGGCCTCTGGCCGCCTTGGGGTGCGCCCCTTGTTTCCCGCCCCATCCCCGTGTAAACTGATCCATCATGTTGGACTATCATTTTATTGCAGACAATCTCCCGGCGGTGAAAAAAAATATCACCGACCGCTATATGAAGGCCGATGCGGATGCGGTGGTCCGCCTTTTTAACCGCCGTACCGAGCTGGTCACGGCGCTCCAGTCCCTGCAGCAGCAGCGGAACGCCAACGCTGCTGCCATGAAGGGCAAGCTTGAACCGGACAAGCGGGCCGCTTTGATAGAAGAGGGGAAGAAGCTCAAGGACGACATTGCCGGGGAGGAGACCGAGCTGGGGTCGGTGGAAGCGGAGCTGGACACCGAAGGGCGGCGCATACCCAATATGGCCCATCCCCAGGCGCCAGTGGGCAAGGAAGACAAGGATAACCTGGAAGTGAAACGGGTGGGGGAGCCTACCAAGTTTGACTTTGAGCCTGTGGACCATGTGAAGCTGGGCCAGGACCTGGATATTATCGACTTTGATTCGGCCACCAAGGTTTCGGGGACCAAATTTTACTACCTTAAAAACGAAGGGGTGTTCCTGGAACTCGGCCTGGTGCGCTATGCCCTGGATATTTTGCAGAAACGGGGCTTTACCCCCTTCATCACCCCGGATATTGCCAAGGAGGAAATCCTGGAAGGCATAGGCTTCAACCCCCGGGGCGCGGAGTCCAATGTCTACACTGTGGAGGATGAGGGGACCTGCCTGGTGGGAACCGCAGAGATCACCCTGGGGGGCTACTACTCCAACGTGATCCTGCCCCGGGAAAAATTGCCCCTGCGCATGGCCGGGCTTTCCCACTGTTTTCGCCGGGAAGCGGGCGCCGCAGGGCAATTTTCCAAGGGACTTTACCGGGTACACCAGTTCACCAAACTTGAGATGTTCGTCTACTGCCTGCCCGAAGATTCGGACAGGCTCCATGAGGAGCTTCGTGCTGTTGAAGAAGAGATATTCGCAGGCCTGGAGATTCCCTTCCGGGTAGTGGATACCTGCACCGGCGACCTGGGCGCCCCGGCCTACCGCAAGTGGGACCTAGAAGCCTGGATGCCGGGTCGCAACAACGGCGAGTGGGGGGAGGTTACCTCCACCTCAAACTGTACCGACTACCAGGCCCGGCGGCTCAACATCAAATACAAGGACGATGACGGGAAAAACAAATTTGTCCACATGCTCAACGGCACTGCCATCGCGGTCTCCCGGGGGATCATCGCCATCTTGGAAAATTTTCAGCAGGCCGACGGCACAGTAAAGCTGCCAAAAGCCCTGGTTCCCTACTGCGGCTTTGAGGTGATTCAGAAAAAAGGCGGGGTATGATGGACGATTGTATTTTTTGTAAAATCATAAGCGGTGAAATCCCCAGCAAGAAGCTTTATGAGGATGATGAAATTCTGGCCTTCCACGATGTATCTCCCCAGGCGCCGGTTCACTTCCTCCTGATCCCTAAAAAGCACATCCGCAACATCATGGAACTGGGAAAGGACGATGTGGCCCTGACAGGCCGGATGATCAACAAGGCCCAGGAGCTGGCGGTCGGACAGGGCTGCGGCGAAAAGGGCGCCCGGTTCGTGATCAACTGCAAGTCCGACGGTGGGCAGACCGTGAACCACCTGCACATCCATGTCCTGGGCGGCCGGCCCCTGGACTGGCCTCCGGGGTGATGGCAGCGCCGAAAAGGCCATACATAAAACGGTGCTGACAAATACCCCGGTCAGCACTCCCAGGGCAAAGGGACACTGCGCTTCAAACCCATGTTTGCAGCGTTATTCATGGACATGATATTGTTGGGCCCCGGGATAAAGGACATAACAACGATAAAGGTTAAGAATGAAATCCAGTTAAACATGGGCCACCAGTTTTTGGCTTAGGCCCAGGCCTAAAAAGGTAAAGCCCAGGCAGAGTAGGTTATTGAGGGCCAGGTTGATGAAAGCCGCAGAAATGTTACCGGCTAAAAACAGCCGTACTGTTTCCAGTGAATAGGAAGAGAAGGTGGTGTAGCCCCCGAGAAACCCGGTGATGAGGAAGAGCCGGAGGCCGGCGGGGACCGCGCGGGTTTCAAAAACCCCGAACAGAAACCCTATAACGAGGGACCCTATCATATTGACCAGGAGGGTGCCCGCTGGGAAGGGTGTTTTGATAAGCCCACTTATCCCCTGGGTTGACAGGTACCGTAATAAAGCGCCCATAGCGCCTCCTGCAAGAACCGATAGGTACTGCATCTTAGCCCCCTTTTTTAACAAGAACCAGTAATAGTGCGATGTCCCCCTGACGCACCCCGGGAATACGCGCGGCTTGGCCCACTGTCAGGGGCCGGACCTGGCGCAGTTTTTCTCTCGATTCCACGGAAAGGCCTGAGATGGCGGCATAGTCCATGTCCGGGGGCAGTTTTATTGCATCCATCTTGGCCCCCCGGGCGGCGGATCGGCTTTCTTTCTCAATATACCCGGCGTACTTGATGTCTAGGAAGCTCCGCTCAATCCATTCCCGGGGATAATCCGCCAACTCCGGTGCCCAGGGCAGGATGTCATCGAACTTTACCGCTGAATCGGTCAGGGCGCGTTCCAGGCTGTCCCCTGCATGGGGCAGTAATGATGCTGCGGGTCTGTTTTCCGCAGCAGCAATGGCGCCGGGAACCTTCCTGGTACGCAGCAATTCTGCGATAGCTTCGAGCCCCTGGGTTTTCTTCTCAAATCGTTCCCAGCGCACCTCCTCCGCAAGCCCTATGGCCCGTCCTTTTGGGGTGAGCCGGGTATCCGCAGTATCGTGGCGCAGCATAAGTCGGTGTTCCGCCCGGCTGGTGAACATACGGTAGGGTTCCTTTGTACCCTGGGTGGTAAGGTCGTCCACCAGGACCCCGATGTAGGCTTCCGCCCGGCCCAGGACCAGGGGGGTATCCCCCCGCAGCATTAGTGCGGCGTTGATCCCCGCTATGATGCCCTGGGCCGCCGCTTCTTCATAGCCGGAACTGCCGTTGGTTTGGCCTGCCACGAAGAGCCCGGCCATACGCTTGGATTCCAGGGTGGGGTAGAGGTCCAGGGGGTCCAGGTAGTCGTATTCCACCGCATAGGCGGGGCGGACGATCCGGGCTTCCTCCAGGCCGGCTATGCTGTGGATGAAGGCGGCCTGCACATCCTCGGGCAGGGAGCTGGAAGCGCCGTTCATATACATTTCATTTGTTGAAAGCCCCTCGGGCTCAATAAAGATGTGGTGCCGTTCCCGCTCCGGGAAGCGCACTACCTTGTCCTCAATGGATGGACAGTATCGGGGGCCTACACCGACGATCTTTCCCCCGTAGAGGGGAGACCTAAGTATATTGGCTCGGATAATTTCGTGGGTTTTCTGATTGGTGTAGGTGATCCAGCAGGGCCGTGTTGCAAGGCCGATTGGCCCCGAGCCGGGATCGCGGTCAAAGGAAAAGGGGGCTGCTTCTTCGCCCTCCTGTTTTTCCATCCGCGAATAATCCAGGGAATCCCCGGCTATACGGGCAGGGGTGCCCGTCTTGAGCCGCCCTACAGGGAAGCCCCGCCGCCTGAGGCTGGTCCCCAGTCCCAGGGCGGCCTCTTCCCCCAGCCGCCCCTGGGGTGCGTCATATTCGCCGATAAATATCTTTCCTTCCATAAAAGTGCCGGTGGACAGTATTACTGTCCGGCTGCTGATGCGGTGCCCCCGCCGGGTCACCACCCCCAGGACTTGGCCCCGTTGGCCGGAACCGGGAAGGCTTTCGCCGCCATCGTTCCCGTCATCCCCGGCTACCAAAAGGTCTGTCACAGTGTCCATAAAAATCGAAAGGTTTCCCTGGGCTTCCAGGGCGGATCTGGCGGCGGCCTGGTAGGCCTGTTTGTCCGCCTGGGCCCGGGGGGCCTGGACTGCGGGGCCCCGGGAGCGGTTGAGCACCCGGTACTGGATCATGGTTGCGTCTATGAGTTTCCCCATTTGCCCCCCCAGGGCGTCCACTTCCCGGACCAGGTTGCCCTTGGAGAGGCCCCCTACCGCGGGGTTGCAGGAGAGGGCGCCGATGCGGTCGGGGTTTTGGGTGATCAACAGGGCGGAAAAGCCGAGCCGGGCCGCTGCCAGGGCCGCCTCAATCCCCGCGTGTCCGCCCCCTACAACAATGCAATCATAATCCATTTTTCATTTTCCTATGCAGAAACGGCTGAACATGGTTTCCAGAATATCTGCGGTAGACACTTCGCCGGTGATTTCCCCCAGGGCGTTTACCCCTTCCCGAAGCAGCGGGGCGATGATGTCCAGTGGTTCCCCGGCGGCCGCCAGGGTCAGGGCTTCGTTCAGTGAAGCTGCGGCTGAATCGACAAGCTCTTTCTGCCGTGCAGTGCCCAGACCCGCAGATACTTCCCGGCTCCCGTCCCCGGATGCCTGCTCCAGCCGGGCGGCTATTTCCCGGGTCAGTTCCGGTATACCCACGCCGGTCCTGGCACTGACCGGCAGAGGGGCGGGGATATCCGGCGGTAGGGCTTGCACAGGGGACTCCGTTGTAAGTTGTGGGAGTATTTTCTCCGGGACCGATACTAAGTCGGCTTTATTCCACAGTAATACTATCTGAGTAGTATTAATATTGCTATCTGCCAGGTTGGTAAAAAACTCATGGTCCTCCGTAGTGATTCCTTCGGCGCCGTCGATAAGGTAGAGGATCAAGTCTGCCTCTTCCAGAAGCGTCCGACTCCTTTCTATGCCCAGTTTTTCTACCGGGTCTTCCGAGGCGTGGAGCCCTGCGGTGTCTGCCAGTCGTACCGGGATGCCCTCGATGGATACCCATGCCTCGATCCAGTCCCGGGTGGTACCGGGGATATCGGTGACGATGGAACGGTCCTCTTTTAAGAGCAGGTTAAAGAGGCTGGACTTTCCCGCGTTCGGCCGTCCGGCGATTACTGCAAGGGCTCCCTCGGCATAGAGCCGTTCCCGGCGGTAGGATTCAGCCAAGGTTTGCAGCCGCTTTAGGGCTTCCTCAGCCAGGGGCCGGTCCGGGAGTAAGCCCGCCGCTTCCGCCGCGTCGGAAGGGTCGGCGGCAAGGGAGAGGCCGTCATCCTCCGAATAGTCCAGGTACAGCTCGGTCCCTGCCAGGACCTGTACCAAAAGTTCTTTGACCCCTGAGATTTCCTCCGCCAGGGTACCTGAGAGGCGCTGCACCGCATGTTCCCGGGCCCGGCCGGTTTTGGCGGAAACCAGTTCCATCACCGATTCTGCGCGGGTCAGATCGAGTTTTCCGTTCATGAAAGCCCGGAAGGTAAATTCACCGTGAAGGCTGGGCCTGAAGCCCGCGCTATACAGGGTCTCCAGTACCGCCTTTGCGGCGGCAATGCCCCCGTGGCAGGAAATATCTGCGCTGTCTTCGCCGGTGTAGGTGACAGGTGCTCGGTAGATCGAGATGAGCACATCGTCAATTTTACTGCGGTCTTTCCCGATTATCCATCCGTGGACCACTGAATTCCCCGGGGCGGCAAGGAGTTTTTCCGGCCGGGAAAAAACTTCTGCCAGAAGTTCCAGAGAATTTTTCCCCGATGTCCTGATGATAGCTAGGGCGCTTTCCCCCAGGAGGGTGGCCAGGGCGGCCATGGGATCCGTGTCGCCGTATTCAGCGGAATGAAGGGCCATGGCTAATCCCGCTCCCCATCATTCTGTGAAACCTCCGTCAGGTGCAGTCGCAGAAAAACTAAGGGCGCCCCCGCAGCCGCCCAGAGGCCCAAGAGTCCGTAGCGTACAAAGCGCCCCAGTTGAAAGTAGGGGGACCCAGCTCCCCAAAGGGGCAGCCCCGAAAAGAGGGAATTTTCGCCGGGCAGGATCGTCTTGAAACCCAGGTAGATCAGCGCCGCCCCACCCAGGCCCAGGGCATACCGGGCAGCCAGGATCAGGGGAGAGGGTTTCTGTTCATCGGAATTACTGCGGGGGAAGTAATGAAGTGTTAGCCCATGGCCTGCGGCGAACCCAAGAAACAGGCCCCCAAGGCTGGAATCAGCCGGGTAGAGGGCGTTCATCCCCAGAGCAATAAGGGCCGCGGCAATCATCTGAGCCCGCAGTTTTCCTGCATTCAACAGGGCTGTTACGGGTTTTCTAAAGAAGTACCAGAGCAGGAGGATAAGCCCCCCCAGGAACCAGCCCCCCAGAATATCCGTAGGAAAATGGACACCCAGGTAGAGCCGGGTAAAGGCGATAAGCAGGACGAAAAAGATCGCCCCTCCCCAAACAGCAGCCCGGAACATCTTCCCTGCGCGGGGAACTTCGTTGCAAGTAGCGCGGGGAACTTGCCGACTAAAGTCGGTGTTGCAAGTAGCTGTCCGCCGGGAACGGCTAAGCCAAAACGCCAGGGGCAGCCAGAAGCAGAGGGAAAGCTGGGCGTGCCCCGAGGGAAAGCCGTAGCTGGGCTCAAAGACCAGGCCCACTGAGGCTTCCAGATTAAAGGGCCGGGGCTGCTTCAGCAGATCCTTGAAAAACCCGTTGATAAAGGCGGAAACCAGGATGATGAGCCCCAGCCGCAGCCCCTTCTTTTCATTGACACACCAGAAAATGAAGAGTATCAAGGGGATATAAAAATATTCCGAACCCAGGGCGGTAATACCTTTCATAAGCGCCGTAAGACCCGGGCTCTTTATACCCTGAATACCCTGGATGAAAGCTAGGCCCCAGCGGTATATGGCAAAAAACACCGGCAACCTTTCGGCGCTGCTAATGATGACGGCCCCGTTCATTTAAAAAACCAGGTGTCAGGGCTTATCAGGCAGCAGAGGGGGACCACCGCCAGAAAGCCGGATTTTTTTGTATATATCCTCATGTTTTTATTGTAACATTTTTTAAAGCGTTTGTCTTTGAGTAACATAATTGGGTCCTTTCAGAACCCATCAAAAAAGTTTATTCTCAGCCGCATCCCTGCTGCCGACTGTTCCCGAGTCGGGGGAATCTCCGGCCTGGCCATCCTGAGTATGGTGTTTATTTGCTGTTTCAAGGTATCCCTTTCAGCGCTGACCAGGATGTAACTCTCAAAAACATCCTCTTCCGGGCTTACCCCGTCTTCGGCATACAGTCGTTTCTGTACCCAGTAGCTGTCTTTCTGTTCAACGTTGCTGAAGCTTGCATCCGAACTAGCCCGTATCACGGTTTCAAAATAGCGGCCAAAGGCACCGTTAGGGTTTTCCGGAGCGTCCTTGATAAAGCGGGCCTGGATCCGGGCTGAGACCAGTCGGGGAAAGTCCCGGGTAATCGAAAAACCACTGCGCCAAAGATACAGGGCTTCCAGATTGTTCCCCTGCTGTTTGCTGACAAAGACATAGCTGTCCGCATATTCGGGCAGGTTCTCAATTCCCTGAACCCCCTGGTCGATATACAGGCTTACCCAATCAGGTGGGTCTTCATCCCCGTTTTCGTGATCGATTAGCTCAAAGGGTGGATTGTTTTCTATATATTTCGGGATAGGCCCCAGTTCAGCCAACCGCGGGGGTTCCGTGGAACAGCCAGTTGTTAACAGGACCAGGCCAATTATAATGCAGGCGCCGGAAATAACGGCGCTGGATGTTTTCATGATACCTCTTCGTTACAAGGCGGAGTCTTACAGGTCGAAGTTTTACATCAGGGTGGGGAGACAGTCTCCTCGGCAGACCCGCCGAAAGCGTCCCCCTCATACCGGGTTTGGGTAAAAGCCAGGGCCAGCTCATTCAGAATGGCCGCTTCATTACTACTATCATCATTTGTATCAAAGGACCTGGATTCTGGTTTTTTTCGGGCGCCGAGCAGGACCGTGCTATCCCCGGTGAGGGGGTTTGCCAGGGGAAGGCTAATCAAAGCGGTTTCCGAGTCCGGGTTTTCCAGGCTTAGTTTTGCGCTGAAACGGTTCGGGGCAATTTCAAAATAAATAAAAAGAGAAATATATGCGTCGGCTTCATTAAGATTCAGGGTAAGTGATTGACGGAGGGGTTCATCCTCCGTCGGGGTATCAGCCGCGGAATTCTCCGGGGACCAGTCTTTAGGAACGCCATAAGAGCTAAGTTCAAGAACCAGGGTTTCCCCCTGGGCGGACAGGTTCAGTTCCGCATTGCCGGGCAGACCGCCCCCAGCGGCAAAGGCTGCGTGAAGGATAGTTCCATCCAGAGGAGCAAGCCGGAGAAGTATCCTTCCCTTCCCCAATTCTCCCGCTGATACGGTGAAGGGTTTTCCGGGCAGGGTATAAACATCCTGGGGGCCAGTGGAAAGGCCGTAAATACCATTGTGAGGTATCCACCGGGGTTTTTTATCAGCCAGGGTCTGGAGCTGTTTAGCCGTATCCCCGGGCGCCTTGGTATCCTCCAGGTTTCCCCAGAGTTGATACCAGTTGGTAAAGGTCCCCGCCTTTTCATCAAAGTACTTAAGGCCCCGGACTTTCGTGGAAACCGGCAGGGACAGGGATTTAAACTTTCCCAGCATGTTTGCAGGCAGCCGGTCACCGGGCAGCAGGGGAAATACTTCGGCCCGGATATTGAGTAACCCGGGCTGTTCCGGAGTTTTCCAGAGTATATAATTTGCCCCGGCGGATTTTCGGCCCTGGGCAATTATCTTCTTGCCGTACTGCCAAATTATATAGGGGTCCAAGCGTTTATCCGCGCTGATCTCGGTTTCCAGCACCACGTTGATCCCCGGCGGAATAAGGCTCTTTCCCACATTGGTCGCAGGGAGGTAACTTTGGATTTCCCCCAGGGTAAAGTCCGCATCTGCAAGAAAATAAATGGGCTTGAAACTTCGGTAGAGAACCTCCTGGTCCCCCATGACCTGGAAAACAATATTGTACTGGCCTATATCAAGTTCTTCTAAGATTTGAAAGGCCGGTAGGTACTGCTCCAGGGTCTTAACCAGTATTATCTCATCCTTATATTCCCGGCTCCCGGTACTTTGTTCTTCTGTCCGGGGTGGATTGGCGTCGCTCTTCGGGGGCGGATCCTGAACTTTGGCCTCCGCGGCGGATACCGAATCGGGGGAAGCTTCGCTGGAAGTACCGGACTGTCCGGCTGCCTGTACCATAATAGAATCCCCGGGCTTGTCCCGGTTCTCCCCGGCGGCTTGTGCCGTATCAGGAACAGTGGGGTTTTCTCCGCTGGAAGTACCAGACTGTCCGGCTGCCTGTACCGTGAGTGGGTCGCCGGCGTTATTTCTGTTCTCTCCAGCTGCCTGTACCGGCTGAGTTTTTCCGGGGGAAGCTTCGCTGGAAGTACCGCCACCCTGGGCGCCGTGGCTGATGTCGGTTTCCGCGGGGAGCTTTCCGGTTGAAGCCGGTGCAGAAAGTTTCGCAGGGGGCTCTTCGATTGAAACCGGGGCTGAAAGTACCGCCGGGGGAGGATCCTTCAATCCCCCGGAATCAGAGACCTTGGATGGGGGCGATTCAGAGGGCGTCTCGGGATCAAGCGGGTTCTGAACATCGGTTTCTGTGGGGAATTCGCCGGCTGAATCCGGCGCCGGAACTTCCGCCGGAAGATTGTCGTCTAAAACCGGCGCCAGAACTTCCATGGTTGAATCCGGCGGCGGAACTTCTACGAGGAGCTTCGCTGGGGTTTCCTGGGCCGGGTCCTGTTGATCCTTGGAATCATTGGAAATCAGGTACTGTACTTTTCTGCTGACCGTGGTTCCTCCGGAGTTCTGAACAAAAACGATCAGTCCCCGGATATCCGGATCATTGGTCACAGAATTTTCAAAAAAGGGGCGTATGCTACTGCTGTGGTGTACAATTGAGTATTCATCCAGGGTATGGTCGTTGTCCACCCGGGCGTTTACCCGATAGGTTCCCTGGGAGGGAAATACCGCATCTAACTCGCCACAACCGGCAAAAAGAACGGCGAGTCCTGTAGTAATAATAAATAACAGAAACCGACGCACAGATATACCTAAAATAAGTATACTATAAATTTACAGACTTAGCTACGGATATTTACTTAAATTCGATACATAAGGGCGCCCATAAAAACTGCTTGGTTTTTAGAGGCGCCCGAAAGTATAAACTTAAGCCTGCCCGGCAGAACCCAGGACATTGACGTTTTTATGGGCATAGAGCTTCTTGAGCTCATCCCGGGCCGGCCCCAGGTACTTCCGGGGGTCGAATTCATCCGGTTTTTCCGCAAAAACCTTGCGGATAATGGCGGTCATGGCAAGGCGGCCGTCGGAATCGACATTGATCTTGCATACCGCGCTTTTGGCGGCCTGGCGGAGCTGTTCCTCCGGGATACCCACCGAGTCGGTCAGCTTGCCCCCGAATTTTTCGACGATCTCCACATATTCCTGGGGCACCGAGGAGGAGCCGTGGAGGACGATGGGGAAGCCGGGAAGCCGTTTTTCGATTTCCGCCAGAATATCAAAGCGCAGGGGAGGGGGAATCAGGATGCCGTTGGGCCCCCGGGTGCACTGTTCGGGCTTAAATTTGGTCCGGCCGTGGCTGGTACCGATGGAAATTGCCAGAGAATCGACCTTGGTCTTCCCCACAAAGTCCTGGACCTCTTCGGGCTGGGTATAGTTGCTGTGTTCGGAGGAAACATCGTCCTCAACCCCGGCCAGAACCCCCAGTTCCCCTTCCACGGTCACATAATCCTTCTGGGAATGGGCAAATTCGCAGACCTTCTTGGTGAGCGCCACGTTTTCATCATAGGGAAGGTGGGATCCGTCGATCATCACCGAGGAAAAGCCCGTCTCAATACAATCCTTGCAGAGTTCAAAGCTGTCCCCGTGGTCCAGGTGCAGTACGATGGGGATATCGTAGCCCAGTTCATGGGCATACTCCACCGCGCCTTTAGCCATATTCCGGAGCAGGTTTTGGTTGGCGTATTTCCGGGCCCCTGCAGAAACCTGGAGTATAACCGGCGATTTGGTCTCCACGCTGGCCTGAATAATTGCCTGCATTTGCTCCATATTGTTAAAGTTATACGCCGGAAGCGCATAGCCGCCTTTTACTGCTTTCTTGAACAGTTCAACGGTATTCACCAAGCCTAATTCTTTATAACTGGTCATGTAAAACTCCTTAAAATCAGATATGCATTAAATAGTATGCCATCCCGGGGGCTTGGTCAAGGAACCGGCGCCCAGGGGAGTTCGCTGGACGGCATTCTTGGATTGTTGTATTTTTCTTCTATCCTCTTGATTTCTCCTCTAAGCGCCGCTATGGTTCAGTAATGGGGTTTAAGGGGCTTATAAAGGGCCTGGTCATTGCTGTTCTGGCTCTGGTGGTAGTTTTGGGCCTGGGGACGGGGATGTTTTTCCTCCGCTCGCCGGTGCTGATGGTGATCGGGGATGAATTTACCGGGCTCTATGGGCTTAAAAGGACCCGGGTTGCCCAGATAGAGAGTTCCCTCAAGCTGTTCCGGCGGGTAAAAATCGTGAGGATCGTCGATGGGTCCGCCCCGGATATGGTGGCCTTCGCGGTGGAAGCGGCGGCATCAAAGCCCTATGCGGCGCTCTTTGCCTACAGTTATTACCAAGGAGCCGGGCGTTATGCGGAACAGTTTCCCGAGGTTCCCGTGGGGGTGCTGGGGGGAATCAAGCGACCTGATACGGCGTCGGAAAGGCTGGTTTTTGTGGAAACCGACAGGGAGGGCGATTTTTACCGGGCAGGGCTTTGTGCTGCCCGTATCGCCCTTTCAGAACAGCCCGAAGGGGGCGGAAACTCCGGTTCTGGGGGGAGAATTCTCTTTATTACCGGAGATTTGATTACCCGGGCGCACCGTGAATCCTTTTCCAGGGGGCTAAAAGACCAGGGGTATGATGAAATGCCCCGTTTTGCGGATGCCGGGGGGAATTTTACCGGCCTCAGTGGTATTTCCTGTGCAGTAATGACTGCCCCGGCGGAATTTTATCTGGATAAGGACCTGACTATTCCGGTTATCCTCTTTTCCTGGCTGGATCCCGCAGCGACGGCCCGGGAAGTCAAGGTGATATTTGATGATTCTCCCTGGGCTCTCGGGGTAGAGACGGTGAAGATGCTGGTCCGGGGGGAAACGGTTCCCCTTCCTTCGAAAATCCTGGCCCTTAAGGATCGGTTTGCAAATACCAGGGTATGGAGGGATATAAAAAAAACAGCCTTGGCTAAAGATATTCATTAAAAGGTAAAATTATTTTGTAAAACGCCGATTATCTTATTAACTCTAAGCGAAAACCCCCGTAGAGAGGTTTGACAAAGGCGCGACAAGGAAATATAATGTTAGCTGACCTGATTTTCCTAAAAGATGGAAAAAGGAGTATTTGATGAAACAGGGTAGTTTCAAAGCTGTATGCTTCGTACTTTTGGCATTGATTGCGATAAATGCAGCTTTCGGAGATGAAAATACCATTAATAGCACATCCGTAATCTTGGAGAGCTTTGATGGTGATTCCGAATATGATTGGAAGGTTATGGGCAGCAAATTTGCTACTAAAACCGACGACGCCTCATGGCCACAGTCCACGGTTATTTCCGCCTGGCCCCAGGCCCTTTTCGGCATCAACCGTGAAGGAAAGGACCTGAAGAGCCTTGGCCTTTGGGGCCGTTTTGACCGTCAGGGCTTTAACTGGGTAGACGTGTATCCCGTTACAAAAGGCGGGGATGAGCCGGCTGAAATCCCTATTCCCGGCCGGATTCAGTATTTTGATCTCTGGGTGTGGGGTTCCAACCTTGATTATACTATAGAAGCCTATTTCCGGGATTACCAGGGAGTTATCCACACCCTTGAGATGGGGCATCTCAATTACCAGGGCTGGAAGGATCTGCAGGTCCGGGTCCCGGAGCGCATTCCCCAGCACAAGCGGGTACTTCCCCGGCTGGCTGCCCTGACCTTTGTAAAATTCCGTATCTGGACCCCGCCCTGGGAGCAGGTAGCCGATTTCCGCATTTATTTCGATCAATTCAAGATAGTTACGGATACCTTTGAAAGCCTCTTTGATGGGGATGAGCTGGCACTGCCTGAGCGGGTCCAGGAACTCTGGAACGGCAATAATTAAGGAGGCGGGTAAATGAAACGATATATTATCATAGCTTTGTTGATATCCATAGGCGGTCTTGCCTTTGCGCAGCAGGAAGAAGTGGGCGGAACCAACACGGAGCGGCTTGGGATCGATGCCGCCCAGCAGAAACTGAAGGAAGTTTCAGTTGAAAAATTCGAGCATGACGGGTTTTGGCGTTCCTCTATGTCTCCCGATCAGGGGTATACCACCACCCGCCTTTTTGAGGGCGGTCCCTTGGGGAAGAAACCCATCCCGGAAGAAGAGGGGCTGAATATTCCTGACCGCTATGTGTTGGGTACCCGGGTTGACTACCTCCACCGTGGTTATAGCAGCTTTATTATGTACCCGGTTCGCCCCATTCCCATTGAGGGCATTACCAAGACGATTTCCCTCTGGGTGGCGGGCCGTAACTTTGACCATGAACTGCATATTCTGATCCAGGACTTTTTCGGCCGGAACTTTGAACTGTATGTGGGCAAACTGAATTTCCAGGGCTGGAAACAGCTGACCGTGGCGATTCCCCCCCAGGCTATGAACGGTTGGAGCGGCATTGTTCAGCGGAATTATCACTACAACAACCAGATGGGGATTAAAATAGTTGGTTTCCGGGTCGATGTAGACCCCATGGAAGCCCAGGGAAGCTATTACGTCTACCTGGACGATGTCCGGGCGGTAACCGACCTCTTTGCGGAGGACAGCCGGGACCCCGACGACATGGTCGATTCCTGGTAGTATACCCTGTTCAAGAAAAAGCCGCCCGGTTGGGCGGTTTTTTTATGCATGAATGCCGAAGAAGATAAACCGCGGTTCTCGCGGTTAAATTTCTTATATTGCCAAATTCCTTCAAATGCCCTAAACTATAACCATGTCAGGTCCGGTAAGCGTCGAAGCGGAAAAAACACATTATACCTACGCCGATTACCTTGAATGGGAAACGGACAAGCGCTATGAGCTCATGGACGGGGAGGCTTATATGATGGCTTCTCCCTCGGTAATCCACCAGCGGATCAGCATGAGCCTCACCGTTCAGTTTGGTTCTTTCCTTTTGGGGAAACCCTGTGAAGTATTTGCCGCGCCCCTGGATGTACGCCTTTTCCCCCGGGAAGACCATAGTGACGATACGGTATTACAGCCGGATCTGTTCGTGGTATGCGACAAAACCAAGCTCTCTAAGGGTTCCTGTGACGGTGCGCCGGATCTGGTGATTGAAATTGTTTCTCCGTCCAATACCGTAAAAGAGATACTCAAGAAATTTAATTACTATCTGGACGCCGGGGTACGGGAATATTGGATTGTCGATCCTGATAATAAAACGGTACAGGTCCATATCCTGAAAGATGGGCACTATGTATCCGGTATATACAAAACCGGTGCTATTCCTGTTTCAATACTACCGGGATTGGAGATAGCTATCACCTCCTTTTGGGAAGAAAATCCTGCATAATCACCGTTAAGAAAACTCCAAAAAGGTGACAGCTACCTCATTTCTGCTCAGTTACCAACGCTTTTAGGCGCCTCGGGATGGTTGGGGCCGAAGCTTTTGATGAGAACCAGGGGTTCCACCGGGCTCTGGTTGCTGATTACCACACCTTTTTTCGCTGCGGGCTCGGAGACGTAGAATTCGTCGGCGCTCTGTTGGCCGAAGCGCAGCATGGTGGGGGACTCGCAGATGTGGGGGCCCAGTTTTCCGTGGCCCTGGGTCAGGATAATCCCGTGAACCACCGGCTCCTTCAGGGTGACGGTCTTTCCGGGGAATATGGTGAGTTCCTTGGCGCTGAAATAGCCGTCGTTGGCATAGGAGACCCACTTTTCTTCATAATCGGCGTTGGAGCTTATTACAATGGGCGGGCGGCCGAAGTGCTTCTTGTAGTGGGGGTCGATGTTCTTTTCCCAGTCCAGGAGACTGAAGATGTACTCAATGTCGTCTTTTTTGTCCTCCGGGCATTCGCCGTTCAGGAAGTTCCGGGGGAAGATTTCTCCGGAAACCACATTTTCATGGACCGAGTTGACATCCCCGTTCCAGTTTAATTCAAAGGTCAGCACGGATCCCGGGGCGTGGATGACCCCCGGAGGGGAATACCAGCCGCTGCCCAGCTCTATGCGGTAGGCCCGGGAAAGCTCGGTGATCCGGTTGTCCCCCTTGTTGTAGTCCAGGAGCCGCTGCTTTACCTGTTCCGGTTTGGTATCAGGATCATAGCCAAAGTAGGTGGCGTCCATTTCGCCGGAATGGCTGGCAAACTGCCGGGGAAAATAGTAACACTCAGGCTTGCCCAGCTTGCCCACCCGGGCGGCATCCTCAAAGCCCAGATGAAGGTGATGGAACAGGGGTGTGGTGAGGTCGTAGAATTTTGAGAATACCGGCCAGCCGCCATATTTTTTCATGAGCTCTTCGCCCACCAGGTCGGCGCCCAGGACTTGGATCGCTTCTTTCAGGCTGAATTTTTCATCGCTCCCAAAGTCTACGGCCACAAAGCTCAGGCCTTCCTCGGGACCTGCCAGGGGGCCGTTCTGGGCCACATTGGTGGAGGTCATCCACCGTTCCTTGATGGAACCCCGCTCCAGGCCGTAGGCGTAGTAATCATCCGGGTGCAGTCTGAGGCGGTGGCCCGCTTTTCCAAAGGGCCGGGGAATAAACGCGGGGTTCAGGCGGAAGATGCCCTCGCCGCGCTGTAGGGTCTTTTCGATTAGAGCTTTGTCCATGATGGGCCTCCTGTATGGGGGTAGTATAGGTACGGGGTTGGGGATTTGTCAATGTCGATATTATGTATAGCTTTATCGGCCAGCCGTGCGGATATAATCCGTTTGTTTTCTCCGCGCTCTGTATAAACTGTAAACAATATTTTCCCATACATTCCTATTGTTTGCCAGCTCTCTAACGGTATAGTCTGTTATTTTTGGGTATCTTTTTCTAAATGAGGCACAGTCCCGTTTTGGTATCTTTTTCGATGAGGCACTGCGTGTCGTAGACAAAGGGCGGAATTTCTACTATATGTTTCGTATCCTGCATTTTGGTTTTTGACAGTCTGCGAATTCTTCCGCTTCCGGGCAGGCAGCAGAGGGAACAGGGTTCGCATAAATGATAATTGCTTATAAAAAAAGGAGTTATGGGATGAAATGGGAACTATGCTTCTGTGAAATCGGATTTCAGAGAGGGGTTCGCGAAAAGTGGCAAATAAAGCATTGTGGGATAAGGAATTATATGGGGGTGTATTTTAACCAATGACCTGAATTAAAAGGGATTGCGACTTAAGTAAGCCTTTTTTACTGGTAATTTTTCGGCCAATTTTAACCAATGACCTGAATTAAAAGGGATTGCGACGTTTACGTGATAATATATATTTTACATTTTTATGGATTTTAACCAATGACCTGAATTAAAAGGGATTGCGACTTCATGATATCCGTCAACGTTGAATGGTTATACTTATTTTAACCAATGACCTGAATTAAAAGGGATTGCGACTTGAACCCCACGTTGTTATGTTCAACGGTGCCTTCAATTTTAACCAATGACCTGAATTAAAAGGGATTGCGACTTGTGCAATCTGACACGCTTGTCTAGTTTTTGTGATTTTAACCAATGACCTGAATTAAAAGGGATTGCGACTGTTTACACGGTAATATACAATTTGAGTTTCCCGTATTTTAACCACTGACCTGTTTAAGGGATTAAACTGCCCCC
Source organism: Treponema primitia ZAS-2 (assembly GCF_000214375.1). Lineage (NCBI taxonomy): Bacteria > Pseudomonadati > Spirochaetota > Spirochaetia > Treponematales > Treponemataceae > Treponema > Treponema primitia. The sequence continues at coordinate 3,225,029 of NC_015578.1, read as the reverse complement.
TGTAATGCCTAGCAATTCTCTTTTTAGCCACCAATAGATGGCTCTCTTCTTTGGGGCATTTCGGAGGCCTCCCGCAATGCCCGCTTGTACCCCGCATGCCCGGGTGGTACAATACCCACATGAAGCTGTTTTACAAAAAAATCAGATTCACCCTGGCTTTTGCGGGGGAGTTACGGTTTCCTGTGCCTCCTGCGTTTGTCTTTAGAAGTATTATTGGTGCTCAGCTGCACCGGATTTGCTGCATCGCCCATGGCGTTAAGTGCCCGGATTGTATGTTTAGCGGGACCTGCGCATACGGGTTTGCTTTTGAGTCAATCCTGCCCAGGGATAACCCTGTGCTTTCAGGGCGGGATCGGATTTCCCATCCGGTAATAATTGAAACAGAGAGTTTTCTTGAAAAACCCGGGGATTCCCTGGGCTTGTACCTTATTTTTTTAGGGCCGGCGATTAAATACCTGCCCTATTTTTTTTATGCCCTCAAGAAAGGCGGGGAGGCGGGGATCCTGAGGGAACGGGTTCCTTTCAGGGTAACCGGGGTTTTCGATGATGGCCATGAACTGCTGGAGGATGAGGAAACACTTAATACCCGCTTTGAGCCCGATGTTTGGGAATATGTCCCCGGAGACGGCGCGGTGAAGCAGAGGCGGCTGATGGTACAAATGCTTTCACCCCTCAGGTTTAAGGTCCAGGGCCATTACGATGACAGTTTTAGTGCGGCAGATTTTGCGCTCTGCCTTCACCGCAGGACCCGTACCCTCTGCTCCCAATACGGCGTTGTCCATGACAATGATGTTGAGGGAGGATATTATTTTTCGGAAGCATGGGCTATAAAAGAAAGAAACTTGGTATGGCGGGATTTTGCCCACTATTCGGCCCGGCAGCGGAAAACTATGCAGTTTGGGGGGCTTACGGGCAGCATGGTCCTGGAAGGGGCTTTTTCGGCCTATGAATATGCCTGCCTGGGGTTTGCGGAAATTTTTCATGCCGGGAAGAATACTAATTTCGGATTAGGTAGAGTAACTGTTTGGGCAAAGGAAGGTTGAAAAAACGGTATGGATGACATTCATGCAAGCTATAACGAAGTAGTCCTGGCGGCTTGGCTTCACGGTGTGGATGGTTTGTATGGCGACGGTTTTCTCCAATCCTTGAAGCCGTATTTCCCTGCCGATGTGCGCCCGGATGAAGTTATTCGGCTGGCGTCCGCTTACCGTAACCCATCCGGATATGACGAAGGGATCATTGCCCATGCCTGCGGGTTAGGCTGCGGCGTCCCGGGGAAAACCGAAAGGGCTCCTTCGCCGTTTGAAAAGCCCCTGGTACATATGGTTTCTGCCCTGAATATTGATAACAGGAAAAGTGTTCATAGTTATTATGTTCCTGGTCCTATGGATGGCAGTATTAGTTTTTCTGCGGAAAATCAGAAAACAGGAAAAGAACCTTACCGGGAAATTATGCGGGGGTTTGAAAAGGATTTTCAGGCTTTGAGCGGTAAGGGTTGGGTGGAATTTATGCCTGCCCTGGATACCCTGTTTGAACATTACCTTTGGTGTGTCCCTTCCGGGACGGATCCCCTGGTCAGCTTCTATCAATACTCAAAAAGTACCGCCGCTTTTGCCGGGGCGCTGTACCGCTATCATCAGGCGGCGGGGACGGAATCCCTTGAGGCCCTTTCGTCGGGAAAGGAAGCCGGGTTTTTGTTTATCAACGGCGATATGTCGGGTATCCAACGGTATATTTTTGATTTAAAGGACACCAAACAAAGCGCAAAAATGCTGCGGGCCCGTAGTTTTCAGGTCTGGGCACTAAGCGAAGTTATTGCGGAATACCTGGCCTTGTGTTTCAAGGGGTCCCGGGAAAGCATCATTAGTTCCGCCGGGGGGAAATTCCTTCTGATGGTAGCGAATACTCAGGAGAACAGGAATGCTATTCCCGGCCTCAGGCTCGAACTGGAACGGTATTTTGCCGGGGAATTTGCGGGTAAGCTTATGTTTATCCTTTCCGATGGGGTTTCCGCAGGGGATGACGATCTGGGGAAAGGGCTTGTGCAGGATTTGCTGAATAGAATCGGGACCGATGCGGAGTGGGCAAAGCAGCGGAAAATGCAGACCTTCCTCGATGCAGAAGGGCCGGTTCTGGAATCCTTCTATAGCAGCCTCCTGGAAAACGGCGAATGTGCCTGCTGCGGGGTATTGCCGGGAAAGCTGCCCTATGGCGATGGAGGGGACAAGAAGATTTGCCCCAACTGTTCCGATCTGATTGCCCTGGGCGGGAAACTTCTGCGGGCGAACAGGGTGGTCCTTAAAACAGAAAAACTGCTTCCTCTTGGCAGCATGATTGCAATTCAGCAGAAAAACGAATCCCCTTCCGGGTACACTATCAACGAATATAAAGCGGGCAGTCCGCTGATGTTTCTGCCCTATGTGGCGCCCTGGATGGATGAGAAAAGGGGCATCCTTAAAACCTTTGAAGATATCGCGGGCTGCTCTAAGGGAAGCAATAAACTCGCCATGTTTAAGGCGGATATCGACAACCTGGGCCTGGTGTTTTCCTCTTCCCTTGGGGACAGGGTTTCTTTTGCTGCCTACGCTGCCCTGAGCCGCCAATTGCACTATTTCTTTTCCGCCTACTATGCCCGGTTTGTCAATGGCCACCCTGAATACAGTGAAAAAATTTACACCGTGTTTTCAGGGGGAGACGATCTGTGCGTGCTGGGCGCCTGGGATGCGGTGATGCGCTTTGCCGGAGACTTCAGAAAAGAGCTGGAGAAGTTTACCAACCGCAATCCTTCGGTAACCCTTTCCGGGGGGATTGCCATGGCTAACCCCGCATTGCCGGTGCGGAACATTGCGGAAGAAGCGGACGCGGCGCTTGAAATGGCAAAAGGGCGGCAGACTAATGGGGGCATTGTTAAAAACGGTATCTGCGTGTTTGGGGTAACCGTTAGCTGGGAAGAGTACGATAAGCTCCTTGATGAGGGAGAAAAATTTTTTAAGTATTTAAATGAAGGAAAGCTGAGCGCCGGGCTTGTTTATAAAATGATAGACTTTGCCAACCGGGCGAAAAATTTCAGAATAAAAGGAAACCTGCGGGACATGGTTTGGGCGAGCAATTTCCGGTACATGGCTGCACGGAATATACCGGACGAAAAGCTGCGGAATTGGTTTTTGAAATTCGGAACCACGGAAAATATTGAAAAATCACGCATCGCAGTCAGCTATGCGCTCTATGCCAGGAGACACGCTAAGGAGGAGTAGATTTTATGGACAGAAACGGAGGATACCGGGGTAACCAGGACAGAGGGGGACAGCGGAACGACTTACCACCATCGCCGCCGCCGGTAAAGATTGACAGTTTTTATGCGGATGGAAAACTTCTTGTGGATTTGTTTGACGAGACCGCTGAAAAAATTGCCGATAGTTTTCTGGTCAAAAACACCAGGACAGCGGTCAGTAAAACCCAGCTGCGCCGCCTTTTTGACGAGGTAAAGCGGTTTGAGCAGATTATCGACGTTTCACCGGAACAATTTTCATCCCAGCTGCCCTACATCAGGATGATACGTTCCAAGGTTACATATCTGACTGCCCGGGCTATCAAAGATAACTTTGCGGCTAAGGTGGTGTACCAAAATTTGTCGGCTTTTATAAGCGATTGTATCAAACTAATTAAGGAAGCTAAGGACTACCATGTTTTTGTATCCCTCTTTGAGGCCGTGTATGGATTCTATTGGGAAAAAAACCATAACAAAGACTAAGCTGTGCCGGGAGAACAAGGAGGATGGCCATGAAACAAATTGGGAATAAAAAGATAACAGGTACGATCGTTGTTAAGACCGGGCTGCATGTCGGCGCAGGTACTGACAAGGTGGAAATAGGCGGGATGGATAACCCTATTATCAGGAATCCCCTGAACCGGGAACCCTACATCCCCGGTTCGTCCCTAAAGGGAAAAATGCGCAGCCTTCTGGAATGGAAATTTGATCTGGTGGAAAAGAATGCTGGCAGGGTATGTTCCTGCGGGGAACCGGACTGCAAAATTTGCCGGGTCTTTGGCGCCGGAAATACGGCTAAAACATCGGAAAGCGCAAAGAAACGGGGGCCTTCGCGGCTGATTGTCCGTGACGCGGCGCTGACCGAGGACTGGTCCAGGCAGTTTAAAGAAGGCAAAACCCTGGTGGAAGAAAAATCGGAAAATTCCCTGAACAGGATTACTGCGGAGGCTAATCCCCGGCCCATTGAGCGGGTTGTCCCGGGGGTGGAATTCAGTTTTGAAATGATCTACCGGATACTGGATACCGGGGATGGCGGCAAGACTGACGGCGAATACTTTGATCTGGTGGTGCTGGAGGGTTTGCGGCTGCTTCAAAATGATTATCTTGGCGGCGGCGGTACCCGGGGAAACGGCCGCATTGGCTTTAAAGATTTGAAAGATGAAAGTAATAAGGAAATAAAACTTTAGGCAGGGATTATGACGCTATACCGGATAACACTGCGGCTTTGCTCTCCCCTGGCAACCCCCCTCAAGGGCGATACTATCTGGGGGCATATTGCCTGGGGAATAGCAAACCACGAGGGCGATGAAGGGATCGGGGAATTCCTTTCCCGGGAGAAATCAGGCGATCCCTCCCTGGTGGTTTCCAGCGCCTTCCCTACAGGAATGCTGTGCCGCCCCATTCCTGAACCTCAGGAGCGTACAAAAAGCGGCTTGAGTGCAGAAGAATACGCAAAGATAAAATTGAACAAAAAGTTAAAATACCTGGCTGCGGCAGATTATGTATCCGGTGTTGCTGAAATGTCCGGCGATGAGGCGGGATCCTTTAAAGCCGTGCCGGTGCTGCACAATACCATTGACCGCAGCTCCAATGCCGTCCTTGAAGGCGGGCTTTACATGGTGCAGGAGGAATGGGCTGGGACGGCAGACTGGGATATATATGTGCTGTCATCAGACCCTGCAGAAAGGGTGCAGGAATTATGCGAATGGGCTTTTGAAAACGGGTACGGCGCCGATGCCTCCACCGGGAAGGGGAAAATTCTGGTAAAAAACAGCCCTGAGCCGGTGGAGGCCAGGAAAACAGGGTCTGTGTATATGGCCCTTGGGCCATTTGTAAAGGAAAGCAACACTATTATTACGGATCTGCGGGGGGATATTTTTATCCGCAGCGGCAGGCTGGGCGGTGATTTTGCTTCCATCGTGGTGCCATACAAGAAAACAGTTTTGCTGTACGATGCAGGTGCCGTATTCACTTCGGAAAAGCGCCTGGGGTATGTGGGCAAAATACTGCCGAATGTGCACATGGATCCCCGTATCTGTCAATCGGCGTTTACCCCTGTAATCCCGATCGCTTGAATTGAGAGGAGTAGGCATGGCAAAAAAAACATATTCCCTGGTTGTTACTCCCCTTACCGGTGTTCATATCGGCACGGGAGAAAAACTAAACCCCCTGGATTATAAGCTGGTTAAATCCTCATCCGGGGCCGCAAACGCAAAGGTGGTCAAGGATATGTATTGGAAATTTTCCAGCGACCATATCCTTAGGCGGCTCATAGCCGGGGGGGCAAATTTAACGGACTTTGAACGGGCAAGTGTGGATGGTAATATGGGTGAGCTGCGGCATTTCTTTCACGAAAACTGCACGGTTGAAGATATTGATTATCTCTGTGATATTACAGAAGAATTTAAGCGCCAGTATAGCCGCAATTTGCAGAATGATCCTGGTGAGAACGCCGCAGAGGTTCATCAGATGTACCATCCCGGGGGATCGAAGAAGCCTGTGATCCCCGGCAGTTCTATTAAAGGTTCAATCCGCACAGGTATATTGAATTTTCGCCTTGCTTCTCTGGAGGATAATGAGTATAACGCTTTGCCCCATGAGAAAAAAGATGCGGCGCTGCAAAAAAAGCTGCTCCGTTACAGCGATGAAAAGAGCGATCCCTTCCGCTGTATCAGCCTGGAGGACTGCGCTTTTCAGGCAAAGGATACCCAGCTTGTGGGGGTTTTAAAAAACATCAGGTACAACAGGCATCACCAAACACTGGACGGACTTGAAAAATTGCAGATCCAGGCGGAAGTAATCCGGGGAAAATTTCTGGGCGGCGTCTATAGTGCCGAAACGGCCATCAGCATTGATGCGGATTTGCAGGACGTTCAATTTCCCGAATCTGCCCAGAGAAGGGGAAGCCCTGCAAATATAACGCCCATATCTATGCAGGATTTAATGGAAGCATGCAATTATTTTTATCTGCGGGAATTTAAAAAAGAATACGAACATTTTTACAGTGAAAGCATCGAAGGGACCGATCTTATTGTTAAGCTAAAGCAGGACCTGGAAGAGGCGGTTCAGGGCAAAAATCAATTTATAATCCGCGTTGGCCGGTGGAGCCAGGTAGAATTTGTAACCTTTGAAGAGGAATTCAGAATACCCTATAATACAAAGGGTTCAGGTGGTACCAGGACTGTTTTTGATTATAACGGCCAATATGTACCCATGGGATGGTGTTCAATAACGGCGAAGGAAAATGTATGAAGCACTACACTTTGATTTCTTTTGTCGGGACCGGGGCATTTAAAAAAGACGGGGGTAAAGAAGGGTATTCGGAAGCTTCTTATCAATTCCCCAATGGGACCACATATACTACCAATATATTTCTTGAGGCGCTTCTTAAATCTGGTTATAGATCCATAAAAAAAGTTATTCTCCTGGGAACAAGAACTTCAAGTTGGGATGTCCTGCTTGCGGATATCCGTTCCGACAGCAGCTCCCCGGATTACGGCAGTCTCTGGTCCAAAATCATTGATGAATGCGAATCCGCTGGTATTTCGGATGAATCGGCCGCGCTGCTGGAAGAAGCGCTGTCGAAGAAGCTTTGCCTTCCTGTGGCGATTAAAGTCCACACCCCGGTCATTGATGCAGAAACTATCCCGGAAATTTTCCCAATTTACAATACTCTGGTCTCCGAGCTTGCCCCTGAAACAGATATACTGCTTGATATCACCCACAGTTTCAGGTCTTTGCCGATCCTGGTATATCAGGCCCTTCAATTCGGCCTTACAGGTCTGCCGCCGCGTAACGTGGAATTAATTTATGGTGAAATCAGAAACAATGGGCTGTCCCCTGCCCGCGATTTGTCCCAATACTGGCAGCTTTCGCAGATAACTGAGGCGAAAAACCTGTTTGCCCGGCGCCTGGACGGGAAACGCCTTGCCCAATTGCTCCACGATGAATGGCCCCAGGGTGAAGAGTTAATTTCACGGTTCAGTACCATCGTTGAGTGTAATCTGGCGCTTGATATTCCAAAGTGGCTCAAGGACGCAAACCGCGATCTTGGTAGGCCGCTTAAGGGAACCGAACCGGAATGGGTTCTGGAAATCAGGAAAATTGTGCAGTCAGAAATTGTTGAAAAAATATCTCCTGCCAAAGGAAACCGCTCCCTGAAGACAAGCGAAGTTCTGCGGTCCTTTTCAGCTTTGCTTGAGCAGCATGGGCTTTTTATTCAGGCAATAATTACCCTGCAGGTAGCCCTTGAAACCAGGACGATAGAAGCCTTTGGGTCTCCCGATGATATAGGCGACTACTCAGCGTGGCATGATATTGATGGTCCAAATTATCAGAAAAACTACCAGCAAAAGAGGGAAGCCCTGAATGTGGTACATCCCCTGAGGGATATTGAAAGCATTCGGAATGCTATTGCCCATGGGGGCTATAAAAAGCGATGGGGATCAAAAGCATCCAAAGGGCTGTCTTTTACGGCCCAGGAAATACGGGATGCGCTGAAAAAGTCCAAAGAGGCTGTTCAGATATTCTTTGACAATGTCAGGCCAAAGGACAGTGTTGTTGAGGGCCAGGTGCCCTGATGTTATGGGGTGATAATCCGGGATTACAAAAATAGGTATTCTAATTTGATTTCCGGAAATACAGTATATATTTTATTCGTGTTGAGGGGTTTAATACCCCGCCCTTTAGGGCGCTTGAAAAAGGTATTAAACCCCGAATACAAATACCTTATGAGAACAACATACCTCGTCCCTTTAGGGCGAGGTTGTTGATTTATTATTTTAAAAGATGGATTTGATTCTTTTTCTAATCCTTGATAGTTATAAATATTTTTCATGCCAAGCATTTCTGCAACCTGTTTTTGTGTTATATGTGAATTTAGTCTATAATTTTTTAGTAATATTACAAATGCCCTCTGAGGGTCCACGGCTACCCTTATTATGCTTTTCCTCCATCCAAAGTATCATTGGGTAATGGGATTATTCTTTCAGAATTATCCGGTTCATAAAGATAAACATCCAGGGCTTCTTTGCATGCTTTTTTTATTTCTTCCATTGAATCTCCTTCGGTATTACAGCCTTTTAATTCACAGCGCTCCGCCCAATACCCTATGGTCTCTTTATGCAGTTTAAAATGGTAATTCATTTTTTTGTGATACAAAATAATTTCGGTTGTGTCAATAGTTGGTTATCAATAAATTGTAGGAAAAAACACAGGCGACATGGCCCGCCTGACTCCTTTGGCAAATCCAAATTAGGAATTTCTTCATTCCCCGCCAAACTCATCCTCCGCCGCTTCCGCAGCGAGGAACGATATAGCCTCATCCGCAGGGTAGGCCGCTTGCCCGGCTGCTGTGGCGGCGCGGGATCGGCTGTGCACGCCCTTGGTCAGCCGGGCCTTGGCGGCGGCCTGGTCCTGCAGGGCGAGCAGTGCTGCTGCGTGGACGGCCCGGGCGGCGGCTTCGCTGAGGCCGCAGGTTTCCGCCAGGTCCGCGGGGTCGGCGGCGGCTATGGCGGGGAGATTGCCGTAGGCCTTCATGATTGCTGCGGCCCGTTTGGGGCCTATGCCTTCTACGGATTCCAGGGTGGGGAAGAGGAGGTCTTTGGAGCGGAGCTTTTGGTTCAGGCCCGTGGCAAAGCGGTGGGTTTCGTCACGGACATGTTGCAGCAGTTTTAGTGCTTCTGAGCGTTTGGAGAGGCGTATGGGTTCACGGGCCGCGGGGAGCCAGAGTTCTTCGTCCCGCTTGGCAAGGCCTACCAGGTCCGGATCGGCGCCGAGCTCTTTCAGGACCCCCTTGGCGGCGTTTACCTGGCCTATGCCGCCGTCTATGAGGATCAGGTCCGGCAGTTCGGTCCCTTCCTTAATGAGCCGGGAATAGCGGCGGTGTACCGCTTCACGCATGGCGGCAAAATCGTCCACCACCCCTACTACTGAACGGAGTTTGAAGTAGCGGTAGTTTTTCTTGTCCGGGATGCCGTTTTTAAACGAAATGAGTGACGCCACAGGATGTTTGCCGTCCAGCTGGGCTATGTCAAAGCCTTCGATACGTTCGGGCCGGGAGCGGAGATTCAGGGCTTGCCTGAGTTCGTCCAGGGCCGGGCCGGCACCCCGTTCTTTGAGCTGCTGCCGCAGGTCCTCCAGGGCGTTTTGCCGGGCCATGGCGAGTACCGCCTGGTGGCGCTTTTCTTCGGGGAACAGCAGTTCCGGTTCGCAGCCGAACTGTTCTCTGAACCACGACAGTAATAGTGTGCGGGAAACTTCGTTGAAAGTCACAGACTGGGCCGTAGCTGGTTCCGAGGGGGCTGCCTGTTCCGGGGCTGATGCCGTTTGTTCAAGGGGCGGGGCATTAACTCCCTCGCCACGAATAAAGATGCGGGAGGGCGGGGGGCGGTCCGGGCTGTAATAGCTGGCCAGGAAGGTTTCCAGAGACTCTGTTTCGTCAGCGGCAGATCGGGTGCGGAAGAGTTCCCGGCCGGTCATCTTGCCTCCTCTCATGGAAAAAACCGACCAGGTGGTGAGCAGGCTTTCGCTTGCCCAGGCTATGTAGTCCCGGCCTTCGGGGTCGAAGTCCACTACCGTGGGGCCTTCGGAAAGGTTGCCGATGGCATCAATGGTGTTGCGTATCTGGGCGGCCCGTTCAAAGAAGAGCTGTTTTGCCGCTCCGTGCATTTGTTCCGTGAGGTCGATTATCAGGGAACCGGTTTCGCCGGCCAGTAGTTTTTGTACCCGGTCTACGTGGAGGTGATAGTCGCCTTCGGTGATTTTGCCGCAGCAGGGGGCGGCGCAGCGGCCTATGTGGAAGTACATGCAGGGGGCTTTGCGCTTTTTCAGGGAACGGCATTTGCGCAGGGGGAAGAGCTTGTCTACCAGTTCCAGCATGGTGTCCACTGCCTGGACATTGGGGAAGGGGCCGTAGTACCGGGAGCCGTCTTCGATGATGTGCCGGGTGCGGAATACCCGGGGAAAGGGATCGGCGCTTACCCGGATTACCGGGTAGGTTTTGCCGTCCTTGAGGTTGATGTTGTACCGGGGGCTGTGCTGCTTGATCAGGGTGTTTTCCAGGAGTAGGGCTTCGTACTCGTTGGCCACGATGATGGTTTCTATGCTCCGGGCGTTGTGTATGAGGGTATGGGTCTTGATGTCCTTGGCGCCGGAAAAGTAGGAGCTCAGCCGATTCCTGAGTACCCGGGCTTTGCCCACATAGATGATCCGGCTCTCCTCATCCCGCATGATATATACCCCCGGCTCCTGGGGGGCGTCATGGGCAGCGGCTTTGAGGGTGTCGAATACCGTATTGGCAGCGGATGGCATCAAATTTCTCCCCAACTTGCTTGAAGTCCTCCGGTTCCGGGGAATCCGCAAAATTCCCCGAAAATCCTTTCATGATCCTTTCTATATACCGATATTTAAAGGGGAATTTATGAGAAAAGCAACAGTTTTAACCCTTATTACGGGTATTTTTTTGCAAATTACGGCGGGCCTCTACGGTGTTGGGGAGAGTACCCTGATTTTGGGGGCTGGTTCCAGCTGGAACGCGGTAGTGAACCGTTCAGGGATAGCCGAAGTTTCGGCCATACGGCCCAATCCGGTGCTAACCCTGTCCTCGGTCCGGCCTGGGAATGATCCCTACCTGGATATGGCCCTGTCCTTTGATGAGGACCGTCCGGAATCCTTTACCGACCTGACCGGGCATTATCAGGTTTCTGTTTCGGCAGCCTTGAGCGCGGTGAACTACCGCTGGTCCCGGGCCGGAACCGGGGCGGCTCTTTTTTCCGGCGATTCTCCCTTGGGCGCTCAGGATCAATCCCTGCCCTTCGCTCGGGATAGTACCGGGGCTTCCCGGGGGTTCAGCGATCTCAGCGAGGGGCCCCTGGTTATCACCCCCCGTGGACAGAACGCCCTGCTCTCTTCGGGCCGGCATTTCAGGGATTTCAGCATTGAATTCTGGCTTTATCCCCTTAATATGGAAAACGGGGAGCAGATTATCTCCTGGACTTCCACCCGACAGACTGCCCAGGGGGCTAAAACCTTTCAGCGCATCCTCTGCGGCGCTGCGAAGAACCGGTTGAGCTGGACCTTTTTGGATTTTTTCTCATCCCCCGACGATAGCCGGCAGATGACTCTGAGTTTGAGCGGATCCCCGGTGCTGCCCCGGGTCTGGAGCCATCACCTTATACGCTTTGATTCAGATACCGGGCTCCTGGAGTACCTGGTGGACGGCCGCCTGGAAGGGGTGGTCTATGCCACAAGCTCCGGCCGGGAAGGGGGAGAACTGTTCTGCCCTGTGTCCGGCGACGGGGGAACCCTGGTGCTGGGCAAGCGTTTTGCAGGGCTCATGGACGAATTCCGGCTTTACGGCCGGTACAATGAGGCGCCCCAACTGTCCAAATATTCCCTCCAGGGTGGGCGGATCGAGACCCGGCCCCTGGATTTAGGGGAACGGAACAGCAGGGTCCTGAAAATAGAAACCCTGGGGGGGAACTTTTCCCCTGGCGGAAAGAACCCCAGGGCTGCGGCCATCATGCAGAATGAGTATGCTGGTTCGGGGCGTTTCAGATTTGCTAACGACTCTATGGTGCAGTTCTTTATCCGGGCGGCGGATAGCCCCTACCAATGGGCAGCCGCGGATACCGGCTGGATACCCTTTGAGCCGGGTTTGGAATTTTCGGAGAATATGCGGGGCCGGTACATACAACTGGCAGCGGCTTTCTACCCTTCAGGGGACGGGGAAGCAGCGCCCTATCTGGATGAAATCCGCATCCTCTACCAGCGGGATGATCCACCCCTGCCTCCTTCCCTGGTAACGGCCATAGCAGACGATGGGGCGGTGGAACTTTCCTGGAAAGCCAGCCCGGATCAGGATTTAAGCGGATATTTGGTATATTTTGGTACTGCACATGGGGAATATTTTGGTGAAAGCGCTATATTGGGAGTATCCCCAATAAATGTGGGGAAACGGACTTCTTTCCGTATTGAAGGCCTTAAAAACGGTACACTTTACTATTTTACTGTGGCGGCTTATGATCGGAACAGCACCGCTAATGCGGGAATGTTCTCCCGGGAAGTTTCCGCCCGCCCCTTAAGGATGGTTGAATGAGCACGCAGGATGTACAGGATTTAACAAAGCGGGCCCGGATGTTTATCCGGGATGGCCGGTATAAGGAAGCTACGGAAACCCTGAATACGGCCCTGGAAACGGACCCGGAATTTATTGCCGCCCATAATCTCCGGGGGATAGCCTATGGCAAGCTCAGGGAGTGGAAAAAATCCCTGGCAGCCTTCCGTAAGGGCTTAACCCTGGACCGGAACAGCCCGACCCTTCACCTTAATTATGGCATAGCCCTGGAAGCCAGGGGACAGCCCCAACGGGCCCCAAGCCATTATAGGTCGGCAATTCGCAATAACCCGGAGTGGATTGATGCCCTGAATGCCCTGGGCATCGTGCAATTTAAACAGGAAGTGTATAACTCTGCCAACCGGACTTTTTCCCGGGTTTTGAAGGTCGATCCTGACAATGCGGAAGCCCTGAACAATAAGGGTGTGGTTCTGGCGGATCAGGGCCGGCACAAGGAAGCCATTAAGAAATACCGGGCCGCCTTGGAAAAGGATTCCCGGTACATCAAAGCCGCCCTGAACCTGGCCCGGGCATTGGAAGACACGGGAAATTTCCCCGGCGCCCTGGAAGAACTGGAGCGGCTGGCGGATATGGCTCCCACTGACTGGGATGTCCGGACCCGCCTGGCAGGGCTCTATCAAAAACTGGAACGCTACGATGACGCCATGGATCAGGCCAGTGCGGTTCTGGAGAAAGATCCCGAAAACATCCAGGCCATGCGGATCGCAGGTTCGGTCCAGGGGATCCAGGGCAATGATGAGGAAGCAAAGAACATCTTTGAAAAAATAACGACCCTGGACCCTGCGGCGGAAACCGGGGACACCTATACCAAATTCATGCTGGAAGATCCCGAGTCCCGGTATTGCCTGGATCTGATCCCCGCCACTCCGGCGCCTCCTAAACCGGCGCCGGGAAAACGCGGGTCCGGTAAAGCTGCCAAGGCGTCGGCCTCCAAATCGCCCGCCGCTAAGGCGGGTTCCGCTGAGCCTGTTAGCAAGACTGTCCCGGTTGAACCGTCACCTCCAGCCGCGGAAATTGAAGCTGTTGCAGAAGTAGAACCAGTCGCAGAAACTGAAACTGTCGAAGAGGTGGAAGCTGCCGCAGAAGCGGAACTTGTCATAGAAGTGGAACCTGCCGTAGAGGCGGAGACTATCGCAGAAATTGAAGCTGTCGAAGAAGTGGAAGCTGTCGCAGAGGCGGAGATTGTCGCAGAAACGGAGACTGCCGCAGAAGTGGAAGCTGTCGCAGAAATTGAACCAGTCGAAGAAGTGGAAGCTGCCGCAGGGGCGGAGATTGTCGCAGAAACGGAAGCTGTCGCAGAAATTGAACCAATCGAAGAAGTAGAACCAGTCGAAGAAAATGAGACTGCCGCAGTATCCCTGTCGTTTGCGGGTTCCCCGGAGCCGGATCTGCTGGGACTGATGCGGTACCTGATGGTCCTGACAGAATCCCTACCGGAATCGGCGTTGAATGAATTTATGCACAGTGATGCTCACATGGAATTGAAATTCATTATTGATACCCTGGAAAACCCAAATGGATGAGGCGCTGTATAGACAGGTTGAGAATTATATAAGAACCATGCCCAGCTTGTCCATAACTGTGTCTAAGGTGCTGGAAATTTGTAATAACCCCCAGACCAGCCCGGCGGATCTGAACCATGTGATTTCCCTGGACCCAGTGTTGGTAGGCCGGGTGTTGAAGCTGATCAATTCCGCTTACTATGGGCTGAGCCAGCAGGTGACTAACCTGGTCCGGGCGATAACCATGCTGGGGATCAATACGGTGAAGAACCTGGCCCTTTCCTCTGCTATTATTGGGAACATGAACCTCAGGGAATTTCAGGGCCTCAACACCGAAGGGTTTTGGCGGCATTCCCTTTGCGTGGGGGTGGCGGCGAAGGTTATCGCCAGAAAACGGAGTATCGATCCCAAACTGCTGGAAGAGTACTTTACCGCCGGGCTCCTCCACGATATCGGGAAGATACCCCTGAACGCGGTGCTTTCCAAGGACTATTTGCTTACTGTCAAAGCCGCAGATACGGGGCGGATATCCCTGGTTCAGGCGGAGACCGAAACCCTGGGCATCAACCACTGCGAGGTGGGGGAGCTTGTGGTAAAGGCCTGGCGCCTTGAGGGACCCATCGGGGACGTGGTTATTTTTCACCATTTTTATACCGACTATGCAGGGGAATACCGGGATCTACTCTACACGGTTATTGCCGCCAACCGTTTTGCGGCGCTTACAGAGACCGGGTTTTCCGGTGACCGGCATCCGGGAAAGGCGGACGGGGTAATCGGGGAAACCTTGGGCCTTAGCTGGGAAATATTTGACGAGATTAAACCCATCGTAGATGAGGAAATTACCAAGGCCCAGGTTTTTCTTAACCTGTAAAGGGGCAGCAATGCTGAGTGTTTGTATTTGGGGTGATAGGGGTTCCATCCCCTGTCCGGGACCGTCCACGGTTGAGTTTGGGGGAAATACATCCTGCCTGGAGATCCGTGCGGATAAACGGTTGGTGATCGTAGATTTGGGATCCGGGGTGCGGCTTTTGGGGGACTGGCTCATGGACAACTATCAGAGCCAGGGGCCCATTGATGCGGATATTTTTATTACCCATACCCACTGGGATCATATCATGGGCTTCCCCATGTTTTCCCCTCTTTTTCATCCCGCAACAAAACTGCGTATCCGGGGGCCGGTTTCCTATGGAAATGAAACCCTTGAGTCTGTTCTGGGTGCGCAGCTTTCTTACCCTTACTGGCCGATCAGATTGAAGGATCTTGCGGTTCATATTGAGTACGATCAGATCAAGGAAACAACCCTGGATATGGGGGGCGGCCTTGGGGTGACCACAAAGTACCTGAACCATCCGGTGCTCTGTCTGGGCTACCGGGTTGAATACCAGGGCAAGTCCATTGTCACTGCCTACGACACCGAACCTTTCCATAACCTCTTCCCCACGGATACCGGGGATCCCGGGTTTAACGAGGATGCCGCCCGGGAAGGGGAGCTGGCCGCCCTGGAGGAAAACGAGAAGCTGGTCCAGTTTTACAGGAACGCCGATGTGCTGATCCACGACTGCCAATACACTGCCGCTGAATATGAGGCGGATAAGAGAGGCTGGGGGCATTGCACTTACGAATATGCTATCGCCACCGCCCTGAAGGCAAAGGTTAAAAAGCTGATTTTATTTCACCACGATCCCCGCCGTACGGACCAGCAGTTGACGGCTCTTGAAGCCAAATACCGGGCGCAGCTTGGGGCAGGTACCGGGTTGGAACTTATTATGGCCAGGGAAGGGTTGACCATTCAGGCTTGAGGCACGTGGTTCCGTCTGAGAGATAAAAGGTATATACTGGATAACATGGCGACTAAGAAAAACACGGATCCGGCGGAATTCTGGAAGGAATATGAGGCTAAGTTAGGAGAAAAGGTGTTAGCCTTTTCCTTGGGGCAGTGTATTTCCGGCTGGGCCGACTGTGAGCCCCCGCTCTGGGGGCTTCTGATTGCGACCGGCCATGGGTTCAGGTTCCACCATTTTCCCCACGAGGGATGGATTCAGGTGATTGCCCGGACATCTTCCGGGGGCGCCCCTCCCACGGAAAAGACCCTCTTTGTCCCCCGGGATCGTATCCTGTCAGCAGAGCTGCGCCGGGAACAATCTTTGCTCAAACGGATAGTATTCGCCAGGGCGCCCCGGTTTGTGCTCCGCTACCTGGATAGCGATGGCACGGAGATAGAGTTTCTGGCAGAAGCGGATACAAAAGCTGCGACAGTCGCAGAAAAACTGCATGATATAGAAAAAACGCAGTAATTCTATTCAATTTTACAAACGTACAATCCTGGAATTGGTGAGTACTTCCGCCCCCTCGGGGGTGAGGAGTATATCGTTTTCTAGGCGGCAGCCGCCATGGCGCGGGTCGTAGAGGCCCGGTTCCAGGGTAAAGATCATCCCCGCTCTGAGCAGCCAGGAATTGTCAGTACGGCTGCTCAAGGCCGGCGCCTCATGGGCTTCCAGGCCTATGCCGTGGCCTAGGGAGTGGGGCATGGACTTCCGTGCTTTGCTGAAAACAGCGTCCGCCGCAAGGGCGATTTCCCGGGCGGAAACCCCGTCCTTCAGCAGGGATAGGGATTTGGCGTAGGCCTTTTCTGTAAGGGTGAGCATTTTCTCCTGGGCCGGTGAAGGGTCCCGGACAAAAGTGAGGGTCACATCGGTGGTGTAGCCCATGTACTTGAGGCCGTAGTCCAGGATGGAGAGCCCCGGCCCGGCAAAGGGTTCGGCTGTATAGGCGGGGAAGGCGTGAATGCCAAAGCTCCGTTCCGCACCGGCGGCCAGGGTTTCAAACCCCGTTCCTTCGCAGCCCCGCTTGCGGCTTTCCCCTTCGATGAACAGGGCCACATCGCTTTCCGAGCCGAGGGTTCCGGCGCGTACATTTTTTTCCAGCAGATCCGTTATCTCATTGGTAATCTCTGCGGCTTTCCGGTAGATTTGCTGTTCCGCCTCATCCTTGACGGCTCGCAGCTGCTCAGTTTCACTGTGGGCGCAGTCGATACGGCAAAGTATATCGTAGTCATCCGCTTCTTCAAGGTATTTGAGAAAACTTGTATAGGAGGTGGATGGAGAAATTTCAATACGACTCCCCGGGGGGACTTTAAAAAACAGCGCCGCTGCCCGCAGGGCCTTAACAGCCTGGCGCTCAAATTCCGCGTAGGGAATCACTGCGTCGGTCTGGGCATAGAGGGCGGCCATATTGGCGTCCCAAGGAACCAGCAGGGACTTCCCGCCTGCCCAAAGGAAGAGCAGTGCGTCGGAAGGTTGGCCGCTTAGCCAGCGTATTGAAGGGTCCCGCCGGCCTTCAAAATCTTCGAACATGACCATGGATATCCCTTCCCGGGCCATCCAGTCGTAGATTTTCTGCCGGCGTAGTTCAAAGGGTGAAGCTTCGCCCTCCTCTTGTTTGATAGGAATCCTGTTGGCTCTCATGGGGCCGCCTTTTTGGAAAATTGTTCCCCGAAGGCTTCCTGGGAAGCCTCCAGGATTGTTTTGATTTCTGCATCTCCGATCCAGTGGTGGGTGACAAAGCGAAAAATCCCGCGCTCCGGCCCGTTGATCCGTATGTTCTGTTTGAGAAAAAATTCGGTGATCCCCCCGGCAATTTTTGGATCCTCTGCCGGTGGAAAGGAAAAGTACACCATGTTGATATCCCCGGGGCTCAGAGTAATGCCCGGTATGGCCGCCAGTTCCTTTTCCAGGAACCGTGCTCGCCCATGATCCTCCCGCAGTCGGCCCGCCTGATCTTCCAGGGCAATGATCCCTGCGGCCGCCAATATGCCCGCCTGGCGCATCCCACCTCCCATGATCTTCCGCTTGAACCGGGCAGCTTCCACAAATTCCCGCTTTCCCGCCAGCAGGGATCCCACAGGCGCACAAAGCCCCTTGGAAAGGCAGAACATGACCGAGTCGGCCCGGGCGGCGATTTCCCGGGCTTCTCTCTTCAGGGCGGCTGCGGCATTAAAGAGCCGGGCGCCGTCCAGGTGGACGGGAAGCCCCCACTGGCCCGCCAGGTCGCGGACCTCGTCCATGGCTTCCACAGGAACCGCCCTGCCCAGGGAGTGGGCGTTTTCCAGGCAGATCAGGGAAGTAGCCGGGTAGTGAAGCTCCGCCTTCCGCAGCCGTTCCAGAAGAGCCGCCGGCCGCAACACCCCGTCCGGGGCACTAATGGGCCGGGTCTGCACCCCGGCGATCACCGAAGCCGCCCCTGCCTCATGCTGGATGATGTGGCATTCCTCCCCCAGGATCACCTCGGTTCCCCGGGGGCACCAGGTAAAGAGGGCCAGCTGGTTTCCAAAAGTCCCGGAAGGCACAAAAAGGGAAGCCTCTTTGTCGAGGATTTCCGCCCCCATCTTTTCCAGCCGGTTGACCGTGGGATCGTCCCCATACACATCGTCTCCAACTTCGGCATTTGCCATGGCCTTGCGCATGGCCTCTGTGGGGCCGGTTACGGTATCACTGCGAATATCTATCATGGAGCAGTCTCAATATACATCGTTTGAAGTGGCCTCCGGTAACAAGCTCCTGATAGTATACCAGGGGCTTGTTACAAATCCAAGGCATGGCTGATGGAAAACGATATTTTTGCCCCCTCTTTGTCCGTGTGCTCTGTGCTTATGTTTTACATTGACAATGCCGCTAACATGGTATAACTTTCATATTTTGGAGGGCATGTATGGGATATTTAGGTGAAGACATTCCGAAACTCGGGTTTGGGTTTATGCGGCTTCCCATGATTGGGGATGAAATTGACATTGAACAGACAAAGGAAATGGTCGATCTGTTTATGGCAAAGGGTTTCAGTTATTTTGATTCCTCCTGGGGCTATGGCGGCGGCAAATCAGAAGAGGCAATGAAGGCTGCCATTGTTGACCGGTATCCCCGTGAAAGTTTTCAAATTGCCACTAAATGCCCCGTCTGGACTGTCAAAACCGCAGAAGAGGCCAGGGATATGATACACACTTCATTGAAGCGTACCGGCGCAGGTTATATCGATTTCTATCTGCTTCACAATCTGGGAGACAGCCGCACCCAACGTTTCGATGATTTCAAGATGTGGGATTATGTCCGTGAACTTAAAGAAAAAGGCCTGGTGAAGCATATCGGCTTTTCAATTCATGACAAGGCGGACGCGCTGGACAAGGTTTTGACCGAACACCCGGAGGCGGAGTTTGTCCAATTTCAACTGAATTACGACGACTGGGAGAGCCCCACCATTCAATCCCGGAAATGCTATGAAGTGGCCCTGAAGCACCATAAACCTGTGATCGTCATGGAACCGGTTAAAGGCGGTATGCTGGCGAAGCTCATGGAAAACGTGCAAAAAATATTTACCGATGCTAACCCGGATGTTTCCCCCGCATCATGGGCTATCCGTTTTGCAGCCTCCCTGGACAACATTGTTACGGTGCTGAGCGGCATGTCCACCATAGATCAGGTACGGGACAACGTATCCTTTATGGAAAAGTTCAAGCCCCTTAACCAGGCGGAACACGCCGTTATTGACAAGGTCCGTGCTGCGCTGGATGCAATTCCCCATATTCCCTGTACGGCCTGTGAATATTGTGTAGAGGGCTGCCCGCAGAATATACCCATTCCCAATGTTTTTGCGGCCTATAATCGCAAGATGACTCACAACGATTTAGGAAGCGCCAAGGGCCGCTATGGCCTGGCAACCACGGCGCGGGGCAAAGCGTCGGACTGCGTTGCCTGCGGAAACTGTGAGCAGGTCTGTCCCCAGCACATCGGGATTGTCGAAAACATGAAGACCATTGCCCGGGAACTGGAAGCGTAAAAAGAAACTTGTACGGAAGGCGAAAAAACCGTATACTGGTTACAGGAGGGACGGAATATGCTGGCTGTTAAAGGATATTTTAAGGACAAGACTTTTTATAGTGAAAATGATATTGCCATCCCCGATGGCCAGCCTGTCATCGTAACTATTCTAGATTTCCCCATGCCTCCGCAGGAAGCGCAGTCCGCTGTTTCGGAATCTGAGCGGCAAAGAAAGCTCTTTCGGGAAGCCTTTGACGCCATCCAAGCGGTGGAAGGCGAGGAACTGGGCGAGGAGTTTGACAAAGTGCTTGCTCAGGGCCTCACCTTTCGGGACATAGACTTCTCGTGACCTACGCCTTGGACAGCAATAGCATCTCTTACTGGCTCAACAACCGCTACAACCTGGAAAAAAAGCTGGAACGGGAATTTGATCGCGAAAATACGGTCGTCATTCCCCCTATTACGTATTATGAAATTATCCGCGGCCTATACGCCGTTAACTCGAAAAACAAGCTGCCCCATTTTGAATCGCTGTGCGTCCGGCTTGCGCGAGGCGACATGATGAAGGCCGATTGGGTACGGACTGCCAAACTCTACGTCCAATGCCGGAGAAGCGGGCAGACCATGGCGGAATCGGACCTCTTGCAAGCCGGGTTCTGTCTCCAGCATGGGTATACACTGGTGACCCACAACACCAGGCATTTTGATCATATCCCCGATTTGCCCCTGGAAGACTGGGTTCAATAGCCATTTGGAAGCCTGAGTGTATCGGTTTACGAATATGAGTATGAATCGCTTGGAAACGGGCGGTGGCCCAGCGTTGCCGGCAGCTTCCGGAGCCGCCATCCCCCGTATATAGCGCAGGCAATTTAGCATACATACAATATATAGCGTCTTCTTTGGTAAATGGCCTGTTTGCGCTGAAAGGTGACTTACCGTATACAAAATGCCGCGCAGATTACTTGCAATCCAAGCTGGATTACAAGTAATCCAAGTCATATTCCCAATCGCCAAACCGCATTTTTTGAAGCGTGCCGTGGCTTTTTTGGAATTCAGTCTGAATTCCAAATCATATACCCTATTTTACCCGCAAAAGGAGGCGTAAAACATGGCAGATTACATTCCTATCAAAGATGAGGCGTTTCTGGTCTGGGCAAAAAACTTCTATTACGCCCATATATCATATAGCATAGCCGTTGCCCTGAGCTATTACAGCTGTATGGAACATCCCAAGCCCGCAAGTCTCGCTGGGGCCGCTTCTGATGCCCTACGAGATCGCTTTGGATACGGCATTAAACCCCAATCATGGCAAGCCCCAGGGTGTTCACGGTATCGAAGTTAAGTGGGCCATTTTGGATGCACTCCCTGCGGACATTTCGCTTTTAACCAATTCGTCTTTTGATACTAAATCGCCGCTGGACATCGACTTTGAGGAACTCGACCGGGGGGAAAAGTGTTTTTCTGCGGACGCTGGGAAATAGAGCGGGAAGGGGAAAAAAGGCCCTTCGGCGATATTGGGGAAGCAATCATTCCGTTTGTTCGAGATGAAAAACCACTTGATATTGGCAATCCAATGGTTATAGGAGTTGCGCTAGGCGGCTTGGTAAGTGAACTAATTAGCTTATTTATAATATTACCATCAGAATATAAAAGTTTATTTAATGGTGTTAATTTATTTAACAGGCATAAAATAGAAGAATATAATAAATAAAAAAACTCGTCCAAACATCCGTGTTAAGGCAATGGTATGGCGGGGGGCGTTACACTACTACTATTTTTTTACAGAATAGCCGCATTGAACAGCGGCCCCCACACCCCTGCCATGGAGCGCCGCCAATGCGGTTTCGGCGGCGCCTTTGGCGCTAGTGAACAAAATAATTTTAAAATGATACAAAAAGTTATAAGGCATTGTCCATGGTGCCGGTCACCTTTTATGTCCGAAGTGGGTCATACTTTATTTTACTAACGGGGCTTGCAGAGAATTTCGTGTATCCTGGTTTCAAAGATGGCGCTGGCATGGCCGGGGGTCAGCAGCGCTGCGGTGTCGGCGCCGCCGCCGGTTCCGCCAATGCCAATGACCGGTTTCCCGTGGGGGATAAGCCCGCCGTCCAGGGCCATCACGGAAATCTCCACCGCCACCTTTACCCCGGAGCCCAGCATACGCAGGCTGTGGGCGATGATCTCCACCGGGTAGGCGCCGTGGAAGGTGCGGCTTATGGCCCGCTCCGCCCCGCTTAAGACATGGCTTCCGGTGTACACTTGCACACCCTGTTCCACAAGCCGTTGCCGGTTTTCGTCGGAAAGCTCGTTGACCCCGTTTTCTCTAAAGCCGTTGACATGGCTGACGCAGATTATCCGGCCGTCATATCCCGCTTTGCGGGCTTCCGCAGCCAAAGCCTCCGCCGTTTTTCCCGTGTTGGACGCAATAATGATGTGGGACACCTTCCGTTCCTTCGCTTCCCGCACCGCAATGGCCACCGTTTCTCCGGTATTGGCCGGGCCTGTCGAATCGAAATACATACGAACCTCCTATGCTCATCAATTCAAAGATCGCAAGTACTTTTCTCCGCTATTCCACGGTCACCGACTTCGCCAGGTTCCGGGGCTTATCCGGGTCAAGTCCCCGGAGCACCGAGCAGTAATACGCGTAGAGCTGGCAGGGGATGATCGACAGTATTGGTGAAAGGCTGTCCAGGGTCCGGGGTATGCGGAACACCTGGTCTGCGGTTTTGTCAAAGTAATCCACATCCTCGTAGGTGATCACCGCAGTGGCGGCGCGCCGGGCCTTTACTTCCTTTATATTGGAATCCATTTTGTCAAAGAGGGCGGTCTGGGTGCAAAGCGCCGTTACCAGGGTTGTTTCGTCCACCAGGGCAATGGGGCCGTGCTTCAGTTCCCCTGCGGCAAAGGCTTCCGAGTGGGTGTAGCTGATCTCCTTGAGCTTCAAGGCGCTTTCCAGGCTTACCGCATAGTCAAAGAGCCGGCCCATGTAGAACACTTTTGCTTTGTTGAACTGCTGGGAGGCAAAGCGCTGGATATTTTCCTTTCCTGCGAGTATCTGTTCCGCCTGTTCGGGCAGTTTTTCTAATGCTTCAATACAGGAGGCTAGCTCGGTATCGCTGACGGTTTCCCGGAGCCGCCCTAGCTGGAGGGCGATGAGGTAGATGCACATGAGCTGGGTGGTGAAGGCCTTGGTGGAGGCCACGGCGATTTCCGGGCCTGCCCAGGTGTACATGACCAGATCCGCTTCCCGGGCCAGGGTGGATCCCACGGCGTTGGTTATGGCGATGATCCGGTTGCCGTTTTTTTTGGCCATCCGCATGGCGGCCAGGGTGTCCGCAGTTTCTCCGGACTGGCTGATGATGAGGAAGATGTCCCGGGGGTTGAAAATGGGGTTCCGGTAGCGGTACTCCGAGGCGATGTCCGCCTCTGTAGGAATTCGGGCAAAGCGTTCAAAGGCGTACTTGCCGATAACCCCGGCGTGCCAGGCGGTGCCGCAGGCGGCAATGACCACCCGGTTCGCGTTTGCCCAGGACTGGTCAAAGCCTATTTCTTCCAGGTTGATGGTTTTGGTTGCGTAGGTTTTGATTCGGGCCCGAAGAGTGTCGGTCAGGGCCTTGGGCTGCTCGTGGATCTCCTTGAGCATGAAGTGTTCGTAGCCGCCCTTCTCAGCGGCGGCGGCGTCCCACTCCACATGGGAGCTCTGCTTTTCCCGGCGCTCCCCTTCGGCATTGAAAAATTCGATCCGGTCCCGGTAGAGCACGGCGATTTCCCGGTCCTCCAGGTAGTAGACTTCCCGGGTGTATTCCAGCAGGGCCGGCACATCCGAGGCGATGAGGTTTTCCCCCTTGCCCGCTCCGGCAACCAGGGGGCACTCTTTGCGGACCGCGATGATCCGGTCCGGCTCGTCTTCGCAGGCTATGCCCAGGGCGTAGGAACCCTCAAGCCGTTTCAAGGCTTCAATCACCGCTTTCAGCAGGTCCCCGTGATAATAAAAGTTCAGCAGGTGGGCAATAACCTCGGTGTCGGTTTCGCTGCGGAAGTTGGCCCCGTGGCTGATGAGCCATTCCTTGAGTTTGGCGTGGTTTTCGATGATCCCGTTGTGGACCACGGCGATTTTGCCGGATACATCAGTATGGGGGTGGGCGTTGATGTCCGAAGGCTCCCCATGGGTTGCCCAGCGGGTGTGGCCTATGCCCAGGGTCCCGTTCAGGGCGCCTTCTTTCAGTTCCCCAGCTATCTTCTCTTCCAGGAATTTCAGGGCCCCTTTGGACTTCCGTATGGCAAGCCCGGATTTGCCCAACACGGCGATCCCCGCCGAATCATAGCCCCGGTATTCCAGTCGCTTGAGGCCGCTGATAAGGACCGGGGCCGCTTCCTCATCCCCCACATACCCGACAATGCCGCACATGCCGCTATCCTAGTGGGTGACGATGATGGCGCTGAAAACCAGGGGCACGGACCCGGTGTTTTTCACACTATGGGCGCCGCCGTCGCCGATGATCATCACATCCCCGGGGTTTACGGGCTTTTCCGTACCGTTGTCGTCGGCGATTCCCGTGCCGGATATAAAAATGAAGTATTCGGTTTCATTTTCGTGTTTATGCCGGCCTATGGAGGCGCCCGGGGGCAGGCTCAGTTCCGCCAGCATCCGGGCGTTCTTTTCCGTGTCATTCGGCGCATAGTAGGTGAAATTAACCACCCCTTCGCCGCCCCGCATTTTTTCCTTTATTTCAGTCTTCATATCTGCCCGTTTAGTTATCATGGTAATGCTCCTTGATTGATGGTATTATTAATATAGTATAATAAGTTTAATAGTATAAGTCTTAAATGAATAGATGCCGGGGAATTTATGCAGGATCTCTTGAACTATGTTTTGTTAGGCCAGCGGGTGGAACAGTGGTTCCGGGCGGCGGCTTTTATTGCCGGGGGCTTTATTGCGGGGAAACTCTGTTCCTGGATTTTGGCTCTTGTCCTGAAACATGGGGCCTCTAAAACCAAATCCAAGCTGGACGATATTGTGATAGCCGGGCTCAGGCTGCCCCTGGTGCTCCTGATTACCCTGGGGGGCATTGGCCTGGGCTTGTACCAGCTGGTACTTTCCCCGCCGGCGGCGCTCTGGGCCGACCGCATCCTGTCCATCGCCCTGATCCTGATCCTTGCGGTGGGGCTGAACCGGATCATCGGCGCCCTGATACTCCACTATGTGCCTTCCAAGGGACGGGCCCTGATCAAGGGGGAGGCGGCGCTCCAGCCGGTGCTGCGGAATTTTTTTGAAACCATTGTCTGGATCTTTGCAGGGGTCCTGATTTTGCGGAAACTGGGCTACAATATCAGTGCCCTTCTGGCCGGGCTTGGCCTGGGAGGCGCGGCCCTGGCCCTAGCTTCCAAGGATACCCTGTCCAACGTGTTCGGTTCCATCACGGTCCTGGTGGACAAACCCTTCCATATCAATGACCGGATCAAAATAGGGAGCTACGATGGGGTTATTACCGAAATAGGGATACGGACTTCCCGGCTCCGGACCCTGGAAAACCGCATTGTGGTGATCCCCAACAGCCTTTTTGCGGCGACCCCCATCGAAAATGTCAGTTCCGCCCCCCACAGCAAGGTCAGCCAGACCATACAGGTCAAGGGGGATAACAGCAGCGAAAAAATCGAGGAAGGGCTGGCCCTTTTGCGGGAGCTTCACAAAGCGGTTCCCGGCCTGGAGGGCCCCCCGGTGGCGGCCCTGGTTTCCGTGGGCGGCCTGTTCTGCCAGATCAGCCTGATCTACAATATTGCCAAAAATGCCGATTACTGGGCCACCATTAACGGGGTGAACCTGGAGACCCTGCGGCGTTTTGAGGGGGCAGGCATCCGCCTGATGTAAGTATGTCCCGCAGAGAATACCGCCCGACCCGGGCCAAGCCCGCCGCTAAAAAGGTGCCTGGCACCTATACGTCTTCCTCCCGGTCAAAAAGTCCCCGGGCAGCCCTGGGTGTGTATCGCACCCTCATGGCTCTGGTCCTGCTTTTGATCCTGGTCATCCTGGGTGGGACCCTCTACGCCCTGGTACTGCGGCCCAAACCCGCTGCCTCCGGTTCTTCGCACTCCGGGGCCTCTTCTGCTCCCGCCAACGGTCTGGCCGGAAGTTCCGAAGCATCCATGTTCACCGCCCTGGGCCGCCTCCGCTGCCCCGCCGCCGGGGGCGCCGTGATCCTCCAGGCGGTTTTCCCCTACTACCCCGGGGACCGCCCCTTTTCCGAGGAGCTGGTTTCCCGGATCCGGGAGTTCCGGAACCTCACCCTGGACTATTTCGCAGCCCTCTCCGCAGAAGAACTGTACCGCATACCCGAATCCGCCGTGAAAGCGGAACTCCTGTCCCGGTACAACGCACTACTCCGGCTGGGGCAGATCGAGACTTTGTACTTCAATGAGTTTTTGATTATTGAATAGACGGCGCCATACACCCCGTTGTAGCTTTTTAATAAAAAGTGATATAATCCAGTTCACAACATTTTCTCGCTTCCCTCTGTTACCGGCAGGCGTTGCCCTGTTTTAATATCCTTTTTTAAGGAGGCTTTTTAATGAAAAAGTTTCAATTTTCAGGAAGATTGGCCAAATCTACAATGCTGGCAGCGCTGGCAGTAACTTTGTTTTTTACCGGATGTCCTATGGAGCCTAAAGAGGATCCCTATACGAGCACTGATATAAGCTATACCGCCGTCCAGGTCGGCGGAACGGCGGGAACCACAGATTCTACCGGCATTATATTAATCTTTAGCGCGGCAGTTACCGATCTGACGGCGGGTGACATAACGATTGTCAGCGGAACCGGCGCGGCGACAAAGGGAACACTTACCGGCAACGGCACAACGTGGGCAATCGCGTTATCGGCGGTCACTACCGAAGGTAATGTAACGGTTTTCATAGCCAAGCTCGGTATAGAAGCCACCGCAAAGCCCGTAGCCGTGTATAAAGCGGACGAAGTTGCTGACATTACTTATACCGCCGTCCAGACTGGCGGGGTATCGGGAACCACAGATTCTACCGGCATTACCCTGACCTTTGACGCAGCGGTTACCGATCTGACGGCGGATGACATAACGATTACCAACGGAACCGGCGCGGCAACAAAGGGAGCGCTCACCGGCAACGACACAACGTGGACCATTGCGTTATCGGCGGTACCAACGCCGGGGACGGTGAATGTTTCGATAACCAAGCCCGGTATAGAAATCACCGCAAAGCCCGTAGCCGTGTATAAAGCGGGCGAAGTTGCTGACATTACTTATACCGCCGTCCAGGCTGGCGGGGCACCGGGAACCACGACTTCTACCGGCATTACGCTAACCTTTGTCGAAGCGCTTACCAGCCTGACGGCGGGTGACATAACGATTGCCAACGGAACCGGCGCGGCAACAAAGGGAACCCTCACCGGCGGCGGCACAACGTGGACAATCCCGTTAACGGCGGTTGCCGAAGGCAATGTAACGGTTTTTATAAACAAGGCCGGCATAGAAACCGCAGCAAAGACCGTAGCTGTGTATAAAGCCGACATAAGCTATACCGCCGCCCAGGTCGGCGGAACAGCGGGAACCACAGATTCTACCGGCATTATATTAACCTTTAACGAAACGGTTACCGGCCTGACGGAGGGTAACATAACGATTGCCGGCGGAACCGGCGCGGCAACAAAGGGAGCGCTCACCGGCAGCGGCACAACGTGGACAATCGCGTTAACAGCGGTAACAACGCCGGGGACGGTGACCGTTTCCATAACCAAGGCCGGTATAGAAACCGCAGCAAAGACCGTAGCTGTGTATAAAACCGCTGGTAGCGAAAATAGAAACAAATTAACCATTACCGGGATTAGTGGTATTTCGGGTCCGGTTTTTGTTGTTCTGGTCGATGAACTAATAAAAGACCCAAATGTGATCGCGGGTGGCAGCGCATCAATTTCCGGCGGTACTGTTACTATTCCTCTGCAAACTATTAGTGGTGAAGAGCTTACAGGGGATTGGACGGGGACCGGTTCTTACTACATGTATCTTTGGAATTCTGTGGAACCAAGCGGACTTCACGATTATGTTACCCGCAACGGAAAAATAAATTTTTCCACAGAAACGATATCTGTAGCCTGGAGTAAGTTCGTTAAGCGGGTTAGTGACGAACAGCCTCCTACTGACGAAGATTCCTTTGTGGGGTATTGGCAGGGGAGTGGAGGAGGCGTATTAGAGATTACCGAAGACGGGAACTGGTACTATGGGGATGATGAAAGCGGTACTTATACTGTAACGGGGACTACTGCAACAGGGATCACCGCAACATTAAAAATGTTAGGATATCCCGTTGGAACCGCCACTATTTCAGGGAACAAATTGACGGCGCATTTCATTGGTGACATCACGGAGACTTTTACCAAGTCCACCAATCCTATTACCACCGATCCCACTCCCAGCAGCAATGCTTTTATTGGAGTTTGGAATGCTGTTCCCGGGTATACCGCTCCCAAGGGCGCTATAGCTACATTCACCGGAAGCGATTGGACTATTACTCTTGACGGTAATACATGGAGTGGTACCTATGAGTTGGACGACACTTATGGTATGGATCATGCATCATTGAAATCCGGAGGATCAAAAGTCGGATACGCCAACATTCTGCTTTCCTTGTTTATACAGTTTTCTGCTTCTGAATATTCAGACTTAAGCGGGGCCTACGCTAAATAAGGCGCCTGTTCTGCCCATAAAGCGTTACTTCATGGGCAGGCAAAACTGAGGGGGCGGTTCCAAATCATCTTTTTGGAACCGCCCCCTTTTTTTGGTAACAGGTATCCGGCGTCCCTTACCAAGCTTTTGCCTATGGATCATGACAGAGTATGGTCCCCTTTCCCGTGTCCTTCCCTCTGTGCATCTCTGCGGTTTATCTTCCTCTTCTGCGGGCTTAGTAACGCCTTGAATTATATCGTAAATTTTAGTATTTTAAAAGAGTAACTTTGACAAATTATATACATTTGTCAAAATAGGAAAGTGCCAAAAAACTAAATTTGATCAAGAAATTTATCATAATAGGGGAGAAATGATGAAAGAACCCAGGGTAAAGGGATGGTGGCTCATACGGCTTGCGCTGATCATAGTCGGCAGCAAGGGCCTGAAGGAGCTGACCAAGGCGTCCAAGGATGGAAAAAAAGCCCAGGATGGAACCCTGCGGCATATCCTCGATCTTTCCAAGGACACGGTCTACGGGAAGGAGCATCATTTTGATGAGATTTTGAAGGCGGATACGGCGGATGAGCTTTTTAAGCGCTACCAGAACTACGTCCCTGCTAATAACTACGAGGACCTTCAGCCCTATATCGAGCGGCACAAGCAGGGTGAAGCAGGGATACTGTTCCCCGGAAAGCCTAAACTCTACGCCACCACCAGCGGAACCACCAAGGAACCCAAGTGGATACCGGTTACCGAGACCTATTACCGGGAAGTGTACAAGGGGATGAACCAGCTCTGGTTCTACCTTATGATGCGGGAAAAGCCCCATGTTTGGTACGGCCCCTCAGCCTCCCTGGTGGGCAAGTCCATCGAAGGGGCTGCCCCGGATGGTACGGTCTACGGTTCCCTTTCGGGGATCATGCAGCGGGACATCCCAAAATTTATGCACGTCCTCCACACCGCCCCGGCGGAAGTCTTCCATATTGCGGACTACAAGGCCCGGTACTACGCCATCATGCGCATGGCCATTGGCCGGAACGTCCATTGCATCATCACCGCCAACCCCAGCACCCTGGTGGAAATGCAGACCAATGCCAACGAATTTTACGACGAATATGTAAAGGATGTAGAGCAGGGCACCCTAAGCCGGCTCTTTACCATCCCCGAAGAAATCCGCAGCGCCATTGAAGCAAAATTGACTCCCAACCCCGGCCGGGCGGCGGAACTCCGGGCCCTCAAGGCCAAGTACGGCAAGGTGCTGCCCAAGCACTACTGGCCGGAATTGCAAACCATCTGCGTCTGGTTCTGCGGCAACACCCAGGTCTATTTCAACAAGATCAAGGATTCCTTCCCCACAACAACGGTGTTCCACGAATTCAGTTATATGTCCACGGAATGCAAAGCCGGCCTGGTCCTCAAGTCCAATTCTCCGGACACGGTTGTGTTCGGCCACAAGATCTACTTTGAGTTCATCCACGAATCGGAGATGGACAATCCCAATCCCCGAATCTACCAAATCTACGAAGTGGAAAAGGGACAGCGTTACTGTATGCTGGTTACCACTTCTGCGGGGCTCTACCGGTATAACATGAACGATCTTTTGGAAATTACCGGGTATTACAATCAGTTCCCCACCCTGAAATTTATCCAGAAGCTGAACGGTACCATAAGCCTCACCGGTGAAAAGCTCCACGAGCGCCAGTTTATTGAAGCGGTCCGGGAAGCGGAGAAAAAAACCGGCCGCAAGACAGCCTTCTTTGTCGGCTTTGCGGATATTGACCAGTCAAATTACAAATTCTACTACGAATTTGCCGATCAGGGGATCTCAAAGAACGAAGCGGAACAGTTTACAAAGGAGATCGACGAAATCCTTAAAACTTTCAACATGGAGTACAAGGAAAAGCGGGCCAGTAACCGCCTGAAGGACCCGGAAACCCGGCTCTTGCAGCCGGAATCCTTTGAGCAGTTCAAGGCCTACTGCATCGATCAGGGCTACCGGGACGGCCAGTTCAAGGTGAACCTCCTCATGCAGGACGAAAAGCGGCACGGAGTGTTCAAGGAACTGGTTAAAGGTTAATGAAAAAAGGCGCCCCTCTCCGGGCGCTTTTTTTCAACGGGTTGCGGCGGTTTCTGTTGCCGGTATCTGCCCTAGACATCTTGCATAATTATGCAGTATTATAAACCATATTTTCACAAACTTATGGAGGAATGTATGAAAAAATTATGGGCGCTTCTTTTAGCCCTCTGCGCCGCTTCCCTGGCCTTTGCCGGAGGAAAGGCGGACGGCGGGGCAAGCGGGGACATTGTTATCGGTGGGATTTTCCCCCTCTCAGGGGGCGTTGCGGTATACGGGGTGGAAGCCCGGAAGGGTATTGAACTTGCCATCGCGGAGATCAACGCGGCGGGGGGCATAGGTGGAAAGAAGGTGGTCCTCGTTTCCGAGGATGATGAGGGTGACGCGGTAAAGTCCGTGAACGCCTTCAGGAAGCTCACTTCCCGGGATAAGGTGCAGATCGTTATCGGGTCCCTCACCTCAGGGTGTACCATTGCGATCAGCTCCCTGGCCCAGAACCAGAGTGTGGTGCTCATGGCCCCGGCGGCCTCCAACGAGGCGGTTACGGATGCGGGGAATTATGTGTTCCGGGCCTGTTTCATCGATCCCTTCCAGGGGACCGTGGGTGGCCTTTTCGCGGCTAATGAAATCAAGGCAAAACGGGCGGCGGTGCTCTATGATAACGGCAATGACTATTCCGTGGGGCTCCAGGAAAATTTTGCCAAGTCCTTTGCCGCTAACGGCGGCTCTGTGGTAGCCAGCGAAGTGTACAATGCCGGGGATGTGGACTTTAACGCCCAGCTGACCCGGATCAAGGCAGCCAACCCCGATGTGGTCTACCTTCCGGATTACTACAACACCGTGGCCCTAATTGCCAAGCAGCTCCGGGCCCAGGGGATCAACACCCCCATTATTGGCGCCGACGGCTGGGACGGGCTTCAGGAAAACGCCGGGGACGAGGTGCTGAACGGCTTCTTTACCAATAACTTTACTGCGGATTCCACTGCGCCTAAGGTGGTGAACTTTGTCAAAGCCTTCCAGGCGAAGTACAACAGTCTGCCCAATGCCTTTGCGGCCCTGGGCTATGATTCTGCATACCTGATCCGGGACGCCATCATCAGCGCCGGCTCCGCAGATGCAACTCCGGTCCGGGACGCCCTGGCAAAGACTAACAGCAGTTATGTTACCGGGAATATCACCTTTGATGCCAAGCGCAACCCCATTAAATCTGCGGTGGTGCTGGAACTGGTCAAAGGCAGTGACGGCAAACTTACCACGGCCTATAAGACCACGGTAAATCCCTAAACCGGCTTTTCAGGATTGTTGTGGAAACGGGCGTAATTTTTTTACAACAGCTTCTTAACGGTGTATCCCTGGGCAGTATCTATGCTTTGATAGCCCTGGGGTACACCATGGTCTACGGCATAGTGCTGCTCATCAACTTTGCCCATGGGGATATTCTCATGGTGGGGGCCTATGCGGGCTACTTTGTGCTGAGCAAATTCGGCGTAAGCCCCCTGACCCTGGCCGCAGCTTTTCTGTTCGCCATGACCCTCTGCGGATGCCTGGGGGTCTTTATTGAACGCTTTGCCTACCGCCCCCTGAGGGGGGCGCCCAGGCTCAACTCCCTGATAACCGCCATCGCGGTTTCCCTTATTTTACAGAACGGCGCCCGGGTGTTGCCCTTTATCGGGCCCAACCCCCGGCAGTTTCCCCAGCCGCCGGTGGTGAATATTTCCTTGGGGATTATTTCGATTTCCAATATCCAGATTATCGTGATTTTGTCTTCCGCAGCCCTGATGTTGGGGCTTAACTATATTGTCAACTATACTCGGCGGGGGAAGGCCATGCAGGCGGTTTCCTTTGACCTCCAGGCTTCCAGCCTCATGGGGATTCCGGTGAACGGCACCATTTCTTTCACCTTTGCCCTGGGGTCGGTGCTGGCCGCCGCCGGGGGCATACTCTTTGCCTGCGCCTACCCCCAGGTTTCCCCCACCATGGGGACCATGCCGGGGCTCAAGGCCTTTGTGGCGGCGGTCCTGGGGGGCATAGGCTCGGTGCCCGGGGCCATGCTGGGGGGCTTCATCCTGGGTATCGCAGAAACCATGACCAAGGGCTTCATCTCCTCCCAGTATGCGGACGCTATTTCCTTTTCGATACTTATCGTGATCCTCCTGGTTAAGCCTTCGGGGATACTGGGCAAAAAAGCCAGGGTGAAGGTGTAATATGAAAGAACGTACCAAAAACACCCTTATCCCGGGGATCTTTGCAGCAGCTTTAGTGTGCGTACCAACCCTGCTCATACGGATTAATCTCATCGACGCCTATACCGCACAAATACTCACCATGGGGGGTGTTAACGCCCTGCTGGCCATCAGCGTGAACACTATTACTGGTATCACAGGCCAGCTTTCCCTGGGCCAGGCGGGGTTCATGGTCATCGGGGCCTATTCCTGCATTGCCCTGACCCTGGACCTGCATATCCCCATGGGGCTCAGCGCCGTTTTGGCCGCCCTGATCACCGCTTTTTTCGGTCTGATCATCGGCTTTCCCACCCTGAAACTTACCGGGGACTACCTGGCCATCGTGACCCTGGGCTTCGGCGAGATTATCCGGGTCATTCTCACCAACATGCGTTCCCTCACCGGAGGCGCCAACGGCAGACGCTTTACCACCATCATGACCAGCCGGGGGGACCTGGCTTTCCTTGGGGTTACCGCAAGCCTGGCCCTGATCCTGATCCTACTGCAGAATTTTCTCCGGTCCAGCTACGGCAGGGTGATCATGGCGGTGCGGGAAGACGAGGTGGCCGCCAATTCCAACGGGGTCTCGGTGTTCCGCTACAAGATGGTAGGTTTTGTGATTGCCTCCTTTATCGCCGGCATCGGGGGCAGCCTCTACGCCATGGTGATAGGCTTTGTAAAGCCTGACGCCGCTTCCTTTAACCGCAGCATCGACTACCTGATCTTCGTGGTCCTGGGGGGCATGGGTTCCATGACCGGCTCGGTGATAGCCGCCTATATCCTCACCTACCTTCAGGAATTTCTCCGTTTCCTCCGGGACTACCGGCTCCTGATCTACCCCTTGATCCTGATCTTCGTCATGCTCTTCCGGCCCCAGGGCCTTCTGGGCATGAAGGAACTGTCCTTCGTCCGCCTGGTCAGCCGCTTCGCAGCATTCTTACGCGCTAAAATCGGTAAGGGGGGCGCCCATGCAAAGTGACCGGGACCTCTTGTTAAAAGTTTCGGACCTGTCCATCGTCTTCGGAGGGCTCCGGGCGGTAAGCGGCTTTTCCTGCGAACTCCACAAAGGTGAACTGACCGGTCTGATCGGGCCTAACGGCGCGGGGAAGACCACGGTGTTCAATATGCTGTCCGGGATCTATGCCCCCACAGAGGGGGAGATCGATTTCTGGGACCGCCAGGGCAAGGTCCATGTGATAGGAAAACTGAGCCCCGCCACTTTGAACCGCATCGGCATTGCCCGGACCTTTCAGAATATACGGCTGTTCAACAACATGACTGTGGAGGACAATGTGCGGATCGCCCTCCATTCATCCAGGGTGGAAAACCCCCTGGATGTTCTGTTCCGGCTCCCCCGGTTTTATCACGACGAGGAACAGATGCGGCAGCGGGCAGAAGAACTGCTCTCCCTGTTTAAGATCGATAACAAGAAGCACGAGCTGGCCCGGAACCTCCCCTACGGGGAACAGCGGAAGCTGGAAATCGCCCGGGCCCTGGCTGCCAACCCCATACTGCTTCTCCTGGACGAACCTGCTGCGGGGATGAACCCCCAGGAAACAGCGGAGCTGATGAAGCTGATTTCTTTTATACGCAAGGAATTTCACCTCACCATCCTGCTTATCGAACACGATATGCAACTGGTCATGGGTATCTGCGAGCGCATCGTGGTCCTGGACTACGGCCGGGTTATCGCCCAGGGGCTGCCGGATGAAATACGCCGGGACCCCGCAGTGATCAAAGCCTACCTGGGGGAGGACGCCCTTGCCGATGCTTAAGGTCACGGATCTGACGGTCCACTACGGTGCAATCCAGGCCCTGCGGGGCATTTCCTTTGAGGTGGACCAGGGGGAGATCATCACCCTGATAGGCTCCAACGGTGCGGGGAAAACCACCACCCTCCACGGCATTTCCAACATCATCAGAAAATCTGGGGGGGCCGTTTTTTTCGACGGCGCCGATATCAGCGGCCTGTCCCCGGATCGCATTGTTTCTGCGGGGCTCATCCAGGTCCCCGAAGGCCGGCGCATCTTTGCCAACCTTTCGGTGAAGGACAACCTGGAAATGGG
This sequence comes from Treponema primitia ZAS-2, assembly GCF_000214375.1. Classification (NCBI taxonomy): domain Bacteria; kingdom Pseudomonadati; phylum Spirochaetota; class Spirochaetia; order Treponematales; family Treponemataceae; genus Treponema; species Treponema primitia. The sequence goes on along the minus strand of NC_015578.1, from coordinate 3,190,261 downwards.
GGCCTATACCCGCCGGGACCGGCCCGCCATCCGGGATGACATGGAAAACGTCTTTACCCTTTTTCCCCGGCTCAAGGAGCGGCTCCGCCAGGTGGCGGGCACCCTCTCAGGGGGCGAACAGCAGATGCTGGCCATGGGACGGGCCCTGATGTCCAAGCCCCGGCTTTTGCTCCTGGACGAACCCTCCATGGGCCTGGCCCCCATCCTGGTGGACGAAATTTTTTCGATTATCAAGCGCATTAATGAAACAGGAACAACGATACTGCTGGTGGAGCAGAACGCCTTTAAGGCCCTGGGCCTTGCTTCACGGGGCTATATTCTGGAAACCGGCCAGGTGATAAAAAGCGGCCCCGCAAAGGAACTGATGAAGGACGATGCGGTGAAGGCCGCGTATTTAGGAGGATAAGATGCTTATAAACCGTGTGATGACGAAAAACCCCATCTATGTGCACCCCGACATGTCGGTTACTGAGGTCCGTTCCCTGATGGAAAAGGAACAGATAGGTCACCTGCCGGTGCTGGATAAAAACAATAAGCTGGTGGGCATACTCACCAAAAAAGACATGCTCCAGGCGGGCCCCTCGGCGGCCACCAGCCTGGATATGTACGAGATCAGCTACCTCCTGTCCAAGCTCAGGGTGGAAAAGATCATGGTGAAGGATGTGATCACCGTGGACGAGAACGAGGTGGTGGAAGAAGTGGCCCGGATCATGGCGGACAAGGACATTGGCTGCATTCCTGTATTGAAAGGGGAGCTTCTGGTAGGCATCATCACCGAAACTGACCTCTTCCACGTCTTTGTCAAAGCCTTTGGCGCCCGGCACCCCGGTATCCGCATCACCATCAATGTGGCCGAAAAGCCTGGGCAGTTAGAAAAGCTCACCCACGCCATCACCGTCAAGGGCGGCAATATCATAGCCCTGGTTCCTTCGGACGGGGACGACCTGGACCACCGGCGGATCACCCTGAAAATTTCCGGCCTGAGCCGCGCGGATATTGAAGAGAGCGTCCATGCCCTGCCGGACGCGGTGCTGGAAGATATTCGCGGGTAGAACCGAATCGGCAAGCCTCCGTGTCCTCCATATCCTCTGCAGCTTGCCTAAACTGAATTGAACAGCGACCCCGGCATTACGGGCAAACAGCTGGGTATCCCCCGGCTGTCCCGGCGTATGGTTACCGGAACTCCGTAGAGCCGGGTGATGAGTTCCCCGGTCAAGACTTCTCCCGGCGCCCCCGACACAGCGATACTGTTGTTGTGCAGCGCCAGAACCTGGTCGGCGAACAGAAATGCGTGATCCGGGTTGTGGGTGCTGAGAATAATACTGTAGCCCTGGCGGCTCAATTCCTTAACTTGCAGAAGGACCCGGATCTGGTTGCCGTAGTCCAGGTTGGCCGTGGGTTCGTCCATCACCAGGAGACGGGCATCCTGGGCCAGAGCCCGGGCGATGAGGACTAGTTGCTGTTCGCCCCCGGAAAGCTGGCGGAATCCCCTGTCCCGGAATTTGCCCATGCCCAGCTGTTCCAGGGCAGCAGAAGCCACCTCCCGCTGCCGGGTATTCGGGATGGCCCATTCTTTGCCCTGGGCGGCGGTTCCCATGAGCACCATGTCCAGAGCGGAATAGTTGAAAGATGGGAAATGGATTTGGGGTACATAGGCAATACGTTTTGCCAGGGCGGCGGGGGTCAGGGTTTTTATGTTCTGGCCGTCCAGAAGCACCGTGCCTGAGTGGGTTTTCTCCAGCCCCAGGATGCAGCGGAACAGGGTACTTTTCCCCGCGCCGTTGGGCCCCAGCAGACCCAGGAGTACCCCGCTTCTCATGGTAAAACCAATATCCTTCAGCACCGGATTGTTTCCGTAGGAAAAACTCAAGTCCCGTACTTCCAGGGCCGGTTTTAGGTCGGGAGATTCCCGGGGCGCTTCCTGGGGAACCTTTAAGTTTACCATAAATCCCCCTTCCTGGTGATGAGCCAGAGGAAGAATGGCGCCCCTACCAGGGATGTGAGTATCCCCAGGGGGACCTCGGTGGCAAAGAGGTTGCGGGAGATATTGTCGATCACCAGGAGGAAGAGGGCCCCGAAGAGCATAGTTGCGGGCATGAGCTTTTGGTAATCGTTGCCCACGAAACGCCGGGTCAGGTGGGGGATCACCAGCCCGGCCCAGCCTATGATGCCACTCACGGAAACTGCCGCAGCAGTAATCAGGGTGGAGCACACAATTACTAATGCCCGGGTGCGTTTGACATTGACCCCCATGGACTGGGCTTCATCTTCGCTCAGGGTGAGGAGGTTGATCCTCCAGCGGAAAATAAACAGGGGGACCAGCCCCAGAGTCATGGGGATGAACACAAAAGCTACATCCGCAGGCTTTGTTTTAGCCAGGGAGCCCATGAGCCAGTAGACGATCTCGGGCAGCACATTGTTGGGGTCCGCCATGAGCTTCATGAAGGATATGGCGGCGCTGTTCAGGGATGATATCATCAAGCCCGCAAGGATAAGCCCCACAATGTTTCTGCCCCGGGTCTGGTTCCCGATGAACATTACCAGGGCTATGGTAATAATGCTGGCAAAAAAGGCAAAAATCGTGATCATGGGGCCCGGGAGCCGCATCAGTATCGCCAGGGTTGCCCCGGTGGCGGCCCCGCTTGAGGCCCCCAGTATGTCCGGGGCAGCCAAGGGATTCTGAAACACCCCCTGGTAGCTGGCCCCCGCCGCCGCCAGGGAGCACCCAACCAGGCAGGCCAGGATGATCCGGGGAAGCCGCACATTGAAGAAGATCGCTTCCATCTGGGGTGTGGCAAAGGTGCCTCCCAGGAGCCGAGTGATCAGGGCGCCCAGGGGTATGGGGTAGCGGCCCAGGGACAGGGACACCAGCACTGCCGCGACCAGGAGCAAGCCCAGGATGGCGGCGGCAGGAAATCTCCGGCTCAGGCCGGCGCCGGAAGCACCAAGTTTACCGGAGGAGGAATCCGCCATAAAGGGCCTATTTACCCGGACCACCCGCAGAAATACTGTTTGCGGTCAGCCGCTCATACCGTTCCCGGCTGAGTTCCCGTCCGTAAAACAGCCGGTAGTATTCTGCGGTTTCGGTGTATAGGTCGTATTGAGCGTATTGGGGGTAGAGGATTTTCCCCAGCCAGAGCATACCTATGTAACGGTTTATCGACGGGGGGGTACCCATCCAGTTATAGGGACCCTGGGGAACCTCGTAGTAGGCCCCGGTGCGTATAGCCCGGAGCTGCTTCCAGGTAGGGTCCGCCGCGACGGAACTATACACGCTGTCCGGACCGAAGATGATCAGCTCCGGATCCCAGAGCAGTATCTGTTCCAGGTTGGTTTCATTGCCACTCCCCCGGGAAGAGGGATTATCCACCACCGCCTTATTGTTGGCTATCCAGTCCAGGACTTCCGTATGAAAGGACCCTGCGGCGAGTACGTTGATACCCCTAGGTCCCAGGCAGTAGAGCAACTCTTTTTTATTATTTCCCGCCTTAGCCACAATGTCATCGACTCGAGAAAGGGCTTTTTCGCAGAAAAGGGCGAGTTTTTCCCCCTGTTCCTCTCTGTCCAGGAGTTGGCCCAGGGTGCGGAACGCCTGCGGGGTGCTCCTGAGGGTAGCGGTAATATGGATGGCCGGAATGGCGATAGACTGGGTGATGGCATCCATGTCCTGGGCGATGCTGTCCTTGGGCTCTCCGATATCGATAACCAGATCCGGCCCTATCCGGGCGATTTCCTCGGGGTTAAGGTCCCGGGAGCCGTAGAACTGACCCACCACGGGCAGGTTCATCAGGTAATCCGGGACAAATTCCGCCTGGTCAGGAGAATAGGCGGAGGAAACGGTGCAGATCAGATCCGGCGCGATTGCCAAAAGGAACATCTGAGCCAGGCTGCCCGAGGGAGAAATCTTTGTGATCTTCCCCGGAATCTCCAGGGTCCTCCCGCTGGAGTCCGTAAAGGACCTTGTCCCGGACACGGTCTCCGAAGGCTGGGGCGCCGAAACATCCTTCCGCGGCGCGGCATTTAATTGAAGACTGAGCGCCAGGAATAGGACACTGCAAAGCAGGCCCCGGTAAAACAAAATAGAACGATTAGGGCGATATTGATTGGTATTGTACTTCATAAAACCATTATACCGGCCAAAACCTAACTGTCAATGCTTAAATCACTGTTTTGTTATGTGCCGTTTGGTTGAGTTGGTCAAAACCCGTGGGCCGGCAAGCGCCGGGGTCTGCTAATACCTCAATGCAGCCGGAAGGCCACGGGTATAAGCAGCCGGGCTTCCGCCGGAGGTCGCCTGAATGGCGCTGCGGCATAGATGGCCTCCACCGCTGCGGCGTCCAGAAGCGCCGACCCGCTGCTTTCGCTTACCCTAACCCCGCTTACCCGGCCATCCTCGTGAATGGTGAAGATTAGTTCCGCAGTTCCCTGAATGCCGGTGCGCCGCGCCTGGGCCGGGTACACTAGGCTGTCTCGGATGCGGCGCTGGATATAGTTGTAGTTGCGGCTAAGATAGGCTGCGGTTTGGGGGGAATTTCCAGAGGAGCTTCCCGCGCTGCTTCCATCCCCGGCTTCAACCGGGGACATCCCCGCAGGGGAACCGGCTGAAGCCGGGGCGGCAGAGCCAGGCTTATCCTCAGGGCTGTCCTCCAGGGTGATAAAATTTTCCGCAAGGGATTGGGAAGAAAGTTCAGCGTCAGCCTCCTCGGTAGGCGCCGGGGGGATTTCCGTTTGAGGATCCATGGGTATTTCCGGCGCCGTCCTTGGCCGGGGATCGTCCCGAGGCGCTTCCGGGGGTTCTGCCAGGGCGAGATTGACCAATGAGAAGGCTTCCCCGGAGGGTTTCTGCTTCAACGCCGGGGAAACAGGCATGGGAAAAGCCGAAAGGATAAAAAAAATCAGCCCATGAATGACCATAGAGACACAGATTATCAAGGGCCACAGATTTTTTTTCATGGAGTATTGCTTTATACACCACTTTATAGTTCATAATGAAGCCTCAACCAAGGGCTCCGGTAAAATAATAGTCCCACCGGAAAATTGGAGAGGAATTCCGGCGGGACCGAGGCCGATTACTTTTTTTCCATAATTTGTTATAGTCTGGTTTTATAATTTTGTCAAGAAAACAAACAGGTTTTATTTAGTTTTATATGATATGTACTTGTTTGGTTAGTATACTATACTAATCTTCTTTGAATTGTCAGGTTTAGCAGGAGGAAATAGGATGGCAGAAAATACGAATCCCTGGGCGCTCTATGATTGTCTTATAGCCGCGATACCCCCGGAACATAAGGCCGATGAGGCAATTTCCGGGGAACATTGGAGCTATGTCCGTTCCGGGGATCGGGTTGGGCTGGCCATGAACCTTGGCCATCTATCGAATAACGAAACCCGCCCCCGGACCCTCCCGGATTCCTGCCGGGGTATGGCCCTGCGGGACCTGGCGACGGCGGCTAAATCCTGGAATATTGCCGAAGCAAGCCTGGGTGTGGCGGCAATTAACGCCTACTGGAACTCTCCGGAGCATAAGAAGGTCAGATCTGCCCTTGCTGAGGAGGATATGAGCGCCTTTGAAGCCTGGAAAGGCCGGGTTGCAGGCAAAAAAGTGGCAGTGGTTGGCCATTTTATGCACCTGGAACGGATCCTGGGGCCGGTTTGCGAGCTCTCTATCCTGGAAAAACGCCCCGGCCCGGGGGATTACCCGGATTCCGCCTGTGAATTCATCATCCCTTTCCAGGATTTTGTCTTTGCCACCGGGGTTACCCTGGTCAATAAGACCCTGCCCCGGCTTCTGGAGCTTTCCCGCCGACAGGGAATGATCCTGACAGGTCCTACCACGCCCCTTTCGCCCCTGCTCTTTGACTTCGGAGTGCGGGACCTCCAGGGCCTGGTGCTTACCGATCCGGATCTGTGCCGGGATGTGATTACCGGGAAACGGGAGGGGACCATCTTTGACGCGGGGAAACGGGTGGGCATAGCCCGGGGCTGAGTTATATCCGGAGTGCTCAGTATTTGGCGGTCAGGCTTATATTAAACGATCGCCCCGCCAGGGGCCAGTTTTCACGGATTTCATAATATTCATCAAATATATTTTCTACGCTTGTGGAGATGGTGCAATACTTGGTGATGCCAAGTACCAATTTGATGTTCCCCAGGAAGTAGCTGTCCAGCTCATTTTTTCCTGCGGTGTCCGCGTACCGGGATCCGATAAATTCAATGCGGGGAATAATGGAAAGCTGGGTAAGCCATTTTGCTTTATCCGGCGCCTTGGTAATCAGGTTTATTACCACATAAGCATTGGTCGTGATTTCAGGATAATAATCAAGTTTCAGGACGCCCTGTAGGCTGTTGTTTATCGTATATTTATTATATGAAAATGAAGCGCCACTGCTAATAAAGCTGTTGATAAATAATTCCGGAGAAAATTCAAATCCGTAAAATGATGTGGAGTCAAGGTTTCTGGCATAATCAACCTCCACAGGGGGATATTCAGGGTTTGGCAGTTTTATATTTACAATTTTTCCTGTCATGATGCTGTAATAAACTGCGGTGTTTATCGTAAGTTTTTCGAGTATGGCGCCCTGGTATCCAAATTCAAAATGATTGGCGATTTCAGGGCCCAGGTTCGGATTTGGGAGTTTCCTGCCAAAGCGGGTCGAATACCTGTCCGACATGGTGGGGAAATGATTTTTCCGCGCATAGCTAAGGTGCAGTTCATGGGATGTAGTAAGCTTGTAAAAAAGACCGGCCTGCCAGGTATACAGAAACATTGGTTTTGTTTTAATGACATAATAATGGTCCCCCAGGGCTTTCATAAATTCATTTTCATCCCCATAAAAATCAATAGGCACAAGGGAATTAAAACCACCTCCCAGATTTACTGTCAGGGGTTCCCAATAGTTCATTGAATACTCAGCCCCAAACGACCAGGTATCTTCATTCACATGGACCTGTTCTTCTCCGTCAGACAGGCTTTTATGATCCTCTTTAATATAGGTAACGCCAGAGCGGACAGTATTCCAACTGTTAATATCCCACCCAAACTTGAGGTGTCCCCCTGCGGTATACTCATCATAATCCGAAGGTTCGTGATGAATACCAAGGGTATAGGCTTTCCAGTTATAGTATTCTATTAAGCGGTTATCGTATTTATCAAAATAGGCCAGGGCTTCAATATTCCAAACATCCGCCGTATAGGTCCCGTTAAGGGAGCTGCTCTGTCTATTCCAAACCGGCCAGTCCCATATTTGATACTCCCTGGTCCGTGTTTCCGGGGTTGAAAAACCCTTGTCTGCCGTTTGATAAACCCAGTTTGCCCATATATCAAGTTCGGGAAACGGAGTAAACCCTGCTAAAAGCGTAATTTTAGTATCCTTTGAATCAGACCAGAGCCGGTCTCCTTTTTCCTGGGGGTTATATTTTGTGGGTTCAAAGTCCCCGGGCAGGCGAAAATGGTTTATATCACGGTATTGAGCCACAGCTTTTGTGTAAAAATATTTCAACCTGCTGCCCAAACTCAGGACATGGGTGGAATCGGCGTATTTTCCAATACTGTCAAAATCTAAACTTGTTTTTACAGATGCTTCAAAACTATTCCGGGGCTTTGCAGTACGCATAAGTATGGCGCCCCCCAGAGTATTTGCCCCCAGCAATTCGTCGCTATACCCTTTTTGTATATCTATACTCTCCAAGTCTCCGGTTAAAAAACGGGCGGCATCTCCCTCACCCCTGTAGGGGTTTGCCATAATTATTCCGTCAATATAAATGGGGACAGCATCGGCGCCGTATCCCCGAACAGTAAAATTTGAATCATTACGGCGGCCCCCGCCTGAGAGGATTACGCCGGGGACATAACGCACCGCCTCCCATAGATCTGTAACGCCGTCCCGTTCCATCTCTTCCTGGGTAATATGTTCCGGCGTATCCCGCACATCTTCTACCCTTGCTTCGGGCAGCCTGATTGCTTCATCCGCTTCTACCCCTACTTCATCCGCCTCTGCTGCGAACAGGGTGGTTGTCAGAAAAAAGGTGCAGAGCACTCCAAGAACCGCACCGTATCTTACCATTGTAAACTTACCACAGTAATTCTACCATAGGGGAGGATCGTTGTTTATCAAATTGCCCGGTTCCCAGGGCGGGGGTAGGGGGACACCGCCTTCTATTTTGACCCGGCCATCAAGTTTTGGAGTAATTACAGACTGATCATAAATGTATTCCGATACGGTTTTCCACATTTGTATAGGGAATATTTTTTTATTTGTTCCGTATAGGGGAAAGGTGGTGTACCATTCGCCCCGGGCCAGGTAATCGGTGGTTAGAATACGGTACTCCTTATTTACATCAATGGGTTGTCCGTTAATTTTCAGGGTACCCTCTTTAATCCAGCCATGATAGTAGGGCTCTGAAGTTCCGCGGATTATCTCATCCGGGCTTGTCCATTCGGAAAGTTCAGGGGGCTTATAATACTGAATGGTATACCGTGCTTCGGCGGATACCATGATGAACCAGCCGGTATTGGAACTGCCATGCCCGGTATGGGGGACATCGGCTACATCGTTAAACAGCTCAATAAGCCTGTCGCCTTTCAGGGTAATTAAACAGGCCTTGTCTGACCGTCCATCGGGAGTGACTGCGTTCATCATGGTTCCGATGCTTATAGACCCCTTGGGAAGGGGATTGTTAACAAAACTGCCATTAAGAAACACAAAGTCAAATATTTCTTCGGGATAATTGTTTCTAATGTACCATGCGGCACCATCACAAAAAAGGTTGCCTATGGCGGCTTCCTGGAACCGGGTAAGCCGGTCTGTGCTTGGCCTGCCATTAAAAAACCAAACACTTGGGGGTAAATCAACGGCAAATATGAAATCTGCAGACGCCCTGCCCAGCTCAAATTGTAAATTGTTATAATTGATTGCTGGTTTTGCCACCGGGGCCGCTGTCGCCGCCTCACTGGGAGCTGAATTTCCCTTTGAATTGCTTGACTGTACCCATACATAATAGCTTGTACCATTGATAAGTCCGGTAATTTCGGTGCTTACTATTGGGGTGTCTGCCGGAACAGTATCGGTGCGTGTCACCGATTCAGAAAAATTATTGCTTGTGCCATAAGATATGGTATAGTGCGGGACCCCGGAAACCTGATTCCAGGTTACAAATATTTTTTTATTTCCCACGGTCAGGGTTGGTTTTTCCGGGGGCTGCGCAGGAACGCTTACTGCCGACTGTGGCGTTCCATTAGTTTTTGTATAGGGTGATTCACCTGCGGTATTCACTGCCTGTACCCAGAGGGTATAGGCAGTAGTATTAACGAGCCGGGTATCATCGGCTAGTTTAAAAACCACCCCACCGGATTTTGTCTCCCTGTTGGGCACTTCCATTACCATGGTTCCGTCCGGGGGGGATTCTTCTGCAGAATCGCCGGGTATACAGAAAATTTTATAGGTAAAAGCATCGGTAACAGAATCCCAGCTAAGTTCCAGCATTTCTTCAAGGGCCTTCAGGGTGATGTTTCCCGGTTTTTGAGGCGGGGGAATGGGGTTGGTATATTCGGTGGGGCTAAAGTCTGATTCTCCCAAACCGGGGAAGAAGGTCTTTACCCACACATAATAGGTAACGTAGTTTTTAAGGCCCGTAATAGTCGATGTTACCAGGTTCATTTCAGGCGCTTCCAGATATGCCCATTGTATTGCTGAACCGGGGTTAGGGTTTGTGCTGTAATACACCGCGTAGTACGGCGCCACCCCCTGGGCGGAAGCGACTTTACTCCACTGGACAACAATTGATTCATTTCTTGCGGTAAGCTGTATGGACTTCGGCCCGGATAAGGGAAGCTTGTCCTGTTCGGGATTTGATTCACAGGAACTGAAACACAGGGCGATAAAAAGCAGCACCCCCGGGATGATCGGGTTTTTCATAGTTCTCCTAAAAGGTGACAGTCACCATTTTAATCGATAAATATTTATCCACAAAAAGGTGACTGTCACCTTTTTGCTATTCAATAAGTGAATACGCGGCTTTTCCTTCGCCGCCTACCATAACAAACCTGCTGTCTCCGTAGGCAACACCTTTGATTGGCGTACCCGCAAAGGTGGTGTCCCCTATGGCTGTCCAACTTATGCCGTCTTTGGAATAGGACGCATTCCCATTGTTATCCCCAGCCAGAAAAAAACCGCCTCCGAACTCAATAGTGGGGCTGCCGTTTCCCGTCTTAAGATGGGGATCCCCGCCCTGGGTCCAGTGAACACCATCGATGGACCAGGCGGATTTGGCGTCATAGCCGTCCATGCCGCCCAGGGCGACAAATTTACCGGCCCCGAAAACCATACAGTCAATGAACCCTGAAGGCCCGTCGAAGATGATCTCCGATGGTGCGGTATTTCCCTGTACGCCTTGCCAATTTTTACCATCCCCAGACCAGGCGGTGTGTCCCCGGCCTCCGCCCATGACAAATATGCTGTTACCATAGGCTACGGCGTTTATATACAATTGATTTGCGCTGCCGTTATCAAAAGTGGTCTTATCTAAGGTGAGGACGTTCCAGTCCGTACCATTACTGCTCCAGGCAGCCTGGCCGTGCTGTCCGCCTACAACGTAAGTGCCGTTCCCATAAGCGAAACCCTTTGTACCGAATCCTATTTCTGTTACCGCCCAATTTTCGCTGTCCGTAGAATAGAGGCCCACTTTAACCCCGCTGCCTCGGGTGACCAAAAATTTATCGTTTAGATAAACTATTTTGCCAACATAGCTGTCAAAGGGATCGATGAGTAAATCCATGGGCGACCAATTATCGATACCGTTTGACGAGATGGAGATAACCGGATGCGCGGCTGCTCCCTGGGCATAGGGTCCGCCGCCGGCAATGAAGCCTGTACCGGCTCCGTAGCTTACGCTGTTGATAGAATCGTTTTCCAGGCCGGCAAAGCCGGTAATGGTGATTGCCGTCCATGTTGATGGCGTGGGACCTGACGGTGTTGTTACGGTTATCGTTGCAGTGCCGAACTTGCTTGTGTCTGCGGTTGATATTGCCGTTACCGTCAATGACCCCGAGGTCTCGGTGGTGGCTACGGTGAGCAAACCATCTGTGGAAATCGCAGTTCCCGTGTGAGCCCCATCGACAGACCAGGTCACGGTCTTTGCCAGGTCTCCTGTTGCCTTGACCATAACTATGAATTTCAGGGTTGTACCCCGTTGCATTGATGCTGTTGCAGGGCTTAATGCCACAGATTGTACCATCGGTACTGCTACGCTTACAGTCGATGTGTTAAACTTGCCCGAGTCTGCTGTGGAAACTGCCTTCACCGTCAGAGTCGCTGCGGTTTCACCGGCGCCAACACTGAGCAGCCCCTCTGCGGATATGGTGGTTTCTGCTGCAGCAGCTCCATCCACTGACCAGATAACAGTACGTACTGCATCACCGGTCACGCTGACATTGGCGGTAAAGCGCTGGGTACTACCCTTATGTACCGATACTGTTGAGGGGTTTACGGTCACGGAGTGAATCTGGGGTGGCTGTATTATAGTAACAATGGCTGTGGCTGATTTGGCTGTATCCGCCGTGGAAACTGCTTTCACTGTCAGGATTACCGCGGTTTCGTCGTTGGTCACGGTCAATAAACCTGTTTGGGAAATTTCGGTTCCTGTGGATGATCCTTCCACAGACCAACTTACAGCAATTTCCTGGCCTTCATTATCAACAGCGGCAAATTGCTGGGTCTTACCGGGATCAACAGAAACCCTTACGGGATTTAGGGCTATTGAATGGGACACCGGCGCCGGCGTTACGGTTACAGACACAGCATCGTATCTGGTTTTGTCCGCCGTGGACACCGCCATTACCGTCAGGGTCTCTGCGGTTTCCCCGGCGGCCACGGTCAGTAAACCATCCCCGGAAATCGTAGTATCATCACTGGTGTTCCCGGTAACGGACCATGTCTTAGTTGTTGCCAGATCCCCTGTCACATCAACGTGGGCTGTAAATTGCTGGGTCTCGCCCTGTTCAACTGTAACCGTATTGGGAGTTATGGTAACGCCGCTTACCGAGGGGACCCCTAAGGCCGGTGTTACCGTAATGATGGCGACAGCGGACTTGGCTGTATCAAAGGTGGATATTACCCTTACCGTCAGGGTTTCGGCGCTTTCATCGGTGGCCAAAGTGAGTAAACCTGTTTGAAAAATTGCGGTTCCCGGGTGACCTCCTTCAACAGACCACAGCACCCCCTCATGGGCGCCGTTTATTGCCGACACTGATGCGGAAAACTGCACTGCTTCGCCCTGCTTCACCGAAGCTCTCAGGGGGCTTATGGAAATATTTGTTACCGATGATGAGGGCGAATCGGTTTCGCACCCCAGGATACTCAATCCAAATACCGGGACCAGCAGCAGGGCCAGCCCGATAATAATCTTGGTAATAACTTTCGTTTTCATAAGCTGCTCCCTAAAAAAGCAAATCGCCCTTTCAGGCGATCTGGTGCCAGGCACCTTTTTGGATAAAATGGAAAGGGATACCCGGGAATTAAGTAAGTTCCTGGGCATCCCTTTTACCGGAAAATCTGTTACGGCCGGGAAATCATGGCTTTCGGGCTGCCATCGCCGCCGGTAATAAGCCATGTGCCGGTGTCGCTATAGGCTATACCGTTCACATAATCACCATTGGCAAAAGGATCATTATGGTAACCGCCGTTAACCTTGTTCCAGGTACCCAGATCGGAAGTGTAGGCTATACGTCCGCCCTGGCCGCCTACACACCAATACTCGTTGCCATAGGCTACAGCCTGAATCCACACTTTGGTATTTTCACAGGCCGGGTCCGTCGGACTGTCAAAGTGCCATAGTTCATGCCAGGTCCAATCTGTCCCGTTGGCGGTACTTGCCACGCCATATCGCGAGACCGCGAGAAAGTTTCCTCCGCCAAAGGCAATCTTTTTAATGGTATTGGTGCTAAAGAAACTGCCGGTATTGGTTGTAGTACTGGTACTGGTCCAGCTTGTTCCATCCGGGGAATAAGCGGAAGTGCCGTTTGCCCCTACAGCAATGAATATACCGTTACCATAAGCTACGCCGTTTATAGTGGCCGAACCAAATGTACTTGTTTCTACTTTTTGCCAGTCCACTCCATCAGTGGAGCGTATCATTGTCCCGCTAACTCCGGCAATGATGTATACTCCACCTCCCCAGGCTATGCTGTAAAATTCAGTCGTGGCCGCAACAGTTTGGGTTACCGCTGTCCAGGTAATGCCGTCTACTGATGTGGCAATTTTTCCGCCCTTTCCTACGGCCCAAAAGGAGCCATTCAGGTACGCTAAATCTTTAATATAATTGGCGCCAAAGGTCGTTGCATCTTGGGTTATGGTAGTCCAGGCAACTCCGTCTGCCGAATATGCGGCGGACCCGTTATTATAGTCGGAGGCAACAAACTTACCATTGCCCCACACCACATCGCTGCCGCCGCCACCTATAACATAGGGTGAAACGGGGGCCCAAATACCCGGTGAGTTTGGCTCTATTACCTTTACAGTAACGGTGCTCACGATGGAACGGTAACCGTCTTCGTTCACCGTAAGGGTAAAGGTTTTTTCACCCCCCCCAGTGGGAATAGCGGTAGTGTCTACGGTAAACACATCCAGGGTATCGGACGGGGTTGAACCATCCACGATAGTAACCGCTTTGGTTATCGAACTGCTGTCGGTACCCCCAATGGTAATAGTCTGTAACGCGTTTTTTGCGGCGGTAAAGTACACCGAAGCGGTGGTATTCGGAACAGTAAGAAACCGGAGCTGCGCCGCTGTGCCGGGATTGAAAGGGATACTCAAGGCTATATGGGAGCCAACAGATGCCGTTTTGCCTAACACAATGTCCGGGGTAAAGGGTATCACGCCGGCTGTTGAACTCACATAGCCTGATATTGTTGCATCGTAGCTGAGTTCTGAATCCAGCCCGTCCATGATGGACACCGCATACAGGCTCCGGGCTATGCTGCTGGCATTGGTAAGCAGCCGTATATCCACAGTGTACCGTCCCGCATCAAGGGAAAGGCTGCCGGTAAGAACATTATCGGTAAAGTCGGCGGTGACTAATTTTCGCACCCCATCAACAAAAGCCTCATCTTCGATACCCGTCTCCCCGCTGTCAAGCCGGGTGATGGTGATGCTGCTGGCGGCGCTGGCACTGGTGGAAAGGGCAGCAGCGGTTTTGGTCACCGTGTATTTAAATTCACCCCTGCCGGTTCCTACAGGTAAAAGGAAAACAGTGGTACTGCCCGCTGTTACAGCCCCATAACTATTAATGCTTATGTCATTGGTCGCTTGGGCCACCGGGCTGCTCAGCCCTTTCCGATAGGCCTTAGCCGTAAGCTGCCATGTTCCTGCGGGCAGGTAGAAGGTGGCGCTGCCGGTTTCGGTCTGTACCGGGGGGATATCCTCGGACGGTGTGGGGGGCACGGCACTAAAACTGAATTCCACATAGGTAAAGTCGTCTGATGCCGGCATGATCGACCGTGCGGTGGAGCCGCCGATTTCCACGGTAATTTCATGGGACCCTGAAGGCCTATTACCTTGGTCCAAAACATTTTCGCACCCTACGGCCAGGATCATGGCCATGGCCGCCATCACAATAATTGCCTTTTTCATCATATATACTCCTTAGTATTCCTGTTCATTAGTTTTGAAGCTTGAAAATCCAGTTTCCTGTGCAGAGGAGCCCATCTTTTTTCGCTTCGACGGTCAGGGTGAGGTACGAATTGTTCCCGCCGCTGGTGGGTAGCCCAAGTACCAGATCCGTAGAGGCCAATTTGGTACTGTTGTTAAGATACCAGGCTATGTCCGTCCATCCCGAGCCAATCGAAACTGTGTAGTGACTGAGCCTCGTTACAATGTTCACCGTTGGTGATTCTGAAAGCGCCTCTGCCCCATGGTAAAGGGTAATGGTGATATCCTTGACCGATCCGGTGGTGCTGTTAAACCCATACTTGCTAGCGCCTTTAAAGACGTTTATTGCCGTAGTAAGGGCTATTTTTGCATTATCAACATCGGTCTGGGGCTGTGTGATATCGGTCACGTCCACCACCGCTTGTGCCAGGACAATAGCGTCGCTTAAATCATCCTTGTACGTCTGAGAATTTACCCATTTTTTATATATAGAAACCTCAGTGCCGTCAGTCGAAACCTCGGTATTGGTCAGTAAGCCCTGGGCCTCAGTGATAGCCCTGCGAAGCGCCGCTTTATCGGCCAATGATCCTGCGCTGGAGGCGCTGGTAAAGGTGGTCTTTGCGGTATTTAAGGCCGTCAGCGCATCATCGAACGCCTTTTGCAGTGCGCCGCTCGTTTCAGCCGCTGTTTTGGCGGTAGTAATCGCGCTGTCAAAGGCAGTTTTGGCTGCCTGGAGTGCCCATTTTTGACTGGTAAGAACATCCATTCCATCTGTGGAAACTTTGGTGCTCGCCTGTAAACCTTCCGCCTCTGCGATAGCGCTGAGCAGTGCCGCCTTGGCGCCGGTTCCGGCCTGGGCGGCGGTGGTAAAGGTGGTCTTTGCGGTATTCAGGGCTGCCAGGGCGGCATCAAACTCCGCTTGCAGGGCGCCGCTTTTGTCCGCCACTGTTTGCGCCGCGCTAATCGCAGTGGTAAAGGTAGTCAGGGCTGCCTGGGTTACCCATTTTTCACTGACCAGCACATCTGCCCCGTCTATCGAAACTAGGATGTTTTCCGGTGTTTTCTCCGCCGCTGTGATAGCGCTGAGCAACGCCGCCTTGGCGCCGGTTCCGTTTTCTATGGCGTTGATAAAGACGCTTATGGCAGTATTCAGGGCTGTCCGCGCCTCATCGACCGCAGCCTGTGTGGCGTCTTGCGTACCCGCCGTGGTTTGAGCAGTGGCAATAGCGTTGGTAAGGGCAGTTTGGGCCGCCTGGCTTACCCATTTTTCACTGGTAAGCAGATCCGCGCCGTCCGCCGAGACTGCGGTATTGTCGAGTAATTCCTGGGCCTCAGTGATGGCCCTATTAAGGGCGGTTTTATTGGCTACGCTGGTTCCGTCTCTGAGGGCGTCGGTAAAGGTAGTTTTGGCGGTATTCAAGGCTGCCAGGGCCGCATCGATCTCCGCCTGGGTGGCGTCGCTTTTGTCCGCTGCCGTTTGAGCTGCGGTAATCGCGGTGGTAAAGGCAGTTTTGACCGCCTGGGTTACCCATTTTTGGCTGGTATGCACATCCGCACCATTTGTTGAAACTTCAGTAGCATCCCGCAATTCTTTCGCCTGAGTGATACCGCTGATCAACCCTGATGTATCGACACTCAGCGGCCCGGGTGTGGGGTCTTCAGTAGCGTTTTCGCAGCCCGTTGCGAGCAGCGCAGCGGCGATTAGGCTCGCCGCCAGAAGCCGGGTAATACTACCCCGTGCTGGACATTTTCTCATAAATAGCTCCTTCTTTATTCCAAAACGCAACTCAAGGGAGTTGACGTATTTGTTTCTATTTTAGTTTGTTTCATTTGGTGTATAAGACTAGAAGTTTAAACAAAACCGATCATAACCGATCGATAATCCCTCGTCAAGTTAAATTTGGCTAAATATAGACAAATCCGTGTGGTTTTATTGTGTTTTATGTTTTATAAGATCATGTTTGAGCAGAATAGCATCTTGATAGCTAAGGTTTCCCCCGGTATAATTTGTTATACTTACCAGGAGGACCCGATGGCTGCGGAAGCAGAGGCGAAGCTAAACACTATTTCCCCTACCGTCGCGCTTCCCGCTGAAAAAGCCCGGGCTAAAGCCTTGGAATTCGACCGCATCGCCGATGAGGTGTTCGCCCCCATATATCTGCCCATCGCAAGGCGGCTCCTGGAACTTGCTGGGATAAGCCGGGGGCGCTGTGTGGACCTGGGCTGCGGCGGGGGGCATCTGGGCCTGGCCCTTGCGGAACTGGTTACGAATGAAATCACCCTTTTGGACTCAAACCCCTATGCCCTGGAACTGGCTGCCCGGCGCATCAAAGAAGCGGACCGGGAGCGTATAGCGACCCTCTGCGCGGATGTTCACGCCATGCCCATTGCGGAGGCTTCGGCGGGCCTGGTTGTCAGCCGGGGGGCCATGTGGTTTTGGGACAAGGAACAAAGCCTGACCGAAATCAGGCGTATTCTGGCGCCCGGCGGGGTGGCAGTTTTGGGCGGGGGCTATGGCAGCCCGGCTTTGAAGACCGAGATTTACCGGGTCATGTCGGAACGAAACGGCGACGACTTTGGGGCGCGTCAGCAGAAAACCACCCAGGATTCCCTGCCCGAGGATTATGCCCCGGTGGCCCAGTCCCTGGGCTTCGCCGAAGTCCGGGTGGTCCATGATGATACCGGGGACTGGCTCCTTCTTCGCAAAGCCGCAGTAAGCGGAGTGCCCTTATGAGGCTTGTAACCTTTGCCGGGCCCCCCTCGGCGGGCAAAACTTCGGCGGCTATCAAGACTGCGGAAGCCCTTATGAAAGAGGGGCTCACCGTGGGGGCGGTCAAATTCGACTGCATCTCCACTACGGATGACGAACTCTACCAAAAGCGGGGTATCCCGGTGCTCACGGGGATATCGGGGAATTTTTGCCCGGACCATTACTTTATCACTAATATTGAAGATTGCGTGGCCTGGGGCCTTTCCCGCAACCTGGACTATCTCTTCAGTGAAAGCGCCGGGCTCTGCAACCGCTGTTCTCCCCATATCAAGGGGGTCCGTTCCCTCTGCGTCATCGACTGCCTTTCCGGGGTTAACACCCCAAAAAAAATCGGCCCCATGCTCCTCTTCGCCGACATGGTGGTGATCACCAAGGCGGATGTAGTTTCCCAGGCTGAACGGGAGGTTTTTGCCTTCCGGGCCCGGGAGGCAAACCGGAACGCCCGATTCCTCTTTGTGAACGGCCTTACCGGGGAGGGGGCCTCCGAATTGGCCCGCTTTCTCCGGGACGCCCCGGAAGTCGCCACCCTGAACCATGGGCAGATCCGGTTCCCTTTGCCTTCGGCCCTCTGTTCCTATTGCCTGGGGGAAACCCGCATAGGCCCGGACTATGCCACCAACAGTATGATTGCCCGAAAAATCGAGATACCCCCGGTCGGAGAAGCCCATGTCTAACACAAATTACGCCGTTCCTGACGGCGAAGCCAAGGGCGGAGTCCACAGCATCACCATAATAGGCGGCCATGATAAGGACGGCTTGCCCGAGGACTTTACCCTGACCCTGGAGGCCGGGGGCATACTCTGCGTGGTGGGACCCACCGGAGCGGGAAAAAGTCGCTTCCTGGAGGACATAGGCTGCCTTGCCCAGGGGGACACCCCCACAGGGCGGCGTCTGCTCCTGGACGGCCGGGAGCCCAGCCAGGAACAGCGGTATTCCTTGGATGGGAGGCTGGTGGCCCAGCTTTCCCAAAACATGAACTTTATCATGGACCTGACGGTGGAGGAATTTATCCTCATGCACGCGGAAAGCCGCAATTTGGCCTCCCTGGGTGAAGATTTTTCCGGCCCCCGCCTGGTGGAGCGGATTGTGACCGCCGCCAACCGGCTCACCGGGGAGGCCCTGTCGGCGGGTACGGCGGTAACCCAGCTTTCCGGGGGCCAGTCCCGGTCTTTGATGATCGCCGATACGGCCCTGCTCAGCCCCTCCCCGGTGGTGCTCATCGACGAGCTGGAAAATGCCGGGGTGGACCGCCGTGGGGCACTGGAACTTTTGGTGGGTGAGGATAAGATAGTCCTGGTTTCCACCCACGACCCGGTGCTGGCCCTGCTGGGGCAGCGGCGGATCTGTATACACCGGGGCGGGGTGCGGCGTATCATCGAGACCAGCCCGGCGGAACGGCGCAATGCGGTCCTCATGGGGGAGCTGAGCGGGAAATTTCTAGCCCTCAGGGACTTGCTCCGGGAAGGGGCCGTCCTGGATTTTGATATGGAAACATTTTTTTTAGAAGGGATTTCCGTGAAAGAAAGGAGTTTGTCATGAAAAAAGAGTCGATCATCGAACTGGTTCCCGATTCCATGCGGGAAGACCTGGATTATCTGGGCCATGTGCACTGCCCCATAAAGGATCGGTTTTCTACGGCCTGGAAGGATTTCGAAGCCCGGTATAACCTTTCCCATGACCGGAAAATCAAAGGCGTGGTTCCCATGGGGGGTTGCGGAGTAGATATCTACTATAATATAAGCACGATTCAGGACCTGGCAAAATTCCCCGCAGTGGTTTCCGAATCCGGGTATGGGGAATACTTCACCGGGAATTTCCTCTCGACCCCGGAAAAGCAGGATCATTTCGCCCAATGGCCCCTGCCTCAACCGGTTCATCCCCTGTTCCGGAACCTGGACCTTCAAGACCCCCGGGGCAATTTTAGCATCTTCGGCGCCATGCCCTATGTGATCCTGGTGAACCACCGCCGCCTTAATGGCCGGCCCGCGCCCCGGTGTATCTCGGACCTCACCAATCCTATATATGAAGGGAGTTTGGGCACCGGCTTTGCCTTAGATGATATTTCGGAACTCCTGCTGCTGGAAACGTGGAAAGAGCAGGGCGAAAGGGGCATACGCTCCCTGGCCCGCAATATCGGCTTTACCGGCAGGGCCCAGGAAATGGCCGCCGACACCCAGGGAAACCGGGATGGCTGCTGTGTTTACTTCCTGTCCTGGTTCTGGGCCCACGCAATTCCCAAGCGTGATTTTTTGGAAATTATCTGGCCCGAAGACGGGGCGGTGCTCAACCCCATGTATGCCCTAATAAAGAAAGACCTGACCGAACCCCAGCGAGCCGCCGCAGACTGGGTTTTCAGCCCCGAACTGGGCCAGGTCATGGCCGACGGCTGGTTTGCCCACGTAAACAGCGCAGTCCGCCATCCCCTGCCCGAAGGCGCCTTAATCCGCTGGATAGGCTGGGACTATATCTACGAAAAAGGCCTCCTCCCGAGGATAGAGGAAATCGAAGCCGTCTATTACGATGAGCGCCAAAGGTTCCACCCCGAAGACCCGGTCCCTGCCAGTTTTTTATCAATTGCCGTTTCTTGATTTGTACTATACAATGAAAGTATGGAATCAACCCTTCTCACCGCTGAGGATGTTGCAAAACAGCTGCGGATAAAAAAATACACCGTATATGAACTGATCAAACGGGGCGAGCTCCCCTCATCCAAAGTAGGGAAGCAAGTCCGGATTTCCCAGACCGATATTGACCGCTACCTGGAGCTTTCCAAGACCGGCCCCCAGTACTCGGAACTGCGATCCCCGGACCCGGGGCGCCGTGAATTTGCCGAGCAGCCAGGTCCCGGCGCCGGCCTTAGCCGGCAAGCTCCCGGCGGGGAAGGGGAGTCAGGGGAGAGCAGGCCTTCCGCCGCCTCGGTGATCATCTCCGGCCAGGATATATGCCTGGACCTCCTGGTAGCCCGGCTTGCCGGGGAGGGGATCCCGATACTCCGCTCCTTTGTGGGCTGTTACAATGGCCTCTACAGTCTCTACCACGGCCGGGTAACCATGTCCGCCTCCCACCTCTGGGACGGGGAGACCGATACCTACAACTACCCCTTTATCCGCCGCCTCCTTCCGGGGCTCCCGGTGGGGGTTTTTCGCTTGTTGGGCCGTATGGAGGGCCTCTATGTCCGGAAGGGGAACCCCCAGAACATCCGGGACTGGAAGGATTTCAGCCGCCCGGGCTTGACCATGGTTAACCGGGAACGGGGATCCGGCGCCCGGATCCTGCTGGACCAGAAACTGGCCCTTCTGGGGATAAACGCCGCCAAAATCCAGGGTTATACCCGGGAATCAAGTTCCCACCTGGCCTGCGCCAGTACCGTGGCTAAGGGCGGCGCCGAAGTAGGCTACGGCTGTGAACGGGGTATTGATAGGGTAGCGGGGGTCGAATTTATCCCCCTTCAGATGGAATGGTACGATTTTGTCTTCCGCCTGGAGGATCGGCATAACCCCGCAATCAGGATAGTGAGCGCCTATATCGCTTCCGATGAATTCAAAAAGGACCTGGAGCTCATGGGGGGCTATGATATTAGCCAAACCGGGCACTACGAGGAATTTTCAGTTTAACCAAGAGCGGCTCATTTTTCTGGGTGGGTGGGGACGCTCCTGGGGGCTAACATGTTGAGTCCGCCTCCGTCAGCCCGCTGCGCGGTCTGCTACGGCGGGGAATTCCATAGACGCCCCCAGAAGCATCCCCACCCACCCCGGGGATCTGGGTCAATATGGAGAAACAGGTATTCCGTTCTGTATAGCCTATGGTTTAAGCTCTCATTACTTGTATAGACTTTTGATATGGGATATCATGCCCCTTGGAGGCTGAGGACCCCCGCTTTACCTTGCATAACTTTTTTTGATTTAGTAAAATATAGTATATTCTTTGTGGAGATAGTAAATGGGTGTGTTCAGTGTTGTTTTATTGGTGTTTTTCGTTATTGCGGCGATCCTTCTTATTTTATTGGTTCTGATACAGAATGAGGAAGGGGATAGCCTGGGGGGAATTTTTGCCGGCGGCAGTTCCTCGGCTTTTGGGTCCCGGTCCGGCAATGTCCTTACCAGGGCAACCTCCATTTTGGGGGCGATTTTTTTGGTACTCAGCCTGGGGTTGGCCCTTCTTAACCGGACTCCCAGCGGCGCCGGGGTTGAAGCAGCCGGAAGGGCCTTGTCATCGGAAGTGAATAATGACTGGTGGCAGGATCAAGAGGGTGCCAATATCTTGAATGATCAGCCTGAATTCCAATTTCCCCAAGCTGAACCCACAGAGGCCGAGTCTTTAGAATAGGATTGAGGAGGCTCGATGTTATTACACGAGATTTTTTCGCCCGAATTTATCCTGGTAGATCTGGAATCCAGTGATAAAGAGGAAGTTTTTGAAGAACTGGTAGATCGTTTTTGTCAGGTAATAAAATCCAATGCCCGGGATGATATCCTGGAAGCCCTCAAAGAACGGGAAGTAAAGATGTCCACGGGAATCCAGCGGGGTATCGCCATTCCCCATGGGAAAACCCACGCGGTGGACAAGGTGTACGGTATGTTGGGCATCTCCCGGAAGGGGATAGACTATGAAGCCCTGGATGGGAATCCGGTCTATTTGCTTTTTATGATTGTGGGTCCCCCAACGGATTCGGAAAAACACCTCCATGTCCTTCAGGGCTTGGCGGAGCTGCTGACCAATCCTCAGTTTTTTTTGGATATTGCCGCTCAGAAGGATGTTCAAAGTGTGTATGGGGTTTTGAAAAAATATGAGGATACCCTCATCACTTTGAATTAGAATTTCTGCTAAAAAAGGTTTTTAATGGATACCGCTACCCTGAATGAAAGGTTAAGCTCAGAGTTTCCGGACTCCGAAAACGGCGCCTATAGCACCGCTTTTGAGGGGGGGCGGGATGAAAAGAGTGTGCTCCAGCACCTGCTGAGTGTGGAGTCCCAGGCTTCGGTCCTGGTGGACGATGCCCAAGCCGAGGCGGATCGCCGGGTTTCTGAGAACGAAAATGAAAACCGGGCCCGTCACGAAGAACGGTTTGGAAAGGAAGCGGCGGAGCTAAACTCGCGGTACGAAGAGACTATAAGGGCAGCCAAAGAGGATTACCGGAAACAGCTTGAACTTTACCGGGAAAGTATTACTGCCCTGCCGCTTCACCTGAAGGAATTTTTCGCATTGACGGAATCCCTGCTTTTCCCGGAAACGGCGTTTCCTAAGGAACCTTAATGCCGGGCATGGGGGAACGGTCGTATGTGTACGCCAAGGCTTGCGGGATAGTGGGGAACTCCTTTATAGGGAAACGCCTCTCCAAGCTTGGCGGATTAACCCGGCTTTCCGAACTGGACCGGCTTGTCTTTGGCAAGGATGCCCGGGATCTTCCGGAACAGGAACTCCTGGTAGACCTGGAGCGGCGGATCATCAACCGTACCGCCCGGCAAATTATTATCATTGTTGATTCTTTCCCCCATCCTCCGGAAATGTTGGTCCGTCTTATCCGGGATTTCGAGTACACGGACCTGAAACGGGTGATCGCCGCCGCTACCGCTGGTGAACGGAACCTGCCCCAGATTACGGATATAGGCCGCTTTGCTACCATTAATTACAAGGAGTACCCCCATTTCAGCCTGATGCTCAAGGGTACTGAATTTGAATTCCTTCTGGAGGACCTGCTTACCCCACTGGATATTAAAACCATGGTAATCCAGAACAAACTGGACCATCATTACTATTTCAGCCTCTGGAAATCCATGCTGCGCCTCGCCCCGGCGGATCGAAAATCCATTGAACGGATACTCTCTGAAGAGGTGAGCCTGCGGAATGCTGCCTGGGCCCTGCGTATGCGGACTTATTACGGCATGTCCGAGGACCAGGCCGGGGAATACCTGGTGTCCATCCCCGCCTTGAAGGACTACCACTCCCACTGGCACAGGGGGCGCCACTTGCAACGGAGTTCCTCGCGCAGTGCGGCCAAGCCTACCCTGGCCGACGATGCCCAGGATTCCCTTTCCATGGCCTTGGACAATCCTGCTGACTGGGAACACTGGCGCTGGGTAAAGTTTCTGAACCCCCGGCTCAGCGGTGAAGCCTGGGCTGCGGACCCCCGGTATTTCCAAAACGCCGCTGCGGAATATCTCTACACCCTGGCCCGCCATTCCTTCCGGCTCCGGCCCTTCTCCCTGGACATGGTGGCCTGTTTTATTAAACTTAAACTCTTTGAAGAGGATCTCCTGATTAGCATTGCTGAGGGCTTAAGCCTGGGTATGCCCGCCCAGGATATCCTTGATTTGCTGGGGGTTGCCTCGTGAACACTCACCCGAAGAACGTAGTGAGGAGGTTCCTGTGATTCGCCCCCGGAGGATGAAGCAGGTTGAACTCACGGTCCTGGACCGGGATGTGGACGGGGTCATCGAATACCTGGGCCGCCGTGCCCTGATGCACTTCCCCAAAAATGAAGAGGGGGAGTTGCCTGCTTCGGGCTCTTACGGCGCCGAGGAACTGAGTTCCTTCCGCCCGGGGGATGAGGCTGTCCGGCAGGGGACACTGGAAAATCTGGAAAAAATCAGGGCCGGGGCAGTCTATTTGGGGATCGAACTTCCTGCTGAACCCGATGAGGACAGCCGGCTACCGGGTCCCGAGGAAGCCCAGCTTACCGAACAGATCTGTTCCCGGATAGAATTACTGAGCAAACGGGAAAATGAAACCCTCCAGGAAAAGAAAAAGGTTGAAGACGCTTTGAACGAAGCCAAGTCCTTTGCCAACCTCAACGCCCCCTTTGCGGACTTGGATCAGCTTTCCTACCTGACCCTGCGTATAGGCCGGCTGGAACCGGAGCGTCTGGAGGATCTTCGTACCAGCCTGGCGGACCGGGCGGTGATCATACCCCTGGGATCCGGTGAAGGGGATGACCGCATCCTGGCCGCCGCTTCCCGGAAGGGCCGCTTTGCCATGGACTCGGAACTGAAAAAGCAAGCCTTTGTTCCTATAAGTGTTCCCGAGGGGTACAAGGGTGTGCCCGGGGAACTCCTTTCGGGGCTTCAGGGCCGGCTTAAAACTATGGAAACTGATTTGCAGTCCATTGAGGCGGACAAAAAAGAGGTGGTCCAGGAATACGGCCCCACCCTGAAATCCCTGAACGGCTCCTACCTCATGGCTTCCATCACCGGGGAACTCAAGAGCCATCTGGCTGCCACAAAAAGTGTGTATGTTCTGAGCGGCTGGGTACCTGAGGCCAACCTGGGCATCCTGGTGGATGACTTGGAGAAGCAGACCGGGGGCAGGGTAGCGGTGCGGGCCTTTGATCCCCAGGAAATTCCCGAGGTGCGGCTGGGGAAGGAAAAGGTCCCGGTTTCCCTGGACCACGGCGCCTTTGTTAAGGGCTTTGAAGGGGTGGTGTTTTCCTACGGGGCGCCTCTTTACGGTACCATCGATCCCACACCATTGGTGGCTTTTTTCTTCACTATCCTCTTTGGGATCATGTTCGGCGATGTGGGTCAGGGTCTTGTACTGCTTCTGGCAGGGCTTCTTACAGGCCGCCGGGGCCTTAAAGCCCTGAAGGGTCTCAAGGGTTACTCCACCCCGCTTATTGCAGTGGGAATTGCTTCCATGGTCATGGGCATCCTAAACGGTGAATTTTTTACCGACGAAGAAATTCTTACAGGCCCCACCAGGACGATCACGGGCTTCCTTACGGGCCATCCGGTGGACCGCATATTGACCCTCATGCCCCTTACCGAAAAGGGGGGGAGCGTGACAAAACTTTTCTACTTTTTCGGCTTTACCATTGCTGTGGGGATCATCTTCAACTCCATTGGGCTTTTGGTTAATATTATTAACCAGTGGGGGCTCAAAAAATATGAAAAGGCCCTGTTCTCCAAAACCGGTATAGCAGGAATGCTGCTCTTCTGGTATGCCATTTCCATCGCCATACGCTGCCTTCTGGGGGGCGGCTTCAGGTGGTTCGATTTTATCGGTCTGGCCCTGCCGGTTTTCTGTATCTTCTTCGGCCCCCTGATTTGGCGCATGGTGGAAGGGAAAAGGCCGGTGCTGGAACACGGCTTTCTGGTGTTCTTTATGGAAGGATTCGTGGAGATACTGGAAACCGCCTCTACCTATGTTTCCAATACCGTAAGTTTTCTGCGGGTTGGGGCCTTTGCCCTTTCCCATGCGGTACTTTCCTTTATCATCTTTAAACTTTCTGAGATGGTAATGGAATCTGCCGGCGGCATCGGAGGATCTGCAGTATTCCTGCTGATCATGATCTTTGGGAATGTGGTAATAATACTGCTTGAGGGAATGATCGTCGCCATTCAGGTTGTACGTCTTCAATATTACGAATTTTTTAGCAAGTTTTTTACCGAAACCGGGGTGGAGTTTTCCCCTTTCCGGTTTCGCAGGGAGGTTTAGTTATGAAACGCAGAATAGTGTTGTTCACCCTTGTATTGTTTGCCCTGGCGGTGCCGGTATTCGCCCAGGAAGCGGCTGAGGCAGCCCAGGAAGGCGCGGGGAATACTTCGGTATGGAAGTACTTTGCCGCTGCTCTGGCGGTGGGTGTCTCCTGTATCGCCGGTGGTATTGCGGTAGGCCAGATAGGCGCTGCGGCCATGGGCGCCATGAGTGAGAACCCGGAACTTTCCGGAAAGGCCCTGCCCTATGCGGGTCTTGCGGAAGGTATCTGTCTCTGGGGCTTCCTGGTGGCCCTGCTCATCATGATACTCTGATGGATTATTTTTTTATCGGGGATTCGGAACTGGTCACCGCCTTCCGCTTTATCGGGATCAATGGCGCCGCGGTTTTCAACGCTGACACTGCCCGCGCAGCTTTTCTGCGCATAACCCGGGGCTGGGACGACACTGCCAAGGCGGTGCTTCCCGGTGGGGTTGAGGGTTGCCGGGTTCTGATCCTCACCGAAGAAGCCGCTGACTGGCTGGGGAACGATCTGACTGAATGGCAAATCTCCGGCAAATATCCCCTGATAGTAGAAATTCCCGGTACCATGGGACGGCTGCCGGGCCGTAAATCTCTGGTGGATTCCATCCGGGAAGCGGTCGGGGTTCGGGTATAGGCTGGCTGGGGAAATTTTATGGAAGAACTGCAATCAACCGATATATTGGACAAGGAAATCCTCGAGGACGCCCGCAAAAAGGCTCAGCGTATCCTGAAAACCGCCGGGGATACCATAGCCGCTTCCCAGGCAAAGTGGGAAAAGCGTGTGCTTAAGGACATAGAAAAGCTCAAACAGAGTTTTGCGGGCCGGGCGGAAAAGGCCCGGGACGAGATGATGGCCCGGCTGCCCCTGGACAAGCGGCGCAGTTATACTGAGCGGGTGGAGTCTCAATTGCAAAGTTCCATGAACAGCTACCTGAAATCCCTGCCCCGGGAAAAAATTCTTTCCCTGCTGGAAGCCGAGTTGCGCCGCTGCGCGGGAGACTTCGTTGCAAGTAGCGCGGCTGAAATCCCCGATACTGCCGGCGCCCCCCTGAAAGTAGGCTGCCGGGATCTGGGTGAAGCTGAACTTCAGTCCATCCTAAACCGGGCGGCTCCTGGCCTGGCCTGGACCTTTGACAAGGATCGTAGTCTCCATCAGCTTTCCGGTAACCTTCCGGCTATTATCCTGGACGCTCCCTCGGTGCGGATCACCGCCTCGGTGGATGCCCTGGCAAAATCCCTGCTGGAGGACAGCCGGGCGGAACTGGTGGAGGCGCTTTTAGGTTCCGGATCCCTTGACGTATCAGGAGCCGGCGCTTCCACAGGAGCCGGCATCTCCCCAGGGGGTGCACAATGACCATCAACGGTAAGGTCCGGCGCATCTCCGGGCCCATAGTACGGGCCTCCGGTCTCGGCGGCGCAGGTCTCTTTGACCTGGTCGAGGTAGGGGAGAAGCGGATCATCGGCGAAATCGTCCGGCTGGAGCAGGACGAGGCGGTGATCCAGGTCTACGAAGACGATACGGGGCTCATGATAGGTGCCGAAGCTTCTTCCACAGGCCGGCCCCTGTCGGTACTGCTCGGTCCGGGGCTCATCGGCACGATTTACGATGGCATACAGCGGCCCCTGGAAGCGCTGTTCAAGCAGAGCGGCGCCTTCATGGACCCCGGCGCACGGGGTGAAGCTCTGGACTCCTCCAAGCTCTGGCCCTTTGTTCCGGATCCTGGCCTGGCCGCGCAAATCGCCGCCGGGGAAAAGCCGGTCCCCAAGCCGGGCCTGGTTCTGGGCATGGTTCAGGAAACCCCCAGCATAGTCTGTAAGATCATGGTTCCCCCGGCTCTTCACGGGGCGGCTCTGACCGAGCTGGCCCCGGCAGGGGACTACAACTGTAATGCTATTATTGCCCGGACGGATCATGGTGAGGAAATCACCCTGGCCCAGTGGTGGCCCGTGCGGGTCCCCCGGCCTAGTGCGGCCCGGCTGCCCCAGGATCAGCCCCTGGTTACGGGCCAGCGGGTCATCGACGTATTTTTCCCCCTTTCCAAGGGCGGCACCGCAGCTATTCCCGGGGGTTTCGGCACCGGCAAGACCATGACCCAGCACGCCATCGCCAAGTGGTGCGATGCGGAGGTGATCATCTACATAGGCTGCGGCGAGCGGGGCAATGAGATGACCGACGTGCTCACCGAATTCCCCCACCTCACGGACCCCCGGAGCGGTCGTTCCCTGATGGAGCGCACCATCCTTATCGCCAATACTTCTAACATGCCCGTGGCGGCCCGGGAAGTTTCGATTTACACCGGGGTCACCCTGGCGGAATTTTACCGGGACATGGGCTACCACGTGGCGATTATGGCGGACTCCACCAGCCGCTGGGCTGAGGCATTACGGGAACTATCCGGGCGCATGGAAGAAATGCCCGCCGAGGAAGGGTTCCCCGCCTACCTCCCCACCAGGCTTGCGGAATTTTACGAACGGGCAGGGCGGGTAAAAACCCTGTCCGGTTTAGAAGGTTCGGTTTCCATCATCGGCGCCGTGTCCCCCCCGGGGGGCGATTTTTCCGAGCCCGTGACCCAGCACACCAAGCGCTTCATCCGCTGTTTCTGGGCCCTGGACCGGGACCTGGCCAATGCCCGGCACTACCCGGCAATTTCCTGGATCGACAGTTATTCTGAGTACGCAGAAGAAGTGGGCCCCTGGTGGGAAAAGGTGAACCCCCTCTGGGCCAAGGTCCGCCAGGAAGCCCTGGATCTGCTCAAGCGAGAGCAGCGGCTCTCAGAAATAGTGCGGCTCATCGGCCCCGACGCATTGCCGGACGATCAGCGGCTCATCCTGGTTACTGCGGATATCATCAAGGACGGATTTCTCCAGCAGAATTCCTTTGACGATACGGACATGTACTGCGTCCCCGCCAAACAAGTCAGGCTTCTGGAACTGGTCATGGACTTTTACGAACGGGCCCAGGTCTGCATCAAACTTGGGGCCCCCTTGATAAAGATCACTTCCCTTACGGGAACCGACAGCCCCGAGCCCATCCGGGAACGGCTTGCGCGTATTAAAAGTGCGGTGAAAAACGAAGAGCCGGAAAAACTGGTGGACTTTGAACAGGAAATGCGGGGCGCCTTGGAAAACCTGGAACGGAGCTATCGTACCAAAGAAACATTGTAGGGTTTCAAAAACTCTTAAAAGAGGTTATGTATGAGGGGAGTTGAGTACCGGGGGCTTACCCGGATAGAAGGCCCGGTGGTGATCACCAAACGGAGCCGCAACGTGGGCTTCAACGAAGTAGTGGCGGTGTATGACCGGGACGAAGGCCGCCGGCTGGGCCGGGTGGTGGACATGAGCGAGGACTGGACCGCCATCCAGATCTTCGGCAGCAACACCGGCCTTTCCGCCGACGACTCCCGGGTGGAATTTCTCGGCAAGCCCATGGAACTGCGGGTAGGCCCGGGGCTTCTGGGCCGCATCTTCAACGGCCTGGGTGAACCCATCGACGGTTACGGAAACATCTTTTCCTCCACCTGCCTGGACGTGAACGGCCTCCCCATCAACCCCTTTGCCCGCACCTATCCACGCGACTTTATCCAGACCGGGGTTTCCTCCATTGATGGCATGAACACCCTGATCCGGGGGCAGAAACTCCCGATTTTTTCCGGCAACGGCCTTCCCCATAACCGCCTGGCCGCACAAATAGTGCGACAGGCAAAAATCCTCAACACCGCAGAAGGCGCCGCCGAACCCTTTGTGGTAGTTTTCTGCGCTATGGGGGTCAAGTACGATGTGGCCCGGTTCTTCCTGGACGACTTTGAACGCTCCGGGGTCCTGGCAAATGTGGTAGTATTTCTGTCACTAGCCGACGCCCCCTCCCTGGAACGGCTGGTAGCCCCCCGCTGCGCCCTTACCGCCGCAGAATACCTGGCCTACGAACGGAACATGCACGTCCTGGTGGTGATGACCGACATGACCAACTACTGCGAAGCCCTCCGGGAAGTAAGCTCCATCCGAGGCGAAGTCCCCAGCCGCAAGGGCTACCCCGGCTACCTTTACTCAGATTTGGCAAGCCTCTACGAGCGGGCAGGAAAAATTTCCGGCTCCTCGGGCTCCATTACCCAGATACCAATACTAACCATGCCCAACGACGACATCAGCCACCCCATCCCGGACCTTTCGGGGTACATCACCGAAGGCCAGATAGTCCTGGACCGGGAACTTTCCCAGAAGGGCATCTACCCCCCGGTGGCGGGGCTCCCCAGCCTCTCCCGTCTCATGAAAGACGGCATCGGTGAAGGCATGACCCGGGAGGATCACAAAGACGTATCCAGCCAACTTTTCGCCGCCTACTCCAAGGTCAAACAGGTCCGCAACCTTTCGTCCATCATCGGTGAGGAAGAACTCTCCGACGCGGACAAACGCTACCTCCGTTTCGGCGAACTCTTTGAACAGGACTTCCTCACCCAGGGCGAATTCGAGGACCGCGACATAGGCCAAACCCTGGACCTGGGCTGGAAAGTCCTGGCCACCCTGCCTCGGGAAGATCTCCTGCGGATCAAAAAAGAATACATCGAAAAGTACATGAACCCCTTTGCTGCGAACGCAGTATTGTCTCCAGCCTCCGAAGGCTGGGGTAAAGGGGTGGACGGATTAGGTGGACTATAGTCCCTAAAAAGCTCGCCTGGCGCCTTTGCCGTTTCGTCAAATCCCAAATATTTTTCGCCGTCCATTAAAGTAAAATCTCTCCTTATTCCCCTAACCCCCTCTATAAGGAGAATTTTATGGACAACAAAGAATCCGACAGCTTCACCGAAAACCCCATCGGCAAAAAGCGGGTACAACTCAAAGCGGAAGACGATCTCCTGGATATCTCCCAGGACCCGATCTTCAAAGCCGTGCTTACCCAGGACACACCCGCCTCCCGAAACGCCCTCCGCTTCCTCGTTTCCGCCGCCATCGGGCAGCCGGTCACTATCATTTCCGTTTCTACCAACGAACCCCCGGTCAGGGGAATCCGGGACCGGCAGCTCCGGTACGACATTTCCGTCAAATTTAACGACGGCAGCCTGGGGGACATCGAAATGACCGTGTACCCTGATGTCTATGAACATTTCAGGCAGGAATACTACCTCGCCCGGCTTTTTACTACCCAGGATATCAAAGGTACCGAGCTCGGCTATAGGAATTTGAAGCCCACCTGGCAGATATCCCTTCTGGGGGAAAATATCCATGCTGACAACGCCCTGGTTCACCAGTTCCGGTACTATGACAAGGAAAATAACTTGCCATTCCGGGGGCTGACCTCTATAATAGATGTGGAGTTGCCAAAGGCGGAACAGTTCCTGGAAACGCCGGTCTCTGAGATGGCGCCCATAGAACGCTGGGCGGTATTTTTTCGGTATAGCCAGGACCCGACGCGGCGGGCTTTGATCAATGAAATACTGGACCAGGAGGAAGGGATACAAATGGCGGCCGAAGAACTCTTATTGATAAGCGAGGACGAAAACAGGCGGTTTCAGCTTGAACATGAACTTAAGAATTTCCTGGATATAAAGTGCGGGATGGTAGACGCCAGATGGGAAGGGTATAAACAGGCTAAAGAAGAAGATGCAGGAATAATCCAGGAGAAGGACGCTGCGCTTCTGGAGAAGGACCGGGAAATAGCGGAGCTTAGAGCAAAACTCGACAGGCCGTAACTCCAAGCAAGTTCCGAAGGAACTTGCCGGCGCCTTTTTTGCCGAAAAAACAAAAAATCCCCCAAAAAATAATTTCCGCTAAAGCATTTTGCAGGATTGCGCCCTTATAGGGGGTTGCAGGGAAAGTCCGGCCGTTGGCCTGGGGTCCCCCGGTGTGGTATACTAATCGTAATGGAGCGAGGCAAAATGGTGGGAACGGTGTATGAAGAAATCACCCTGAAAAACCTGGGCGATGTAAGTGCGGTTGAGCGTGGGCATCTGGCGGAACCGGAAATCCGTCAAACGACGGTACGGTCCGTCGTCGATACCGGGGCGGAGACCCTGGTTATCAGCGAAGCAGTGCAGAAAGAGCTGGGCCTGCGGACGGAACACCTGCGCGAATCCACCCTGGCAAATGGGGAAAAAGTGGTCTGCAAGATAGCCGAGGCCGTAAAGGTGCAATGGAAGGACCGCTCCATGGCCTGTGAACCCTGGGTGCTTCCCGGCGCGGCGGAGGTGCTCCTGGGCTCAATCCCCCTGGAAAACATGGACCTCATGGTGGACCCCACGGAACGGAAACTGGTCGGCGTCCACGGCGACGAGCCCCTGGGGCGTATTTATTAGCGGCCCATGAAAAGGTGCCTGGCACCTTTTCGGCTCCGTCAAGTTCCGCAGGAACTTGCCAG
Organism: Treponema primitia ZAS-2; assembly: GCF_000214375.1. Lineage (NCBI taxonomy): Bacteria > Pseudomonadati > Spirochaetota > Spirochaetia > Treponematales > Treponemataceae > Treponema > Treponema primitia. The sequence goes on along the minus strand of NC_015578.1, from coordinate 3,158,046 downwards.
GGATACAAAAGCCCGGGGATACCGGGCTTTTTTTAGGCGATCATCGTACTACTGCAAAAAATGACTGGAGTAACGTTCAACCCGGAATTTCACGTCAATTCTTCCCGGTTTTCCGAAAATAAGTTATATTTAGATGAGAGGAGCAGAGCATGGCGACAACAGAAGCGATAGGCGAAGGCCTGACTTTTGAGAAAGTGTGGGCAGCAATACAAGCCACCGATGCGCAGATAAAGGCCACCGATGCGCAGATAAAGGCCACCGGTGAACAGATAAAAGCTCACGATGAGCAGATAAAGGCCGACAAAGAATGGGCTAGGGACCTGATAAAGGCCAGCGACAAGAAGATGGGGGAACTGACTAACCGCTTCGGGGAAATGGTTGAGCACATGGTCCTGCCGAACCTGTTAACGAAGTTCGATGAGCTGGGCTTTACCTTTACCAAGGCAGGCCCTACCACCATCGAGGACAAAGTGAACGGTATCTTCACCGATGTTGACGCGGTTCTGGAAAACGGCGATAAGGTGATGATCGTGGAAACCAAAACCAAGCCCAAGATTGAGGATATAGACGACCACATAGAGCGCATGGAAAAGATGCGCAGACATGCGGATTTGCATAATGACCAGCGGGTCTACCTGGGCGCCATGGCGGGGGTGGTTTTTGGGAAGAGCGAGAAAACCTATGCCTTGAAAAAGGGGTTTTATGTGCTGGAGCCTGCGGGGGACACCTTCGCTATCACCGTCCCGGAAGGCTGCTATTACCCCCATGAATGGTAATAGGATGGAAAAGGCGCCGGGTGCCTTTTGGGGGCGGAACAGTTCCTGGAAACGCCAGACGGGAAGGGTATAAACAGGCTAAAGAAGAAGATGCAGGAATAATCCAGGAGAAGGATCGGGAAATAGCGGAGCTTAGAGCAAAACTCGACAGGCCGTAACTCGCGCCCGGTGTATCCTATTGCAGTTTGAATGTTTCGAACACTGCTTCGTCTCCTACGGTCAGCATCCGGACGGCTCCCGCAGCATACCAAAAAACATAGGGCACGCTTTTCACCGTCCCCCTGTCCTTGATGAACAGTATACCCCGTTTCTTGTCGCTATCGGTATCGGTCTGCCCTGAATAGCCGTTAAGTGTAATGCCTTTGGTAAAATCAGTATTGAGGGGGCGTACTGAACCGGTGATAGTAATGGTGTCATAGCCAATTACCAATCGACCCGGTGTTTCCCAGGCTGTTTCGGCCCTGGTAGAGTCCCATGTGCCAATCAAATAGTATTCCATCGACTTGAGCGGTGGCGTATCTTCCCATTCACAGCCTAAAAAGAGGAACGCCATCAGGGAGCAGCATACAATGCCGACTAAAGTCGGGCCGACTTTAGTCGGCAAGTTCCCCGCGCATATACCCAAAAAACGCTTCATGTTTAAAGTATACCCCCAAAAAAGTCCCTGCGGCAAGGTCAGGGCTGGAAAGGGTCAGGGCTGGGGGGAATACCCGTAGCAGAGAACGTCTACGCTGCTATGGGGGCCGGCGCGGATGTCTTTTTAAGCGGTGAATCTCTAAAAACTGAAATTTTGGATATTCACTGCTTTATAAAATTGTTTTAATCCCTGCTTTTTTACAAGCTCTGGCAAGATTGCCGTCATTGGTTCCCATAACGCCGCCTTTTCTGATCGCCAATTCAAGGTATGAAGCGTCATAACAATAGAGGTCATACTTTCCTGCAATTTCCAAAAGGAGCGTTGAATAGGCAGGCCCTGTTTCTGTATCCGTATGCAGGGAATAGCTTGATAATAGATCCAGGCTGTGTATGGCATCAAGCTTGGTGATACGTTTTCTGGCGATTGCTTTTTTCATTACATTTGCTATTTCGTACCAGAATAACTGTGGTACATAGAGTACATCTGCTTCGCTTATTTTATTAAACTTATTTTCAATTTTATTTGAATCATCCTCGGCGAGTATGAGAGGGGTAATGAATGAACAGTCTAAAATATAATTCACGGTCTGCCGTCTTCTATGGCTTCACGGATACTAAAAGGCTCACCGGTCGTTCTGTTCCTGATTTCTTTCAGTTCTTTGGTTATTTTCCGGCGGGATACTTTTTTATCTTCTGCATAGGGTATTAACCTGGCAATGGGTACCCCTCGTTTGGTGATAACGTAGTCCCGCCCTTTTTGAATTTCATCCAGCATTTCTGACAGATGGGTTTTAGCATCGAAGGTTCCAATAGTCATAGACAGTCTCCTGCAAACTAGTATATTAAACTAGTTGCTATCTGTCAAATGGTATTTAACCCTTCAGGTCTATCATGGAAGGAGCGTCGCCTGAGTAAATTGAAGGACGGGCTGCGTAGGGGTTACCCCGGAGACCCTTGAGTTCCCCCTGGATTTCCGCCATGCGCTTGGAAAGCAGGTCCTTGTTCCGTTCGGACCGGGCCGCAGCTTCCTGCTTGAGCCCTTCCAGGGTGGATTTGAGTTCAGCGATTTCGCCGTCGCCCTTTTCCGAGGTAAGCGCCACAGTGCGGTACAGCTCCTCCATTGGGTCCATGGTTTTCTGGATGGCGAAGATCTCAGCCAGAATTTGTTCTTCCAGTTCTACATGGGAAAGCAGTGCTTGAGTATCGCCTTTTTCGATGATGGTCTGTTGTTTGTCCAGAGTATCGAGGTATTCCCGAAAACGGTCCTGCTGGGCGCAGAGCAGTTCCCGGTAGCGTTTCAGGATGGCGGCTTGTTGGGCCGCTTCTTTTTCGGGAATAGCCGTGCCTAAGCCTTAGCCGGCAATATTGACGCCCGTGGAGGGGCTCTTGATCCCTTCCATGGAAGTGGTGGCGATTATGGCGCTCCAGGCGCTTCGGAGATCGTTCAGCATATTGCGGACCCTTGAAATGCGCAGGATGTCCTGGTCGATGTTGGCCCCCAGCAGTTCCTTGTTGAACCAGGTGTAGAGGGAAAAGAGGTTTTGGGCGATCTCTCCACCCAGGTCAAAATTCAGGGAAGCCATCAGTTCGGTGACGATTTCTTGGGTTTTCAGGATGGATTTGCTGATTTTTTCGATCCTGCCGGGGTCTTTTTTGCCTGCGGCATCTTTTTCCAAAAGTTCAAGACCATGATCCAGTTGTTTTACCGCCTCGTCGTAGAGCATGATGATGAGCTGACCCTGACTTGCCGTTTTGATTCGGGTCTCTTTGTAAGCGGATAGTTGATTTGAATATGCCAAAATGGTCCCCTCCATACGTACTGTATGTAATCCCGGGCGGGTAAAACCGTTCCGGGGTTTCCTTTCTTTATCGGTGATTTATGGAGTATATTAAAGTTTTATTAAAATTTCCAGAGACTTTCAGCTTAAAACAAAGTTTTTATTCCCAGGTAAAGCCAGGGGATAAAAATCGCCGGGATCAGGTTGGCCACCTTGATTTCCTTTACCCCCAGGAAATTGAAACCTATGGCCGCTACCAGGAGGTTCCCCACGGCGGACATTTCCCGGATGATTTCCGGGCTGAGGAGGTCTTTGATGGCCATGGAGGCCAGGGCTATCCCCGCCTGGTAGACAAATACCGGGATGGCAGAAAAAACCACCCCTATGCCCATGGAGGCGGCAAAAACCAGGGAAATGGATCCGTCCAGCACGGATTTGGCAAAGAGGGTCTCATGGTTCCCCAGGAGGCCGCTCTGCATGGACCCCACAATGGCCATGGACCCGGTGCAGAAAAGTATGCTGGCGGATACAAAACCCTTGGAAAAGGCCCCTCCGCTCATCTTGAGCTTCCGCTCCGCCCAGTTCCCGAAGAGGTTCATCAGCCGGTCAATATTGATAAGTTCCCCCAGGACCGCCCCGATTACCATACTCATGATCAAAAGGAGGACCATTTGATTGTCCAGGGCGCCCTTGATCCCCACATATACAATGGAAAGGCCTATGGCCTTTTTAAGAATCTCCTCGAAACGCCCGGGAATTCCCCGGATGAGAAAACAACCCACCAGGGCACATACCACAATCGCCGCCGCATTAACCACCGGTCCTAACATGGGTACCTCTATTATCATAATGATGTTTTTCGTAGTATAGTACGGAAAATGAATAGTGAAAACCAGGGAACTCCAGGGCGCCAATCCCCGGCAGCCGCGATGCTGACCATATTGGCCAGTCCGGTTCTGCGGGGCCCAGCCTTACGGTGTATCGCCACCATCTTTACAAAATTTTTCTTTCTCCAGTACCGGGCCGCTTTGTCCCCCGGGCTTATCCCGGTTACTTCGGTGGATCATCCCCTGGACGCCAAGGTTCCCTTCATCCCCCGGTGGGTGGATATTTACCTGGACTTTGTCGCCTTCTGGATCCGCATCCTGGGTTTCCTCCTGAAGCACTACCGCCGTCGGGCCCTGGGGCCGGTTAAGGACTTTCTCAATTCCATGACCCGGCTCTACTATTTCGCCGCGGAGGTCTATTCCAAAAATATGTCCACTACCCACCGTCCCCGGTACATTGCCCGGCCCCGGTTTTTCCTGATCCATCTGACGGATCCTCACCTGATGTGCATCCCCAGCCTCCATGTGATGGTGATGATTTTAAGCTACACCCGGTTCCGCCAGATACTCAGATCCTTTGGGGACGAAGAAGCCCTGAAAGAACAGATCGGCGAGGTAAACGCCAGGGCCGCGCTGATCACCGAGGCCATACTTTTTGTGAAGCAGCACAGTGTGAACTGCGTGGCCGCTGCTATGTACGCCATGTCCCGGTTTGATTCGTGGCGAGGGGTACCTAGGTACCCCGAGTCCAATACCTCTAAAGAACAACATACCCCGGCCGCTTGCGGCGGGGTTGTTGATTCGCTCCTCTTCCCACCTGAGGAGGCAGAGGTTTTTGTTGCCGGGCTTTTCCGGGACACCCTGCCCCCGGCGGATGCGGCGCTTATCCGGGAGCATATCCTGGCCCTGTACCGGCGATTCATGGCGGAGGGGGAGGGCGGGGGCGCCTGGGAGGAGCCGCTGCTGGGGTTTCTGCGGGGAGCATAAGCAAGAAGAATTTCACCACAAAGGACGCGAAGGACGGAAAGGGGAAAATATATAATGTACCTTCTTTCCCTAGAGTCCTTTGCATCTTAGTGGTTATTAAATCTTATTGCTCGGCACCTGTTTTTCCCGCCCCCATTCTGTGTATACTATACCCATGGACAAACGTAAAACTCGTTTTTTCAATACCACCGGCCCCTGTAATCCCGAGGATCACTACATGCTGCCCCCGGAAGAGCGGCTGGTGGGGACCCAGCTGCACCGCTATATCGGGGACAAGCTCTATTGGGTGCTCCATGCCCCCCGGCAGACCGGGAAAACTACCTTCCTGCAGAGCTGGATGCGGGAGATAAACGCTGGGGATGAGGCTATTTCCTGTTATGTCAGCGTGGAGACCTGCCAGGGGGTTCCGGAAGCTGAACGGGCAATACCGGTTATATGCGATGCGGTCAGAAGGTGGTCGGAGCAATACGATCTGCCTGTTCCTGCCATTGAGGATGAAACCCCCCAATCCCGGCTAAACAGTATACTGGCTAATTGGGCAAAACTGGTCGCCCCCAAACCGCTTATTGTCCTGTTTGACGAAGTGGATGTCCTTACCGGGGATGCCCTGATCAGCTTTCTGCGCCAGCTGCGGGATGGATTTGCCTCTCGTAGTGTCGGCAAATTCCCCGTATCCATTGCCCTGGTGGGAATGCGGGACCTGAAGGACTATATCACCGCCGCCAAGGGCGGCATTCCGGTGAACCCCGGCTCGCCCTTTAACATCAAAGCAGATTCAGGAACTATCGCTAATTTCCATAAGAAAGATGTGGAGCGGCTCTTTGCCCAGCGGACCACAGAAACGGGGCAGCGGATTAGTCCGGAGGCCTTGGATTATGTGTATGGCCAGTCCCATGGGCAGCCCTGGCTGGTGAATTCCCTTTTTATGCGGGCCACTATGCGGATACTGGATGCGGATAGCACGGAAACGGTGACCATTGACCATGTCCGGGAGGCCCGGGAGCAGATGATCCAGGCCCGGGAAACCCACCTGGACTCCCTGGGGGCCCGCTTGCAGGATGAGCGGGTACGGTGGGTGATACAGGCCATCATAACCGGCGAAACAGACCGGCTTCTGGGGCGGACGAATCCGGATGTGGAGTTTTGCATGGACATGGGCCTGGTCGAGTGGAATAGCGGGACCGGCTTTACCATCGCAAACCCGGTGTATGAGGAAATCCTCACCCGGTACCTGAACTCCGCCTACCACGACAGCCTGCCATCCCCCAAAACCTGGTGCTGGCAGAAAAGCGACGGGAAGCTGGACATGGACGCCTTGCTCCGGGAATTCCAGGCCTTCTGGCAGAACAACTCCGAAGTATGGGAACGGCAGGCGGATTATATGGAAGCTTTCCCTCATCTGCTGCTCATGGCCTTTCTGCAGCGGGTTACCAACGGGAGCGGCCGCATTGAGCGGGAATATGCAGCGGGCAGCGGGAGGATGGATCTGGCGGTGGAATACCGGGGCGACTGGAATATTATCGAGGTAAAGTTGCTGCGCCAGGGGAGGAGCTTTGAGGCGATAATGGCCGAAGGTATCAAACAGACCTTGGGCTACCGGGACAGTTTTTTTCCGGTCCATGCTTCGCGGGAAGCTCAAGCGCCTTGCTATTTGCTTATCTTTGACCGCCGCCCGGACAAACCTGCTTGGCAGGAGCGGATCAAGTGGATCGATGCGGAGGGGCTTACGGTGCTTGGGTGCTAAGTCTGTCTCTGTGCTCCGTGGTTAAATTTATTCCAGTTTTTCAAAGTCCTCCCAGAGCCGGTCCCGCAGGGGCGGCGCCGCAGTGACCAGTATCTGTTCCTTTTTCCAGGGAGCGTCGAAGCGCAGTGATCGTGCGTGGAGCCGTATGCCCCCGGTTTTTTCGCTGCGCTTTGCCCCGTATTTCAGGTCTCCCCGGATGCGGAGGCCCAGGGCGGCTAATTGGGCGCGGATCTGGTGGTGCCGGCCTGAGATCAGTTCTATTTCCAAGAAAAGGTAGCGCTCCCCCCGGCCCGCAATGCGGTAGCGGAGCTGCCCCTTCCTTCTGCTGGGACCCTCTTCGCCGTAGGCAATACTTTTATTGCGCTTTTTATCTTCTATGAGCCAGTGGATCAGTTCCCCGGTTTCAGCCAGGTTCAGTTCCGGAGGCGGCATTTCGATGACCGCCCAGTAGTATTTCTGTGCTTTTCCTGAGGCGAAGGCTTTGTTGAGAAAGGCCAGGGCCTTTGGGGTGCGGGCAAAGAGGACGCAGCCTGAGGCGGGGACGTCCAGCCGGTGAACTGCGGTAATTGGGCCGCCAAAGCGATCCTCCAGGAGGGCGGGCAGGGAGACCATGCCCTTTTCGGTGCCCTCGCAGGCTTCCCCGCAGCGTTTGTTTACGGCGACACACTGTTCGTCCGCATACAGGATACGTTCTTCTTCAATAATAGTGTTCATGTTAATCCATTAATCCAAAGCAGATTTTTTCATATATGATCCGGGTTGCCGCTTCTTCAAGCCGCTCCCGGGAAAGCCGTCCTTCCTGCAGTGCCCGGAGTATTGCCCGGTGAACGCGGCTGAGGCTCCGGGGCCAGGTCATCACCATATCTACCCCGGCGATAAGCGCTTCCACTACCGCCGCTTCCTCCGTTAACCCGGCGGCGCTGATCGCCCCCATGGAAAAATCGTCCCCCAGGACCAGGCCTGAAAACCCCAGTTCCCCCCGGAGCCAGGTTTGTATCACCGCTGGCGAACGACTGGCCTGTATGCCCGGCTGCCGGGCGTTAACGATAGTGTGGGAAACCATGATCCCCGCCGGGCTTTCCCGGGTTATGATCCCCCTAAAGGGCCGGACCCTGCGGTTCAGGGCCTCCCTGTCCTCGGTCAGCACCGCCCCTGCCCGGTGGGGGTCGGTCCCGGAATTTCCGGGGAAGTGCTTTGCCACGCAGGCTACCCCGGAGGAAGCCATGCCCCGGATAAAGGCGGCGGCGGCTTCCTCGACAAAGGCGGCATCCGGCCCATAGGAGCGGTCTTCCAGGAACGTAACATTTTCCCCATCCAGCAGTTCCGCTACCGGGGCAAGGTTCATCGTGATCCCCAGGGAACGCAGCTCCCGGCCCGACCGGGCGGCGTCTTCTTCGATCGCCCTGAGAACAGTGTTTCTGTCCCTTGTCCGGGCCGCCTCCCAATAACTCAACGGTGAAGGCAGCCGTTCCACCCCGGCGACAAAACGGTGGATTTGCCCCCCTTCGTGATCCACCGCCATGAAGGGGGGGATCCGGATATTCCCGGCGCCCCGGCTAAGCGGTGTGTTCAAAGCCGCCAGATCCGAAACGGTTTTGAGAAAAGCCGGGATGCGCTCCTTGTTCATGTTAAGGTTCATCCGGAACAGCATAACCCCGCCGGGGGATATATCCCGGAGCAGGTCTGTCATGGCCGTCCCCAGGGAGCCGTTCCCGTCCAGCCCGGTGAGCAGTACCTGTGCCGCCAGGGCCTTTTCATCCATGGCCGCCGCGATCCCCGCCGCCCGTTCCCGGCGCTGTCCCTCCATGCCGCCACCTGCCCCCAATTCCAGGGCCCGGCAAAGAGGGGCGGTTCCCAGGGTATAGAGCAACAGCAGCAGGGGCAGGGGCTTCATAGGATTACTATACCTTTTATGCTATAATTGATCATGTCCCTGAACTGGAAAGAAATCAACCTCATCCTCTCGGAACTGGATTTGCCGGGCCATCAGATTCAGAAGGTGGTACAAAGCGCCTACGATGTGCTGACCCTGCAAATCTACGGCAAGGGTGGCGCCGGAACCTTCCTTATCGCGGTCACCCCCGGGGCCTGTCGCATGCACAAAACTTTTCGCAGCGTGCCCAAGAATGACCGGCCTCTGCGTTTCGCCGAATTCCTCAAGTCCCGGATAGTCAACGGCTGGATTGAGGAGGCGGAGCAGCTGGGGGACAACCGCATTGTCCGGCTGGTGATTAGGCAGGGCAAAAGCCGGTACCGGCTCTACGTCCGGCTCTGGTCCAACGCCGCCAATGTGGTGGTGACCGATGAAACCGGTGCCATCCTGGACGCCATGCGCCGTCTCCCCAAACGGGGTGAACTTACCGGCGGGCAGTATGAGCCCGAAAAGGTGACTGTCACCAGTTCAGCGCCGGACGCCAAAAAGGTGACTGTCACCGATTTGAAGGCGCCTCGGGAGTACGCGGTTCGGGAATTTGCCCCGGGAAGTTTGGCTGGTGTTGCGGACGATGCTTCTTTCAACGAGAAAATCGACGCCTGGTATGCGGAACACGGGGGCGCCCTGTCCCTGGAAGCGCTGCGGGAACAGGCGCGGCGGAGTTACGAGGGGCGTATGGCCCGGCTCGGGGCTTCCCTGGAACGGCTGCGGGAAAAAGAGGCGGAGTTCGGTTCCGCAGAAAAGCTGCGGGAGTACGGGGATATCATCATGGCCAATATCGCCGCCATCAGGCCCGGGGATGCCTGGCTGGAAGCGGAGAATTTTTACGCCGAACCGGGGAGCCTTATCCGGATCAAGCTGGAGCCCCGCAAAAGCCCTGCCGCCCAGGGGGAACTCTACTATGAACAGTACCGCAAGGCTAAAAATGGGCTGGCGGATATCAAGGCCGAACTGGCCACCGGAGAAACGGAGCTCGCTGCCCTGGAACAGACTTTGGCGCGGCTGCTGGAGGAGACCAACCCCCTGGCCCTCCACAAATTGCTCAGAAACAAGGGCGGGAAGCCGGTTGCCAAGGCGGACAGCAAGCGGCCCGGACTTTCTTTCCGGCGCAAGGACTGGCTCATCATTGTGGGCAGGGACGCCGCTGAAAACGACGAGCTTCTGCGCCGGCACGTCAAGGGAAACGATCTCTGGCTCCACGCCCGGGACTTTCCCGGCTCCTACGTGTTTATCAAGCAGCGCTCCGGGAAGTCCGTGCCCCTGGACATACTCCTGGATGCGGGCAACCTGGCTATCTTCTACTCCAAGGGCCGTAATAACGGCGAAGGGGACCTGTTCTACACACCGGTAAAATTCTTGAGGCGGGTGAAGAACGGCCCCAAGGGGCTGGTGATCCCCACCCAGGAAAAAAATCTCCACATCAGGGTGGAGGAGGGGCGGCTCAAGGAACTGGAGCAGTGCCGGATAGAAAAACAGTAAAAAATGAAAAGAAACTGGTAAAATTTCACGTTTTTTTCAATTCCTCCCTGTTTCTTCTTGCAGGAGCAGGGTCCGCAACTTAGACTTAGTATATGGGGGCGTTGCAAAAAACCATTAACGAAAAAGGCCGTCATCCCGTTGTGGCGGGTCTGTTTTATCCCGAGGAAAAAATAGACCTGGAGTCTCAGCTCTGTTCCTTGGGATTGGAAAGCGGCGTTGGGGGCAAGGCGGCGGCTATCATCGCCCCCCATGGGGCCTGGAACCTTTCCGGCGCCCCCGCAGCGGCGGCCTTTTCCGCAGCCGCAGGCAGGGCCTGGCAGCGGAATGGCGGTGAGGGTATAAGCCGGGTGGTGATCCTGGGCACTATTCACAATAAAGAAGATCAGGGGATCTTTTTTTCAGACTCCCAGTTTTTTGAAACCCCTCTAGGGCGGATGTGGATCGATTCCGAAGTATCCGAAACCCTTGCCTCCTGCAGCACCCTCTTTGAAACCAACGATATTCCCCACTTAAAGGAAACCTCTGTGGAGGTCCTGCTCCCCCTGGTGCAGTTCTGTTTCCCCGGCGCGGCCATAGTCCCGGTGCTCATGGGGGGCGCCCAGCCCCGACTGGTTTCAGCCCTGGCCCGGGCGCTCCAGGTAAGCCTGGAGCCCATCCTGAACGATACCCTGCTGGTGATTTCCTCAAACATCTCCCTCCAGGATGATGAGCCAGGCGCCCGTTCTGCGGCAGAAAGCTGTATCCGCTTGCTGGAAGAAAAGAAAACTGCCGAATTTATTTCCGGTGTCCAGGATGGCAGGATAAGTTCCTGCGGCGGCCCCCTGATCGCCGCCCTCCTGGAAAGCGGCCTTGTAGCGGACCGCAAGGTCCGTCTGGTCTCGAATCCCCTGCTTACCGCCAAAGGCGACTGGGGGCACTATACCTGTTATGCGGGGATTGCCTTTGAATAGCGGAGATTGATACGATTTTAGCAGCACTTTGGCTTTTTCTAATTCTTTACACCGCGTCCCGCTTGATCTTTTTCGTAGTGGTCATCTCCATGGGCTCTTCCAGAATGACGGTCCGCCCTATCTTCTGATACGGCAGGAGCCGCTGGTTCACCTCGGTGATGATCCTTTCGATTCGCAGCTTAATCTCATCTTTTGAAACTACTCCGGCGGCACTGAAGTACTCCGGGCTGGGGAATACCAGGGCCTCGATATCTTCAACCTTCAGTTTCTTATCCGCCACAAAGCCCCGGATCATAATCTGGTCGATCTCTTCATAGAGTTGAAATTCGTTTTCGATTTCTTCGGGGTACACATTCTTTCCCCCATCGGTGACGATCATGTTTTTGGCGCGGCCGGTCAGGTAAAGGTAGTCCTCGTCATCCAGGTAGCCCAGGTCGCCGGTTTTAAGGTAGCCATCCGGGGTAAAGGCCTGGGCGGTCTCATGGGGCATCAGGTAGTAACCCTGCATGACCACCGGGCCCTTCACAATAACTTCCCCGACCCCCCGCGCATCCGGGCGGAGTATCCGCATATCTACTTGAGGGATCACCTTGCCTACACTGGTTTCCTTGTAATGATCCACCGGGTTCAGGGTGATGATCGGGGATGTTTCGGTGAGGCCGTAGCCCTGGATAAAGTTGATCCCCAGCTGGTTGAATTTCCGGAATACACTGGGCGCCAGGGGGCCGCCACCGCAGATGCAGGTCTTGACCGAGCTCAGGGAGGCCTGTTCCAGGAGGGAGTGGAATATTTTTTTGCCCGGGTTCACCTTGAAGGTCTTTTTGATAAATCCCGAAAAGGCCATGAGCAGGGAAATGAAGCCGTAGGCAATGGGGCCCTTCTGCTTGACCCCCCGGATGATCCCCGCCAGGAGCTTGTTGAAAAGCATGGGAACTCCCAGGAACAGGGTGATTTTCGCCTGTTTCAGGTCCTTGAGTATGGCCTTGGTAACCATCCGTTTGCCGAATACCAGTTCCGAACAGCAGGCCATGACCACAATAAAGACAGTCATGCTGTAGGCATGGTGTATGGGCAGGAGAGCGTAGAACACATCCTCGGGGAACAGATCGATATGGGCCTGGGCAAGGAAATTGTCGGAAACCAAATTGGCATGGGTCAGCACGACTCCCTTGGGATTTCCCATGGTCCCGGAGGTAAAGAGGATCGCCGCCAGGTCGTTTTCTGTTGCCGGGTCTATATTCGCTTCAGGGCCATCCAGATCGTATATATAGGTTCCTATGCCCTTCCGAAGGGAGACCACTTCGGTAAGAGAGCCGGGATTTGGGCCCCCCAGAGTTGCGGCATAGCGGTCGTGTTTTTCCTCATCCACAAAGAGGATCTTGGCCCCCGAGGTCCGCAGGAGCAGATCCAGTTCCTCCTGCTTGAGCTGGTAATCAATGGGAACCACCACGGCCCCGGCGAAATGGATGGCGATAAAAGCTACGGTCCATTCAGGGGAATTTTTTCCCGTCAGGGCAATATGGTCCCCCTTGCGGACCCCCCGACTGTGGAGCCACCGGGCGACCGCCTCAATGATATGCAGGGCTTCTTTATAGGTAAGGGAAATGCGATCCGGTTCATAAATGGTAAAACAGGGCCGATCACCATGCCGGGCAACGGAGATCCGAAAGGTCTCCGGAAAGGTCGGCCAGGTTCCGTTAAAATAAGTTCCCCGGTACTCATCCAGATATGCCCAGGGTGTACTTGTGCTCATATATGCCTCCGAGAACAATCCCTGTTATTGGACACCGGAAACATCCACCGGTTGCAGGAATCATAATAACAGGATATACCTATTATATGAATTTCTGTGCAAAAAAAGCCATTTATTTTTTGTCGGGTACTACGATTTTCCTCGCACTTCTCCTATCCGCATGTTCTGGCCGGGTCAGCGGCAGCCTCCGAAGCGATGGCTCGGCGGACCTGTACCTGGAGATTAGCCTGGAATCCCAGATGAGCGCTCTGATTCGCTCCATATCAAACCTCGCTGCCGGAGGGAGCTCTCCGGCCGGCAGCCGGGAACCGCCCCTTCTGGACGGCGCTGCCATGTCCCGATCCATGGCCAATGCCCCGGGGGTTGCGGCGGTTTCCCTGGGCAACCGGAGTCCCAGCAGCGTTGCGGGCAGCATACGTATCACCCGGGTAGACCAGTTTCTGGACCTTCCCGGGGCAAATACCGGGGGAAACCGGTTTATCACCTATATCCCCACCCAAGTGTCCGGGGAACCGGAAAGCCGTATGCGGATTTATCTGGACCGCACTAACGGCCCCCGGCTCCTTACCCTGCTCTCCGAGGATATCCGGGACTACCTTTCCGCCCTCATAGCCCCGGTAGCCACCGGGGAGCAGCTTGGCAAGGCGGAATACCTGGATTTAGTCGCTTCCTTTTACAATAAGTCCCTGGCGGATGAGATAGCCGCCGCCCATATTTCCATAGTTTTCGGCTTCCCCGGCCCGGTAAGCTCTGTCAAAGGGGGGACCGTTTCCGGTACCCAGGCCCGGTTTGATATTCCCCTGGTGGATCTGTTGGTTTTGGAAGCGCCCCTGGTATATGAGGTTTATTGGAAATAAGGCCGGGAGAAAACACGCTTATCCCGGCACAAGCAGTAAGAGGAATTTCACCACGAAGGACACAAAGAAGCGCTCACTTGTGAATTCCTCATTGCTAATTACTTTTCTTCTTTGATTATCTCGATTTTAATCCCGTCATTCTGGTCTGGTTCGTCTTTTGGGGGGATAGAAACCCGGAGTATGCCGTTTTTGTAGACCGCCTTGACCTTTTCCTGGGCGTATTTGTCCAAAGGTGCGAAGTATTTCTGCTTTTCAATGTCTTTCATCTTCAAACGGCGTTTGAAATACCGGACATTCTCATCCTGGGTGAGGTCAAACCCGGTATCTTCCCCCAACTTAGCGGAAAACACCATGTAATCCCCCTGAAAAGAGAGGCTGATGTCCTTTTCGTCGAACCCCGCAAGGGCAAATTCGAAGATAAGGCTGCGGTCATCGGTCATGTAGACATTCATCGGGGGGTAGGAATAGTTGGGGTAATAGTCAACATTTTCATCGAAGGGGGCTTTGGTAAAGGGGTTCCTGGGGTTACAATCCGCCCCATCGCCCATGGGGCGAAAATTCCGATGGAATTCGTCGGAGAAATCACGGGCTGCTTCGAAGATTTCATCGAAAATCGTGCCCATGTCCATGTAAGATCTGTTGCCTTTCATATTAGGCTCCTTTGCGCATCACCGTGCGCTGCGCCGGCCTTAGGCCCGGCAAAAATAGGACCCTCTTACGAGCGATCCCAAAGGGTAACACCCTTACATTTAATATAACGATATTTACGAAAAAAGCAAAGATTTACCGTAGAGAACAGGAGGCAGGGGTGGAAATTCCTCACTCCTACCTCCTCATTCCTTATTTATTTAGGTACCGCGATAACCGATTGCAGGTCCGGCTTCTTCTTGAGTTCTTCCTTCAAGCCTTCGGCCCGGCCCTTGTTCACATAGTCCTTGCTCTGGAAGGAGTAGGTGAATTTGGTGTGCACGTCGTAGGTGCCTGCCATCAGGGCGTAGGCGTCTTCGGTCATTACCAGCTCTTCGTCCGTGGGGATGATGTAGATGGGGATTTTCGACTCGGGCTTGGAGATCAGGGTCTCGGTGTTCCGGGTACAGGCCAGATCGTTTTTCTTGGAATCGTAGACAATTCCCAAACCTTCAAGGCCTTCCAGGATCTTCTTCCGGATGAAGAAGGCGAATTCCCCAACCCCGGCGGTAAAGACCAGGGCATCCACCCGGCCCAGGGTCGCCAGATAGCCGCCTATGTACTTTTTGACCCGCTGGGCTTCCATGTCCTGGGCAAGTTTCGCCCGGGCGTCACCGGCCAAGGCTGCCTTCTGGATGTCCCGGCGGTCCGCATATTGGCCTGTGATTCCCAGGAGCCCGGACTTTTTGTTCAGGGCGTTTTCCATTTCTGCGGGGCTCATGCCGGTCTTCCGCATCACGTAGAAGGGCATGGCCGGGTCCGCGTCTCCGGAACGGGTTCCCATGATGAGCCCTTCCAGGGGGGTAATGCCCATGGATGTGTCAAAGGACTTGCCATCTTTCACGGCGTTTACCGAGGCGCCGTTGCCCAGGTGGCAGATGATCAGGTTGGTTTTGTAGGGGTCCTGGCCCAGGAGCACTGCGGCCCGTTTGGCAGTGTAGAGGAAACTGGTACCGTGGAAGCCGTAGCGGCGGACACCGTATTTTTCATACCATTCGTAGGGGGTTGCATAGAGGAAGGATTCAGGGGGCATGGTCTGGTGCCAGGCGGTATCCATGATCGCGCAATGGGGCACATTGGGGAGCACCTTCTTGGCCGCCTCGATGCCCATAATGTTGGCGGGGTTATGCAGGGGACCCAGGTCCTTCACCTCGTTAAAAGCTGCCATGGCCGCATCGTCCACGATGACGCTCTTGGTAAACTTGTCGCCCCCGTGGAGTACCCGGTGGCCCACGGCCTTGATCACCGACATGTCGCTGATCACCCCGTTTTCTTTGCTGGTCAGGGTCTTGATGATAAAGTCCACCGCGTCGGTGTGGGTGGGACAGTCATGCTGAATGGTTATCTCTTCCCGCCCCTTAACCTTATGGCTGATAAAGGAACCACCCAGGGTAACCTTTTCCACAACCCCGACTGCCAGGATATCCTTGGCGTCCCAATCATAGACCTGATACTTTGCGGAAGATGATCCGCAATTTAATACTAAAATAACCATGTTCACCTCACTCCATATAATGAATTTTATCTAATCGGGGAAATTATATCATAATATCGGGGTTCTGTCACGTATCAATTGAAAGTACCCTTAATACTAAAAATTACAGCAGTTCCGTCCTTCCTGCCCCCTTGATCTGCTCCACAATGTTCCGTACCCCCTGGCTTTCGCCCTTCTTCGCTATCAGCGCTGTGGGTGGGGCGCCGTCCTTTCCGGAGCGGATCACCACGATAAGGTCATCCACCCCGCAGAGTGCCACGGGGATATCCGAATCCACAAAACAGGTATCGGTCTTTCCGTAGACCTCGGCGCCGGTCTTTCCCATGAGCCGGGCATATTCGTCCCAGCTGCCCACGTCGAACCAGTCGAAGCGGGCAGCGGCCATCACCACGCTCCGGCACTTTTCGGCAATTGCATAGTCAAAGGAGATGCCCTTGACCGCCTGGTAGGCTTCAGCCAGATAGGGCCAGTTGTCCAGGATACGCAGCCCCCCCTCGGTCCTGAAGGCGCCTTGGTCCGGGGCTTTCAGGGCCTCGAAGGGTTTCAAGGTTTCAGGGGAGTTCCGGCGGAATTCCCCCAGCATAAATTCCGAGGAAAAGGCGAACATTCCGGAGTTCCAGTAAAAATTCCCCGCCTTGAGGAATTGTTCCGCCGTAGCCCGGTCGGGTTTTTCCCGGAAAGCCGCCGCCTGGTACACCGCCGTACCACCGGAAGCTTCGGTAGAAGTACCGGCCCCGCCCGATGCCGGGCTGAGCAGTTCCGCCGCTTCAATATAACCGTACCCTGTTTCCGCCGACCGGGGAGGTATGCCGAACACGGCGAGCTTCCCCTGAGCGCTGAAAACGGCGGCAGCAGCAGCGTCTGCGGCAAAGACTTCCAGGGGGCCGATGATGTGGTCACTGGTGAGGACCAGCATATTCCGGTCCCCGCCAAAGACCCGGTTGGCGTAAATGGCGCCGCAGGCAATGGCCGGGGCGGTGTTTTTTGCCAGAGGCTCGGGGATGAGCACCATGCGCCGCCGCTCTGTTTCGTCAAATTCCCCTGCCGCCCGGATCACATGGGGCGTATGCCCCTTGCCGGCAATGATGATCACCTGGCCCGGAGCTTTGCCCTCTTCCTGCCGCCGGGTCAGCTCCAGGCCCCGTTCCAAGGCGGACACAAAAAAGCTCTTCCCCCCGGGGCCGGACAGAAACTGCTTGGGGTTTTTTGAATTGCTCGCCGGCCACAGGCGGGTCCCGGAACCGCCGGCCATGATAATGCAATCGTTAAACATGGGTAAAGTTTAGCTTGTGCGGTGAAGGTTGTGAAGGGTCAAAAAAGGTGACGAAAAAGGTGACAGTCACCACTTTTTCGTAGTGCCCCCCTTGCGGGGGGCGCTACGGGTAGCGGTAAAAAAGGTGACTGTCACCTTTTTGGAGCTATCTCCCAGCTATATCAACCATCTATTGGCGGTATATTCGCCTTGACATATTCACCCAAAATCCGCATAATCAACCGGGGAAAAAGGTGACAGTCACCTTTTTGTCACCTTTTTTTACCGGCGTCTGTCTATTCAGGAAAGCGGCTTTTTAGTATATTAGCCGTATTATGGAGATTTTAACCCTAGGTAACGATCTGCTCCGCCAAAAAGCCGAGCCGATTAAGCCCATTGATTCAGAAATCGCAAAAATCGCGGAAAACATGATTGAAACCATGCATGAAGGTAAGGGTGTAGGCCTGGCAGGCCCCCAGGTAGGGCTCATGAAGCGGATCTTCGTGGTCCATATTGACGGGGATGCGCCCCGGGTGTTTATCAACCCTTCTATTGTGGCTACTTCACAGGAAACGGTCAAACAGGAGGAAGGCTGCCTTTCCATTCCCGGGATTTGGGCCGATGTGGTCCGCCCTGAGTCGGTGCGGGTGCAGGCCTGGAACGAAAAGGGTCGGCCCTTTACCCTGGAGGCGGACGGGATCATGGCCCGGGTCATCCAGCACGAGTATGATCACCTGGAAGGCGCCCTCTTTATCGACCGCCTGAGCGAGTCCCGACGGGAAAAGATCCTGGCCAAACTAGAGAAACAGCAGCAGGCCTTGTAAGTTGCGGATACTCTTTGCGGGAAGCCCGGGTATCGCCGTCCCCGCCCTGGAAGCCCTGGCCCGGCTCTGCTTGGATGACCGCCATTTTACCCTTGCGGGGGTCCTGACCAACCCGGATGCCCCACGGGGCCGCGCTTCCAAGGCAGTTCCCACCGATGTGGGGGACGCTGCGGCAGCCTTGGTGGAACCCTTTGCTGCCTGCTCACTACCTGCCCCTGTAATTCTCAAACCGGAAAAACTCGACGCCACCGCCCGGGAGGCTGTTGCGGCTTTGCAGCCGGATATTCTGGTAAGCTTTGCCTATGGCCGCATCTTTGGCCCCAAGTTCCTGGCCCTTTTCCCCCTGGGGGGGATCAATATACACCCCTCGCTGCTCCCCAAATACCGGGGGGCTACCCCGATCCCGGCGGCCATACTGGGCCGGGATACTGAGACCGGACTTAGCATCCAGCGTTTGGCGGCGGAAATGGATGCCGGGGATATACTGGCCCAGGAACGGCTTCCCCTTACGGGCCGGGAAACCACCGCTTCCCTAAGCGAAACAGCCGCCGTCCTGGGGGCGAAACTCCTCATTCCGGTCTTACAGGGACTGGCCCTGGACAGCCTCACCGGGAGGCGTCAGAATAGAGAGGAGGCCAGTTTTTGCGGACTCATACGCAAGGAGGACGGCCTCATCGACTGGTCCGCTTCTGCAGCGGATATTGACGCGAAGATACGGGCCTACACCCCTTGGCCCCTTTGCTGGACCTTCCACCGGGGGGAACAGCTTTATATCCTGGAAGCTGGGGACTTGGCGCAGGCAAGTCCCTTGGCGAATCCTTCGGATTCGCCGGAAATGAGTCCGCCGGGGGGATCAAGTGCGCTGCCGGGGGCCGTTCTGGGCATAGACAGGGAATCGGGTATTCTGGTACAAACGGGGGATGGGGTTTTAGCGGTTTCCCGGCTCCAGTACCGGGCGAAAAAGGCCCTGGCTTGGCGGGATTTTTTGAATGGCGCCCGGGATTTTATGCATGGGCAGCTTGGCTTCGGCGAAGATAACAAGAGGGATTAAGAGGCTGATATGGGTTTGCGAAACCGGCTTAAATTAAATATAAATCTAAATTCTCTTGAACGCTACGTGGGAAACAACCTGCGCTTCTTCATTTCCCTTTCGGTGGGACTCATCGTTTTTGTGGGCATCATTGCCCTGGCGGTTTTTTTTATCGCCGTTCGGGGGGAAGAGCAGACCATGGTCCCGGATGTTCGGGGCAAGGATCTGACCCAGGCTATTCTGGAACTACAGGTAAAGGAACTCTACCCCCGGCTTCAGCAGCGTTACTCCCAGTCCGCCTCTGAACGGGGACTGATCCTGGAACAGAGCCCCAGTCCGGGAACCATCGTAAAGGCGGGCCGCCGGGTACGCATGGTAGTCAGCCAGGGGGTGATAATTTCCAACATGGAAAACTATGTAGGCCGCAATATCGATGAGGTCAGGATGGATCTCCAAACCCTCTTTGCCTCTGCGGGGAGTGCTGCGGGGAACATCACCGGCGCCCCCCCCCTCATTTCCCTGAAGGAACCCTTCATGTACCAGTTTTCTTCAGAAACCCCGGGGACCATACTTCAGCAGAGCCCCGAACCGGGCACTGCCATTTCGGGCCCCACTATCCTGGAATTAGTGATCAGCCGGGGGCCGGAAAACGAAATGATCACCATCCCCGAATTGACAGGGCTTTCCATAGGTGAAGCTTTGGAGCTTCTCGGCAAATCGGGCTTGCGTTTTACCTTCACCCAGCGTGAGGGCCGGGGGGGTGAAAAGCCGGAAACCGTGATAAGCCAGACCCCTGCGGCGGCTACCATCGCCACTAACAACATCGAAGTCGCCCTGGTGATCATTGCACCGATGGATCTTAAGGAAGGGGAGCTGTTCGGGCTTTTTAGCTATACCCTGCCGAATAACCCCTATCCATTGCCTGTTACCCTGGAAGCCCAGCTTCCCAGCGGAGAACGAAGTCCCCTGATAACCATGAACCATCCCGGGGGTAAATTCACTGTTCCCTACCGTCTGCCTGCCGGCACAACCCTGGTCCTTTCCATGCTTAACCGGGAACTATACCGGGAAGAAATCTCCCTGCCCATAGAAACTCTATTTTTGGATCAGTTGTAAACAGCCGATATAGAAGGGAGGCGAAAAATTGTTTTCCAAAGAACTGAGTGAACTTATAGTCAATGTTCTCACTTCCTGGCAGGTAATCGTTGTAACCATCGGCATTGTGATCTATCTATTCATCGTTTTTAATGTAGCCTCAGTGTACCGCTCCTCCCGTCCCAAGACGCCGAAGCTTCCCAAGGGCAAAAAGGGAAAGCCCGAGGAAGTACCTGCCGAAGAAGAGGGCGGGGTCGACGAACTGGGGCTGGAAGAGTAGCACTAGTTTGCCCCAGGAAACGCCGGCTTTAGCCGGAACGCCGGAAGTACCGCCTATCTTTTCCTGGGTACCGTGAGCTTGTTCTTCCAGGGAAAATACTTACTCTTTTTTAATGCCCCGGTTCTGAGCAGTCGCCCTATAGCGTTCTTGACGTTCTCTTCCGACCAGCGCACCCCTTCTGCCCTGACCAGAACCGGAATCGCCTCCTCCCGTGTATAGGAGCGACGGTTCCTGCGGAAAAAACTCAGCAGGCTCTCCTCCTCCCTCAGCTCCCCCTGGGCCTCACCGTTACAAACATCGCAGCAATCCGATTCGGGCTTTTCCCCGCTCCCCTCGTAGTTGAGAAGGGCCAGTAGTGTCTCCCTCCTGCACCCCCCGGTATCACGAGCGTACCGGAACAGTGCCTCCAAGCGCTGCTTATCCGCTTCGTTCCGGGCCCGCTTCAGGGCCAGGTCGTCGTCAGGCCCCCAGAGCAACACCGCCTTTGAGGGCAAACCGTCCCGTCCGGCCCGGCCCGATTCCTGGAGGTAGGCCTCCACCGAAGGCGGGCAGTCCCGGTGTATCACGGTTCTGATATCCGCCTTGTCCACCCCCATCCCGTAAGCGCAAGTTGCCAGTAATACTGCTTCCGGGTTTTTGAAGAACCACTTCTCCACTTCGGTCTTTTCTTCCCGGCTTAAGCCTGCATGGTAGAACCGTATTTCCCGGGCCCAGGGAAGATCCAGTTCCCCCAGCTCGTTCTGCAAATACCGGGCCAGCTTCTCCGTCCCGTTCCGGGACGAGCAAAACACTATCGCCGGCCGCTGATTCAGGATTAGCAGATCCCGTACCGCCAGGTTCCGGAGCATGCAGCCCTGAGCAGTATAGCTAATATTGCTGCGGTCAGGATTGCCAATAATACTGTGCGCCTCGGTCTCGCCGAAGATATACTTCCGGATATTGTTCAGCACCGGGCTTGATGCGGTGGCAGTAAAGGCTGTTACCATGGGCAGGCCGGGGGCGGAATCAGTGTTGCTCTTTGCTGAGGCGGCCTGGATAATTTCCCCGATGCGCAGATAGCTGGGCCTGAAACTTTCCCCCCATTCGCTTACAGTATGAGCCTCGTCGATCACCACGTGAACTATTCCCAGGGTTCCCAGTTTTTCCATCACCCTCGGGGTCAGCAGCACCTCCGGGTTGGCGATGATGAACCGGCTTTCCCCGGTTTCTACTTTTTGCCAAATAGCCTCCCGTTCCTCCCGGCTCTGGCCACCCCGGAGTATCACCGGCGCAAAGCCCCGTTCCTGCAAACGCCGTTCCTGATCCGCCATGAGGGACAGGATGGGGTAGATCACCAGGGTTGGCCCTTCCAGCAGCATTGCCGGCAGTTGGAAACAGAGGGACTTCCCCGCCCCGGTGGGCAGTATTACTATCTGCCGGCCCATGGCGGCGCGGTCGGTTTCGTCTGCGGAGACATCTGTCTCATCTATTGACACTCCGGTTTCGCCTGGAGCAACTTTGGTGCCCTCTGGGCTTTCCTCTGAGTCTGTGCCCGCAGGAAGTGGGTTTTCCCTGGCGCTCTCCCGGGAGTTTTCCGGCCAATGGACCGGGACCCCCGCAGCTTCCGCCGCCTCAAGGATATTCGTCACCACCAGCCGCTGGTAGGGGAACAGATAGGACAGGCCGAAGAGTTTTGTAACCGCCAGGGTTACGGGATCGGGGATTTCGGCGTCTGCCATAGGTTCCCGGGAGATTAGATTTGTTGATCCGTCTTCCTGCACTTTTTCCGCCTCCGCTATCTATATGCGGCGGGCAGAAAAAATGCTTTAGTCAGGGAAAAAAATGAAGAATTAATTACTAAAGCTGCCTGGTTAATCCCAGGGATTGATTAGGTTAAGCCCTTCCACTGCATCAAAGTCCCGGGTGTTCCGGGTTACCAGGGTCAAGCGGTGGGTGAGGATAGTGGCGGCAATGAGGGAGTTATTGGGGGATAGGGTCTGTTTTGCCTTGGCGCGAAGCCTTGCCCATTCCAGCATCACCTCAGTATCCAGGGGAAGAATGTGGTTTTCATTCACCCCCAGTATCTCATGGTGAAACCATAAGGAGAGATCAGCCTTCTTGTTCCCTTCTGGTAATCTTTCAATGCCAAAGAAAATTTCTCCCACAGAGATGACGCTGATGAGAATATCATCCTCAGGTATAGTTTCTATAAACGCCTTAACCCTGGGATTGGGGTTTGACTTTTTCATTTCGGATAAAACATTGGTGTCCAGAAGGTATTTCACAGCTCAATATCCCGCCATTCTTCTGCTTTGCGATCCGGTAGTTCAAGCTCCACATCCGGCCAGGGGCAATTCATAAGTGCCTCAATGAAGCTTGGCCGTTTCCCCATAAGGCCCCGGTACTTGTCCATGGAAAGGATAACCGCCGTTTCCTCGCCCCTGACCGTGATAATCTGAGGCGATTTGGCGGCGGATTTGATTACTTCGCTGAATTTTGCCTTTGCATCCTGTAATTGCCAAATATTGCTTTTAAGCTGTGCAGTCATATACATACCTCCTACAACTAGTCTGTCTAGTCAGAATATATCATGGCACCCCTAAAAAATCAAGTGGAATTTCTTATTTTTTGCCTTTTTTCTTATCCCTTTAACTTATTGAGCCGCTTACAGGCCTCTTCCACATCAGGGCGGTGCCCAAAGGCGGAGAACCGTATGAAGGACTGCCCTGCAGGCCCGAAGCCTGCGCCGGGGGTGGTGACCACCTGGCACTTTTCCAGTATTTCCGCGAAAACATCCCAACTGTCCCTGCCCGGGAACCGCGCCCAGATGTAGGGTGAATTGTCCCCCCCCACGCAGCTGAAGCCCAGAGTTTGGACGGCCTTGCGTATGAGGGCGGCGTTTTCCAGGTAGAAATCGCTGAGCCGGCGAATTTCCTTAAGCCCCTCAGGATCAAGGGCAGCAAGGCCACCCCATTGGGCGACATTGGAGGCGCCGTTAAAGATGGTGCCGCAGATACGGGCCCAGTCGGCGTTGACGCTTTCCCCGCCGCCATACTTGAGCTCATTTGGGACTATAGTCCAGCCCAGGCGCACCCCGGTAAAGCCCGCAGGTTTGGAGAAGGAGTTGACCTCAATGGCGCAGGATCGGGCGCCGTCAATCTCAAAGATGGACTTGGGCAGCGCCGGGTCCCTGATGTATGCGGCATAGGCGGCGTCAAAAATGATGACCGTTCCCTTTTCTGTGGCGGCCCTTACAAGTTCTCCAAGCTGATCCCGGTTGGCGGTGGCTCCCGTAGGGTTATTGGGGGAACAGAAATAAAACAGCCCATCCCTGGGGAGTTTTGAAAGATCCGGGAAGTAGTTATTCTCTGCAGTACAGGGAAGGTAGCTGATACCCTTGTAGCCCGTTCCCTCCCAGGGGCCTGCGGCGCCGATAAGCACCGAGCCATCCACGTAGACCGGGTAGGACGGGTCCTGGACCGCCACCGGGGTTCCCGGACCGAACAGTAATTGTAAGCGCCCTATGTCGCACTTGGCCCCGTCAGAGATAAAGACCTCAGCGGGACTGAAAGCACCTTTGTAGAAAACTTCCGAGATACCCTTCCGCAGTTCTTCGAAGCCCTCGTCGGTGTACCCCGAATAGCCCTCCGCCGTGCCTAAGCGTTTGGCGCCTTCAACAAGTCCCTGATCGATATGGGGCAATAGAGGTTCAGTGGTATTACCCACACCCAGGCTGATAATTTTAGCTTCCGGATGGGCTGCCGCATATTCCCGCCGACGCTTGGCAATTTCGGGGAACAGATACCCTGCCTTTATATTGGCAATACTGGGGTTTCTTTTTATCATTTTGCGCTCCTTGTTATAAAGTAATCTTAAAGTCTTCCAGTGCAACCCTGTCCAGGGTGGCGAACAGATCTTCTATTGTTTCCCTGCGCCTTATCTGCAAAGCCGAACCATCCGGCCGGAGCAGTAGTTCTGCGCAGCGGAGTTTACCGTTGTAGTTGAAGCCCATAGCCCGGCCGTGGGCGCCGGCATCGTGGATCACCACAAAGTCCCCGGTATCAATTTTGGGAAGCTGCCGCTGGACCGCAAACTTGTCGTTATTCTCACAAAGACTCCCTACCACATCGTAGGTCTCTGTCAAAGGCGCAGTTTCCTTACCCGGGACGGTGATGTGGTGGTAGGCACCGTAGAGGCCGGGGCGCATCAGGTCCGCCATGCAGGAGTCAAGCCCTATGTATTTGCGGTATATGTCTTTTTTGTGGATGGCCCGGGAAACGAGCCAGCCGTAGGGGCCGGTGATCGCCCGGGCCCATTCGGTGTGTATGCCCAAGGGGTCCAGCCCCGCAGGGATAATAATTTCGTCATAGGCTTTTTTGAGGCCCCGGGTCAGGTACTCATAATCCAGGGCCTCCTGTTCCGGCCTATAGGGAATCCCCGCGCCGCCCCCGAGGTTCACAAATTCTAATCTGATGCTGGTCTTAGCCTTGAGTTCTGCCGCCAGTTCAAAGAGTATACGCCCGGTCTCAATATGATAATCCGCGTTGAGTTCGTTAGAGGCCACCATGGTGTGCAGGGCAAAGCGCTTGGCCCCCCTATCCCGGAGCAGTGGGAAGGCCGCAAGCACCTGTTCGCGGGTCAGGCCGTACTTGGCTTCCTCGGGCTTCCCGATGATGGCGTTTCCCCCCTTAAGGGGCCCTGGATTGTAGCGGCAGGAAATAAGCTCCGGAATACCCGCCGTTTTTTCCAGGTATTCGATGTGGGTAAAGTCGTCCAGGTTGATCACCGCCCCCAGGTTCCGAGCGGCCTGGTACTCCCGGGCCGGGGTCTCGTTGGAGGTGAGCATCAGGTCCTCACCCTTCATGCCCGCCATATCCGCCAGGATCAGCTCCGGAAGGCTGGCGCAGTCCGCACCAAAACCCTCGTCTGCCAGAATTTTCAGGATAAAGGGATTGGGCAGGGCTTTGACCGCATAATGTTCTTTAAAGGAAGGAAAGACAGAAAAGGCTTTTTTTACCCCCCGGGCGTTCTCCCGTATGGCCTTCTCGTCGTAGACATAGAAGGGGGTAGGGTAGCGCTTTGCCAGCTCTTCCAGTTGGGCTTTGGTCAGGGGAAATGTTTTAACACTCATGGTTTATTGTACCGTTTTTGCCCGGGTTTGGTAAGAACCTAAAATCACTTGGGGTATCTTTAAAAACCGCCTGAAGGACTCTAAGGCAGCCTTGACGATTTTTGTTTTGGAGCAGTTTACATAAGAAAGAATTTTAACTACCATAATAGTAACCCTTTTCATAAAAAGGGGTAAAAACCAAAAAGGAGAAAAAAATGCAGATTTTAAGCAGAAAGGACTTGACAAATCCCGAAAAATCTATCAAGCCCACTCACTCATGGCGTAAACTAGGCGCAGCCCTAGGTGTATTTGCCCTTCTCTTCCCTCTGATGCTCACCGCTTGCGGTGATGACGGCGATCCCACGACCCCGCCGTCAAGCTGGACCCCTCCGCCGGAACTACCGGCTATAAGCGGAACGGTGAACATTGCCGGAACTCCGGAAGTAGGGTATACCCTATATGCTGATGTCACAGACATTGACGGCGCGGAAGATGATTTCGCAATAGTAATATACCAATGGATACGGGGTACATCGCCAATTATCGGTGAAAATGAAGAGTACTTTGACCTGACGGATGACGATAAAGGTAACACTATTTCGCTGCAGGTAAGCCTGTACGGATATGCCGGAACAATAAGCAGCTCCCCCACGGTCCCGATTATCGGTACCGATGGTCCGGGCTTAAGCGGAACAGTAAGCATTGCCGGAACCCTGGCAGTGGGGGGAACCCTGACCGCTGATATTACAAGCCTTGGGGGCAGCGGAACCATAAGCTATCAGTGGTTACGGGATAAAACAAACATCGGTACAAACGCTGCGACCTATACCCTGGTGGACGCCGATGTAGGCCAAACCATCAATGTACGGGTAAGCCGCGAGGATAATAGCAGCTTCATATACAGCAACTACCTTACTATCAGCATCCCGGACGACATCGGCTCTGCTTTAAGCGGAACGGTGACCATTGATGGAATCCCGGCTATAGGGGAAACCCTGACCGCTAATACCGATAGCCTTGGAGGCAGCGGGGCCATAAGCTACAAATGGTTGCGGGGTGAATCAACAGCAGTCCTCGGTATAAACGCTACGTATATCCCGGTGGCTGCCAACAAAGGCTATGCCCTCAAGGTCCAGGTAAGCCGCGCAAATAATACCGGAACCATAGAAAGCGAGCTCACCACCCCAGTAGGCTCACCCCTGATAAGAGGAAAGGTAACCATTACCGGAGAGCCGATAGTGGGGAAAACCCTGAGTATAGCCTCATCCCCTGACACAGAGATTTTCGGAAGCGGAACAATAAGCTACCAGTGGATACGGGGCGAGTCAACAAACATCAGCACCATCAATGCTGGGACCTATACATTAGTGGCTGCCGATGCAGGCCAAACCATCAGGGTACGGGCAACCACTACAGGTAGTAGCGGATACGTAGACAGCAACATCCTTGATATAGAAATCCCCGCTTTAACCGGAACGGTGACCATTAGCGGAACCCCGGAAGTAGGGCGGTCTTTGAGTGCTGTTACCACATCTCTTAGCGGCTCAGGAGTACTAAGCTACAAATGGTTAGGGGACGGAACGGAGATATCAGGAGAAACCGCATCAACCTATACCTTACAGGCTGCCGATTTAGGCAAAAAATTTACGGTACGGGTAAGCCGTGCGGGTTTTGACGGATACATAGACAGCGATCCCACCAGTTCCGTGGTAGCTGCAGCAGTCTTGCCGGAGAACCTGTCCCTTGCCGAAGCTCTGCCATGGTTATCGGAACACGCAGTTAGCGGTGGGTCATATACCATAACGCTTACGGGGAATGAAACACTCACCGCCACCGGAAACCTGAATTACTCGGGGAAAACCATATCTGTAACAATCCAGGGCGACGATTCGCAGCGGACGGTGAATAATTCCAGTGTCTCTGCCATATTTTCAGTGGGCGAAACTACTACATTGACCCTGGGAGACAATATCAAGCTTCAGGGGAAAGTAAGTAATAATTCGGTCCTGGTACTGGTAGCAGGTAAACTCGTGATGGATGGCAACTCTGTAATTACCGACAATACAAATACATCGGAATTGGCTGTTGTGAGAGGCGGTGCAGTAAAAGTTGATGAAGGCGGAAAACTCGAAATGAAGGGTACTTCATCCATTTCAGGTAATAAAGCCCTCCAGGGCGGCGGTGTATTTGTTGATAAAGGCGGAGCCTTCGAAATGAAAGAAAATTCGACTGTTTCCGGCAATTCTTCTACCTCGACAGATGGCGGCGGAGTTTACGTCAATGAAGCAAGCTTCTCTATGGCTGATAATGCCAAAGTATCCGGTAACACATCGGCTGCTAACGGCGGCGGTGTTTTAGTAAAAGGCACCTTGACAATGGGCGGACATTCGGAGATATCAGGAAATACCGCAAACTCAACCACAAGCGGCGGCGGCGGCATATTTATCGGCGTGGCCGGCTCTAAAATAATAATGAATAATTCATCCAAGATCACCGGTAATACCGCTATAGCCAATGGCGGGGGAGTCGCCCTTAATTACGCCGGCACCGGCACCGGCCCCTCCCTTACCATGAATGGCGATTCGGTTATTTCATACAACACTTCTAAGGGTGGATCTGGTGGTGGCGGCGTATTTGTCTATGGCGATGCTGGGATGAATATGCATAATAATGCCAGGGTATCCGGCAACACTGCAGCTAACATGGGCGGAGGCGTGTTTGTGGCTAAAAACTTCCTTAAGGATGGCGGTATTATATATGGTAATAATGCACCAGCGGAGAATGACAGTGATGGTCATCCGTATGAAAATACGGCAAGTGGTGGCGATCTCTGGGGCCAGGCTATATACTTCTACAACAGTGGCACGACTAAAATCCGCAATACTACCGTGGCCGCAGACAAAGACCTGTCGTCAACGACTCCGGATAATGCTAACTGGACAGACTAGCTGGCACTTTCAGCCCGGGAAGTTTACACTTTCCGGGCTGAGGGTGACAGTCACCCCCGGAAGGGTATTAATGAAAAAGGCATTAAAACAATGTTGTGAAACATAAAGATGCCAAAAAGTTTTTAAAAGACTGTAGGAAGAAAACATAAAGGGCGCCGTGAAAACCTGAATTGGTTTTTACGGCGCCCCTATTTTTTGTCAAATGACGGCAAAGCGTTTCCCGCCGAATTACCGGAGCAGCCCCGCCAGCTTTGTCTCTTCCCCGGCTGACAGAATCCCCGGTAGTATCAGCGGCTGATCTTGGGATGGCGGGAGCAGGAAACCCTGTTCCAGAAACTGCCTGAAAAGCCCGGACCATTCTTCATCCTCCAGGCGCTCCCGGTAATACAGGTAAATGCCCCGCTGCTGCCATGGGCTTGCGGTAAGGGCCTGCTCAATGCGCGGGTACTTCACCCGGCCCCGGGCTGGGGATGCGGCGATCAGGTCGTGGATGCCCCGGGTCGCTGCGGCTAGTATTGCCGGGGAGAGCAGCTGCGCGGGTAACTGCGTTGCAAGTAGCGCGGGGAACTCGGGTAAGGTTGCCAGTAAAGCTGTGGGTAAGGCCAGGACCAGGGGCGCCCCGGGCCAGGGTAGGGGCAGTACCGGTATGAGGGGCCGGTCCGCAGGGAGCGCTTCATCCAGGAAGGGCCGCCAGAGAAGCGGCGCATCGGTGGGGAAGCCGGCGGCATTAAGATCATTGCGGAGCTCAGTATCACTGTTGTATAAGCGGAAGTCCATGCCGGGGAGCAATATGGACAAGGCCTTGATGAAACGCCGTTCCTGGGGGTGGGGGAGGGGGGCAAAGAGGCCGCGCTCGGCACTGTTTTTGAAAGAGCGGAGTACCCCCGGCGGGGTGTGGCCCAGGATCGCTTTGCCGCCGTATTGCCAGAGGTCAAGCAGCCGGCTGCCGTCCTGGGTGTAAAGATGGAAGTCCCGGGCGCGGAGTACCGGCGGAACCAGGCGCAAATTGCAATGAAGTTCCCCGCGCAGTAGGGCTGCGGCGGATTTATCTGAAAAGGCAGTATCGTTAAACATCGTCACCTATCTTTGTATACCGTGAACTTTGATGGAGGCTGAGGAAGCGGTTTTCCTTACCAGTTTCAAAGCGCACCAAAATTACCGGCCCTTCTTCGCTTTCCCGTATTTCAGTTACCGCGCCGTAGCCCTGATCGTCCTGGAAGACTCTGTCCCCCAGCTTCCAGCGGCCGTCCGATGAAGCCTTGGCCTTGCCCGGGCCGGGGGTGTCGTAGTTTTGCTGCTGCCTGGGCGAAGGGGCTCGGGACGTGGAACCGGCAAAGCCGTAGGGGGCATTCCCGATGACCCGGAGCACCGCCTTGTCTGCCTCACCGAGGAAAAGGGAAGCTTCCATGGGCATGGTGCGGCCGTACATGCGGCGCATGGCGCAGGATGTCAGGTACAGCTCGTCCATGGCCCGGGTAGCACCCACGTAGAAAAGCCGCCGCTCTTCCTCCAGATCATCCCCGTTTTTATCATCCCGGGGAAAGACCCCCTGCTCCACACCGGTCATGATCACCCGCCGGAATTCCAGTCCCTTGGTATTGTGCAGGGTGATCAGGGTTACTACATCCTTTTCTCCTTCCTTCCCAGCCTCCTGCTCAATGGAGCGGTCCAGTTCGATATGCTCCAGAAATTCCAGGAGCCCCTCCCGGGTGGCAGGGTAGAGACTGGCAGCGTTGATCAGTTCCTGAAGGTTGCCTATACGCTGGTTGCTTGTGACATCGTCGTGGGTCAGGTGATATTCTGCGATCCCCGAATCCTCAACGAGCCGTGCCACACAGGCAGAAAGCCCTTCCCCGGCTCTGAGGCCCTCCTGCTTTTTATTACGGGCACGGCGTTTTCCCCCGTCTTTTTCATCCCGAGTACCATTACTGCCGGATGTATCCGGAAAAAGAAGAATATTGTCAGGTTTTCTGCTGTTGCCTTTGCTGTCGGTATCAGCAGAAATACTGTTGTTTGTTGTATCGGCATCCTGGTTCCCTGGAAAAAGCAGCGTTGGCTTCCCGGTCGGTCCTGCTGCCGGCAGGGCTGCATCGTTAGTGGCGGGAGAAGCCGTGTCGAGCAGGGAAAGCCCCCCTTTTAGCGCAGTAAGGAAGGCGCGTATCCCTGAGCGGGCCTTTGGGGGTAGCTCTGGCATGATCCGCAGGGCTGCGGCGGCCAAGTCACCCCCGGAACCGTCCATGAGGGCTTCGCCCACGATGCGGTCCACTGTAGCCGGGCCTGCGCCCCGGGTAGGTTTGTTCACCACCCGGCGGAAGCCTATCTCGTCCCGGGGGTTTACCAGGAAGGAGAGGAGGGCCAGGGCATCCTTGATCTCTTCCCGCTCATAAAACTTGAGGGAACCCACTACCCGGTAGGGGATGCGGCGGCGGAGGAATTCGGTTTCGAAGCCCAGGGACTGGGCGTTGGTACGGTAGAGGATAGCCCAGTCGGCGTAGAGGGAGCGCCGCTTACCATCACTGTTTACGGATTTTTGGATAAGCTCCGCGCAAAATGAAGCCTCCGCATCCTGGTCCGGAAGAAAGGCCAGGGTCGGTATTTTTCCGGACCCCCGTTCGGCAAAAAGGGTTTTCCCCAAGCGGCCTTCGTTTTTGTTCACCACCGAGGATGCCAGGTCCAGGATAGGTGAAAAGGACCGGTAGTTTCGCTCCAGCCTAATAATGTCGGTCCCCTCAAAATGGCCGGGGAATTCCAGGATATTCCGAACCTCCGCCCCACGGAAGCGGTAGATTGACTGGTCATCGTCCCCCACCACACAGATATAGGTAGATGGGCTGCAAAGTTCCTTCAGTAATTCTGCCTGGGCAATATTGGAATCCTGGTATTCATCCACCAGGATCACCCGGAAACGGTCACGGAAACGCTGGGCCACAGCAGGATTGTTCCGCAGTATTTCTACAGGCTTCTTGATCAGGTCCCCAAAGTCCATATTACCTATTTGGGCCATCCGTTCCTCGTACTTACCATAGATACTGCGGAATTTTCCATCCTGGTTTATCAGGTCCAGTTCCGGGTCCTCCGGTGAGAGAAAGTAATCCTTAGCCCGGGATATGGAGTGGGCGATCTGCCGGAGCTCCGGCTTGGGGATATCTTCCAGAAGGGTAGAAAGGAGGGAGACCACATCATCGTCATCGTAAATAGTAAAGTTGGAGTTGAGCCCCCCCAGGGTTCCATTACGTCTGAGGAACCATGCCCCGAAGGAGTGAAAAGTCCGCAGCATGGCCCCGGCTGCCCGCTCGTCGATGAGCCTTGCCCGCTCGGCCATTTCCCGGGCCGCCTTGTTGGTAAAGGTCACCGCCAGGATTGACCGGGGGTCCACCCCCTGTTCCTGTATGAGCCAGGCGATCTTGGTGGTGATCACCCGGGTCTTCCCGGAACCCGCCCCGGCCAGGATAAGCAAGGACTTCCCGGTATGGAGCACCGCCTGGCGCTGTTCCGGGTTGAGGGTTTCCAGATAGGGAGGGAGGGGGGATGTCATAAAGGAGAGTATAGCATAAGGAGGGGTCCAGGGCAAAGGGTGAAGCTTTTTGAGGTTAAAAAGTGCGGGCTTAAATTTGAGAAACAGTGACTTCCAGATCCACCCCCGCCCGGGCGAATACCCGGCCCCGCACAAAGGCCCCGGGGATCAGCGGTATTTCTGACCGGATCACCGCCGATCCGTCTATCTCCGGCGCCTGGCAGTAGAGCCGGCCCAGGTAGAGCCCCTCTTCGCCGGGGCCGCTTTCTCCCGCTTCCGCTTCGTCCACCGCCTCTTCCACCAGAACATCCAGGGTCCTTCCCACAAAACGGTCCATGCGTTTTTCCGTGATCCCGGTCTGCTGTTCTTCAATCAGAAATTTCCGTTGGGCGGCGATCTTTTTGGGCACCCTGTGCTTCATGGAATAGGCCGGGGTATCCTCCTCCCGGGAATAGGTAAAGACCCCCGCCCAGTCAAGCTGCGCCTTGGCCTGGAAATCCAGGAGGGCTTGGAAGTCCTCTTCGGTTTCCCCAGGGAAGCCCGTAAGGAAGGTGGAGCGGATTACTGCGTCAGGAAGGGTCCGGATTTCCGCGATTAAGTCCAAGTAGGCTTCGGCGCTGCCCCGGCGGTTCATGGCCCGCAGTGTTGCTGCGGAACCGTGCTGGAAGGGCAGGTCAAAGTAGGGGAGGAAGCGGCTGTCCCGGCGGATTAGGTCCAGGATGGGCCGGGGAAAATTGTCCGGGTGTATGTAGAGGAGCCGTACCCAGAAGCGGCCCGGCAGAGTTGCGATGGCCTCCAACAATTCCGGCAGCGATTCTGCGGATCTGCCGGAAACAGGGCCGCCGGCCAGGTCGGTGCCGTAGGAACCCAGGTCCTGGCCAATAAGACAGATTTCCTGAACGTCCCGGTCCAGAAGCCGGCGGCATTCCTCCAGCACCGATACTGCGGCCCGGGAGCGCAGGGGGCCCCGTATGCCAGGGATGGCGCAGAAGGTACAGCGGTTGTTGCAGCCTTCGGAAATTTTTACATAGGCTGAACCGGGCAGGGAGAGCAGAGGCCGTTCCCCGGTGAGAAGCATTTCCTCGGGCGAGCCGGGCAGGCTGCTGCCGCTAAAACCGCCGGCAAGGCCGCTTGCTGGAACCGGAGGGACCAGGGTCCGGGGATTATCACCCGGGGCGCCGCCTGAAAGACCTGGGCTGGCCATGGCGGCTTTAGCGGCTTCGTGTATGCGGGAAAGGTCGCCGTTGCCGAAGATCATGTCCGCTTCCCCCAGTTCCCCCGCCAGGGTTTCAGCATAACGCTGGGCCAGGCAGCCGGCCAGGAGTATTTTTTTACCCGGATAGAGTTTACGGTAACCCAGGACGGCGTTGATCGATTCCTGCTTGGCGCTTTCTATAAAGGCACAAGAGTTAACGATGATGAGGTCCGCGTCTTCCGCTTCTTCCTGGCGCCAGCCTGAGTTTTCCAGGACCGCCATCATGGTTTCTGCGTCCACCTGGTTTTTTACACACCCAAAGGGATCCAAGTAATAACCAGGACCGGGCTGTTTGGCGGCCATAGTCAGTCGAGCCGGATCAGGACCAGCCGGTACCGGCCGTCGTCGTCCCGGACCCATCGCACATCGGCCACCACCACTTCGCCGGCTCCGCCGATTTCCAGGGGAACCGTGCGGCCCCCCCCAATGACCTGGAGTTTTACCGCCGTGGCATTGGACACCCAGATGCGGATACCGTTCTGGGCCTGGATATTGAGTTCATCGGTTCTGACATAGTATTGCTCATTTCTGCCCTGCCGATCCCGTTCCCGGAGTATTTCCCAGCGGAACATACAGTAACCCTGGAAAGATGCCTGGAGGGTAAAGGGATAGGCGTTGGAGGATGCGAAGATAACCGGGGCGTTAGAAACACTGCTTCCTGCCGCTTCCTGGGCGGCGATTCCTCCGGATTCTGCAATTTCGGACAATCTTTCTCCGGTTGCCTCGGCAACATATACTCCCAGATCGGTACTGATATCAAAACGGAGCTGTACCCCCATGGCGGGATCGTTTCGTGCAAATTCTTGTGCACTTATCCGTATATCCCCCACACCATCGTTGTTGATATCTACGTTAACTTCCTGGCCCAGATCGAGGATTACCGTCCCGGTGGGGGCGGAGATGGTCACCGCTTCACCCAGGTTGATGAGTTCCATTTTATACAGTTCCCCTCCCAGGGGAATGGTAATTGTATCCCCGCGGTAAAAACGCCGCTCCAGAAAGCTGCCTTCCAGGGTATAGGCCACCACGGGCCGTACCGCCGCCTCGGCGGTTTCGGTTTTCCAGGGGATGTTCATGAAGAAATAAATGCCCCCCACTATGGCACTAATGCCAAGGAGAACCACAGCAATGGTGATGAACACCTTTGGCAGCTTTGAGGGGGATCTCAGGAGATGTTCCACCGGAACGGGCTGTTCCTGGATCTTCAGGGACCGGTACAGGCTAATCAGCTCGTTCACGTCCAGACCGAGGTATTCACCATAGTTCCGCAAAAAACCGAGAAGATAGGGTTCCCCGGGAAAAACAGAAAAATTCTCATTTTCCAGGGCTTCCAGATAACGGGTAGCAATATTAGTTTCCCGTCCTACATAATCAAAAGTATAACCTTTACTCTCACGGGTAGATTTTAATTTATCTCCCAGGGACTCCACAGATTTCCTCCTCCATACCGTTTTAGGAAACCTTCAGCGCTCCTTTGAAACGGATGAATGCCTGTTTTACATTAGTCAGTATCACTAAACAAAAAATTATTAAAATTATTAGCTGAAGCAGGAGAGTCATAGATAAACCGCTGCTCCGGAATTCCTTGGTTGATTTTTATATCTGAAAAATCAAACCGGACCAGGACATCCGCAATGGTCCTTCCCTCAATACGCCGGATCAGATGGGTGGTGGGGGTGATATTCAGGATAATCTCCCGGAAGCCTTCGGAAACCGACCTTCGGGAGAGCCGCAGTTTGACCACCTGTTCATCGGACCCGGTCTCCAGGGGCGCGGGGTCCGGGCCGGTTACAAATGAGGGGATATAGTTACGCCTAAGCAGGGCCAGCCCCTGGGCTGTGGCCAGGTTAGCCGCCCCGGCGGGCGACCTGCGGCTGGGGGTG